>DBEYYU010000001.1:0-25922 GCA_048184855.1 Collinsella aerofaciens
GGAGATGCAGTGGAAGCGCACCCGCTACATCACCTCGGCCGACTTCTTCCACGGCACCCTCGAGCTCGTGGAGCCCGGCGTCCCGGTCTTCCTGTTCATGGGCGAGGACGAGAACCGCAAGCTCGACGAGCGCGTCCGCGCCTTCCTGACCCGCGGCGTGACCGGCGACACCGACATCAACATCATCGACACCGCCGAGTTCGCGATCCCCGGCCTTGACGACGAGTTCCGCGTCATCGTGTCTCCGTGGATTCTGACGGTGCTCGTTACCGACCGCCTGGCTCGCTACTACGAGACGGTCACCAAGCACAACCTCAACTACCGTCGTTACTATCACCAGTTCGACTACTAAGAGCAAATAACGTTTATGTAATTGGGCCCCGCTCCTATATGGAACGGGGCCTCGTTTAGGTTGGAGAGTAATTATGAGCTACCCCCTGCTTGCCGTCATGAATATCAGCCATCGTTATTTTGACCTTGAGGAATTCTTTTCTTCGGCAGCGGCCTTGGGCTACACGTGTTGCGAGCTTTGGACCGGGGCGATGCATCTGTATGTCGATTGCCATGGATACGATTCGCTCGAGCAGGTGCGGGAGCTGTCGCAGCGGTATGGGGTTCGGATTGTGGGGCTTTGTCCCGAACAGAACAACCCCAAGCCGTGGAATATCGCGGCGCGTGGGAATGAGGCGCGTGCCCGCACGCTCGCGTACTTTAAGAACGTTGTGGATATCGCGGCGGAACTTGGAGCCGAGCAGGTCATGGTCTCGAGCGGCTGGGCATTTTTGAACGAGCCGATCGAGGACGCGTGGGGTCGCAGCGCCTCGATGCTGCGTGCGATTGCCGAGCATGCGGGAGAGCGCGGCGTGCGACTGGTGCTCGAGGCCCTACAGCCGGTTGAGTCGATGATCGTGAACTCGGCGGCCGACACGAAGCGCATGATCGAGGCAGTTGATCATCCGGCACTTAAGGCGTGTCTGGATTTGGGCGCTATGGCGGTGGCAGGGGATACCATCGACGATTATTTCGATCTGCTTGGCGAAGATGTCGCCCACGTGCATTTTGTCGATGTTGCGGCAGATGGCACGACGCATCTTGCCTGGGGTGACGGCGACCGCGATATGCGCGCCGACCTGGATAGGCTGGTGGCGCGCGGCTATCGCGGAGTTGTTTCGGCCGAGACCTATGACGGGCGCTATTTCGCCGACCCCGCAGCTGCCGATGCGCAGGTAATGGCAGAGTATCGTCGTGCGATTGGCGCCTAGGCGGGTTTGGGTTGCGGCGATCTGCCCTATGTTTCCAAATGAATACGGCGTGAGCGGCTGCGATGGATTTTCCCCGCAAACACTCTAGTATGCTAAAGTACCCAGAAGACCGGCGGAGCTATGCCGGTCTTCTGTTCTATATGAAACACAGCATGAGGAGGCTCACCAGATGACGGCCACACCGTGGGGATTCCGGGACATATTGCCCGAGGAGGCTCAGGCGCGCGAGGAGATTGCGCTGACGGTGAAGAGCTGCTTTAGGGAGCATCATTACCTTCCGGTCGAGACGCCGCTGCTCGAGGACAAGGGTTCGCTCGAGGAAGGCGGCCGCATCGCGGACACGCCGTTTAAGCTCTTTGACGATGATGGTCGCCTGCTGGTGGTCCGTCCCGACAACACGCTGCCGATCGTTCGCCTGGTTTCGACTCGCATGCGCGCGGCCGATCTGCCGCTGCGCCTGCGCTATGAGGCGCCGGTGGTCCGCGAGTGTCAGCGCAATGCCGGCGGCTCGCGTCAGTTTACGCAACTGGGTTTTGAGCTTATCGGCGCGGGCGATACCGCGGGCGATGTCGAGATTGTCTCGCTCGTGGCCGAGGCCGTGCGCAAGTTGGCGCTGCCCGATGCGCGCATTATCGCAGGTAGCGTGCGTCCGTTTAAGGAGCTGCTTGCGGCGTGCGAGGATCGTGAGCTGGTTGCCGAGGCCCTGCGCTGCGTGCATGCCAACGACTTTGTGGGCCTCGATGCCCGCGTGGCGGTAAGCGTCGAGTCCGATGCCGTCAAGGCCGCCATTAGCGAGCTGCCGCGTCTGCACGGCGGTGCCGAGGTGCTCGACCGCGTGGACGCGCTGCTGGAGGCCGCCGGTATCGTCGCGCCGCTGACGCGCGAGCTGCGTGCCCTGGTCGAGGGCCTGGCACCCGAGGACGCCCAGGTGCTGTCGTTCGACTTCTCTATCATGAACTCTTTCGATTACTACACGGGCCTGGTCTTTAAGGCCTATGCCGGCGGACTGCCCGATCCGGTCGGTTCGGGCGGACGCTACGATTCCATCTTTACCGGCGCATTTGGCGACGGTATCGAGGTGCCGGCGGCGGGCTTCGCCTTTTCGCTCGAGCGCCTGGAGGCCGCGCGCACCTCGGCCGAGGATGCCGCTTCCGACGGCGATCACGCCGCGGGCCGTGGCGCCGAGGGCCCGCTGCGCATCGCTGTGCCCAAGGGCTCGCTTAAGGCCGACACGCTCGACGTGCTCGAGACCGCGGGCTTGGACGTCTCTGAGCTGCGTGATCCCGGCCGTCACCTGATTGTGCGCGGTCGCGACACGCGTGCCGGCGAGGGCACGGTCGGCGATATCGAGTTTGTCATCGTGCGTCCCAGCGATGCGCCTGCCTTTGTGGGCTGCGGTGGTGCCGATTGCGGCATCTGCGGTTGGGACTCGCTCATCGAGGCGGACCTCAACCTGCTGCAGCTGGTAGACCTGGGCTATGGCCTGTGCACCTTTATCGAGGCGGAGCCCGCGTGGCGCGCCGGTCAGGCCGAGCGCAACTATGCCCGCCGCGGTTCGCTTCGCGTGGCAACCAAGTACCCGCGCATCGCGAGTGCCTGGTATGCCGAGCGCGGCGTGAACGCCGACATCGTTTCGCTGCACGGTAACATCGAGCTGGGCCCCATTGTCGGCATGACCGATCGCATCGTGGATATTACCGCCACAGGCGCCACGCTGCGCGACAACGACCTGGTCATCACCGGCCGCATCATGGACTGCACGGCCCGTTTCTTTGTCAACCCGGGTGCCGCGCGCTTAGATCCGCGCGTACGCAATCTGGCAGATCGCTTGGCCGCGGCCGTTAAGGACAAGCATTTTGAGCCCGTCGCGGGCTCGGCACAATAGCGCGAGCGCGCACGGGCGCCCCAACGTACGGACTGCGGGCCGATTGGCGCCGCCGCCCGGCCTCTCGTTTTTCGAACACAACCTCGACCGATAGGGGATACCGATATGAAGACCATCAAGCTTGCTCCCGGTGAGCGCCTCGTTACCAACCAGCTCAACCGCAAGGGTGTGCTGCCGCAAAACATCGTCGACGCCGCCCGCGATATCGTGGCCAACGTGCGTGCCAACGGCGATGCCGCGGTGCGCGATTACTGCCAGCGTTTTGACGGTGTCGAGCTGCAGAGCTTCCGCTTGCCGCAAGAGCAGATCGATGCCGCGCTCGAAGGTCTTGATCCGGCCTTTGTCGCCGCGCTCGAGAAGGCCGCGCGTCAGATTCGCGAGTTCCACCAACGCGAGGTCGAGCAGAGCTGGTTTACCACGCGTGCGGACGGCACGATGCTCGGCGTTAAGGTGACCCCGCTCGCGGCGGCCGGCATCTACGTGCCGGGCGGTCGCGCGCAGTATCCCTCCACGGTGCTCATGAATGCCATTCCCGCCAAGGTTGCCGGCGTCAAGCGCGTGGTCATGGTGACCCCGCCGCAGAAAGATGGCCTGATCAGCCCGTATACGCTCGCCGCGGCAAAGCTCGGCGGCGTGGACGAGATCTATATGGTGGGTGGCGCTCAGGCCGTGGCCGCGCTGGCGTACGGCACCGAGACCATTCCGCGCGTCGACAAGATCACCGGCCCGGGCAACGCCTTTGTCGCTGCGGCCAAGCAGATTGTCTCGGGCGACGTGGGTATCGACATGGTCGCTGGCCCCTCCGAAGTCTGCGTGCTGGCCGATGCCACGGCCAAGCCCATGGTGGTCGCGGCCGACCTAATGGCCCAGGCCGAGCACGATCCGCTGGCAGCCTGCTATCTGGTGACTTGCGACGAGCAGTTTGCGCGCGAGGTCGAGGCAGGCATCGATATCCTGGTGGCGCAGTCGCCGCGTGCCGAGATCACGCGTGCTTCGCTCGACAATGAGGGCACCATCGTGGTGGCCGCCGACATGGCTGCCGCCGTCGAGGCGGTGAATACCGTGGCGCCCGAGCACTTGGAGCTGCACTGCAAGGACGCGATGGGCCTGCTCGGCGGCATTCGCAACGCCGGCGCCATCTTTGTGGGCGCTTGGAGCTCCGAGCCGCTCGGCGATTATGTTGCCGGTCCCAACCACACGCTGCCAACCGGCGGCACGGCCATGTTCTCCAACCCGCTTTCGGTCGAAGAGTTCGTTAAGCGCTCGAGTGTCATTTGCTATACGCCCGAGGGCCTGCTCTCCGATGCTCCCGCTACGCAGCGCCTGGCCGAGGCCGAGGGCCTGTGGGCGCACGCGCTTTCGGCCGCACTGCGCCGCCGCGTGCTGGAGCAGGGCGAGGGTGCCGTGAGTGCCGAGTCGCTGGCCGCGGCCGACCTGACCAAGGTCGCCTGGCCGGGTGATACGACCGCGACGGTCGCCGAGGGCGTGGACCTGGCGGCAGCTGCGGGCGGTGCCACTGGCGCGGTCGTCGAGGGGGCCTAATATGGCCGAGCTGACGCCCCGCATGAAGGAACTCGTCCAGCCCTACCTGGCCGGTATTGAGCCCTACGATCCTAACTTTACGCCCACGCGCATCAACCTTTCGGCCAACGAGAACACCTATCCCGTGCCGGCCGGCGTGCGCGAGGCGATTGACGCGGCGCTCGCCGCTACGCCGCTCAACCGCTATCCCGATCCCATGTCGAACGACCTGCGCGACGAACTGGCTGCTTGGCGTGGCGTGACGCGCGAGAACATCTGCGTGGGCAACGGCGGCGACGAGCTGCTCTATAACTATCTGCTGGCGTTTGGCGGCGCGGGGAGGACCCTGCTCAACTGCCCGCCGTGCTTTAGCGAGTATGCGTTCTTTGCGTCGCTGTGCCAGACCGAGGTGCGCGACGTGTGGCGCGACCCGGCGACCTTTGAGCTCGACCAGGCGGCGGTGCTTGCGGTGGCTCCCGAGTGCAATCTGGCGATCGTGACCTCGCCCAACAATCCCACGGGTGACGTGGCGCCGCTCGACTTTGTTGCGGCTCTGTGCGATGCCTGCCCCGGCATGGTGATGGTCGACGAGGCCTACGTTGAGTTTGCGGACGATTCGTTTGGCGCGGCAACTACGGCGCAAGGCCTTATTGCCGAGCATCCTAACCTGGTGATTCTGCATACACTGTCCAAGGCGTTCGGCGCCGCCGGCACGCGCCTGGGCTATGTGATCGCGGCGCCCGAGGTCATCGACGTGTTCGCGGCGATTCGCCAGATCTATTCGGTCAACGTGTTGAGCCAGGCGGCGGCGCTTGCCTGCGTGCGTGCCCGCGATGCGTACGCGCCCGTGGTGGCACAGGTCGCATCCGAGCGCGAGCGCGAGTTGTGTGCCCTGCGCGCAATGGCTGCCGAGGGTCTGCCCGTGGAGGCGTGGCCGAGCGCGGCGAACTTTGTGCTTGTGCGCACGCCGCATGCCACGCGCGTGCGCGAGCGCCTGCGCGACGAGTATTCAATTTTGGTGCGCGACTTTAGCTACGCGCCGGGGCTCGCGGACTGCCTGCGCATTACCGTGGGCACCCCGCAGGAAAACGACGAGGTGCTGGCAGCGTTTGCCGCGCTGGTGAAGGAGGAGATGTAGATGGACCGCTATGCCGAGGTGACCCGCAAGACGGGCGAGACCGACATTGTCGTAAAGCTCGACCTGGACGGATCTGGCGTGTGCGATATCTCGACCGGCGTGCCGTTTTTCGACCACATGCTCAACGCTTTTGGCCGCCATGGCCTGTTCGATCTGACGGTGCACGCGGTGGGCGACGTCGAGGTCGATGCGCACCACACCGTCGAGGACACAGGTATTGTGCTGGGCGAGGCGTTTTGCCGGGCGCTGGGCGACAAGGCGGGCATTACGCGCTTTGCCGACGCGGCGATCGCCATGGACGAGACGCTCGTGATGGCTGCTGTTGATATTTCGGGCCGCGGGCAGGCCTACTGCGAGCTGCCCGTGCCGACCGAGCGCGTGGGCAGCTTCGATACCGAGCTGGCCGTCGAGTTCTTCTACGCCTTTGCGCGCGACGCCAAGCTCACGCTGCACGTGCGCGAGCTGGCGGGCGGCAACTCGCATCACATTATCGAGGCCGCCTTTAAGGCCGTGGGCCGCACGATGCGCCACGCCTGTGAGCTGGATCCCCGCGTGCAGGGCATCCCCAGCACCAAGGGCTCGCTGTAACCTGCCAAAAAAGGGACAGGTTTTGAATGGGGAAAAGGAGGGTCGCGTGGGCGAACCGAAGATCGTGGTGGTCGACTACCACAAGGGCAACTTGTCTAGCGTTGCGCGTGGGCTTGCGCGCGCCGGTGCCGCCGCCTGCACGTCGGACGATCCGGAGCAGATCCGCCGCGCCGACGGTCTGGTCATCCCGGGCGTGGGCGCGTTCTATGACGCGATCGCCTTTATGCGTCAGAGCGGCGAGGCGGACGCGGTGCTCGATGCCGTCGCCGCCGGAACTCCGCTGCTCGGCATCTGCCTGGGCCTTCAGCTATTTTTTGAGCGCGGCAACGAGGGCGTGCCTGCGGACGAGGGCGCGGTCGCCGACGGCAACGCCTCCGAGCAGGCTGGCGGTCCCTGGGTCGATGGCCTGGGTATTATGCGCGGCTCGTGCACGCGCTTGGAGTCGAGCTGCCTGAAGGTGCCGCACGTGGGCTGGGACCAGGTGCACATGACGCCCGCCGGTGCGGCCGATCCGCTGCTTACTGGTTTTGCCGAGGGTGCCAACATGTACTTCACCCACAGCTACGCGGTGGCCGACGATGCCGATGGCGCCGATGTGCTGGCTCGCACGCACTACACGCGGAGTTTCCCGTGCATCGTGCGCCATGGCAACGTGTGGGGCTGCCAGTTCCATCCCGAGAAATCCTCCGCGCTGGGTCAGCGCATCCTTAAGAACTTCGTCAACATCGTCGAGGAGGCCGGCCGATGATCCTGTTTCCCGCAATCGATCTGATCGGCGGCAAGGTCGTGCGCCTTGAGCGCGGCGACCGCAGCCGCTGCAAGGTATATTCCGACGACCCCGTGGCCGTTGCTCGCTCGTTTGCCGAGCAGGACGCAAGCTGGGTGCACGTCGTCGATTTGTCCTCTGCCTTTGGCGAGGACGAGGACACATGCTCTGCCAACTCGGCGGCGATCAAGGCCATCTGCGGCGTCGACGGTCTGTTCGTGGACGTGGGCGGCGGCGTTCGCTCGCTTGCGCGCATCGACGAGCTGGCCGGTTACGGTGCTCGCCGCATCGCACTGGGTACCGTGCTGGTGACCGAGCCGGGTTTTGCCGAGGTGGCGGCCCAAGGCTTTGGCGAGCTGCTCGTGGCCGACATCGCCGCTCGCGACGGCCAGGTCAAGGTGAACGGCTGGCGCGACGGCGCGGGCGTGGCACTCGACGATGCCGTGGCACAGCTCACCGAGCTGGGCTTTAAGCATCTGGTGTATACCGACATCGCGCGCGATGGCATGCAGACGGGCATCGATGTGGCGGCGTATCGCCATGTTGCCAAGGTCGCGGGCTTTCCTGTCGTGGCTTCGGGCGGCATCTCTACGCTCGACGACATTCGCGCGCTGGCTGCGGTGGGTGAGGATGCTATTGAGGGCGCCATTACCGGCCGTGCGCTCTACGAAGGCAACTTTACGCTGGCCCAGGCGCTGGCCGCCGCCCGAGGGGAGGAGTAGCCCATGCTTACCAAACGCGTGATTCCCTGTCTGGACGTCAAGGACGGCCGTGTGGTTAAGGGCGTCAACTTTGTGAGCTTGCGCGATGCGGGCGATCCGGTGGAGCTGGCGCGCGCCTATGACCGCGAGGGTGCGGACGAGGTCGTATTTTTGGACATTACCGCGACGAGTGACAACCGTGCGACGACCATCGAGATGGCGGCGCACGCGGCCGAGGAGCTCGCTATTCCCTATACCGTGGGCGGCGGCTTTCGCGACCTAGCGGGCATGCGGACCATGGTTGCCGCCGGTGCCGACAAGGTGTCGCTCAACTCGGCGGCCGTGCGCGACCCGTCGCTGATTAGCCAGGCTGCCGCGGCTTTTGGCAGTCAGGCCGTGGTCGTGGCGATCGATGCCAAGCGCGTCGGTTTGCCCGGAGAGCCGGGTGCCGACAAGTGGGAAGTCTTTACCGCAGGAGGCCGCAACGCCACGGGCATCGACGCGGTGGCGTGGGCCGAGGAAGCGGCTCGTCGCGGCGCCGGCGAGATCTTGCTGACCAGTATGGATCGCGACGGCACCAAGGCCGGCTTTGACCTGGCACTCACCCGTGCCGTGGCGCGCGCGGTGCCGATTCCCGTTATTGCGAGCGGCGGCGTGGGTACGCTCGAGCATTTTGCCGAGGGCGTGATCGAGGGCGAGGCCGATGCCGTGCTGGCGGCGAGCGTCTTTCACTTTGGAACCTTCAGCATTCGCCAGGTGAAGGAGTATATGGCGTCGCAGGGCATCCCTGTGAGATTGGACTTCTAATGCTGCGGCTTGTCCAGGTACCGCATCTTGCCGCTCAAACCGTCGCTCGCGTACCAAAGTACGCGTCGCTCCTCTTTCGCGGCAACCTGCGGCACCTGGACAACCCTCGCCGACCTGTGGGGTTTCGTTTATGACTTGGGAGAAATGATGACTGAGGTAATAGAAGCGTCTGATCTTACGTACGACGCCCGTGGGCTGATTCCTTGTGTGGTTCAGCAATATGACACCGGCGAGGTGCTTATGGTTGCTTGGATGAACGAGGAATCGGTGGGGCTGACGCTCAAGACCGGTACCACGTGGTTTTGGAGCCGCAGTCGCCAGGAGCTCTGGAACAAGGGCGCGACGAGCGGCAATATGCAAGCGGTCAAGGAGCTCTGGGCCGACTGCGATAGCGATACGCTGCTGGTCAAGGTCGACTCGCCGGGTCCGGCCTGCCACACCGGCAACCGTACCTGCTTCTTTAAGAAACTCGCGTAGGGCGGGCGCTCGATTAGACGCTCGGCCACCAGAAAGGATTGAACTATGGGTGTGCGCACCGCAAACGTTCAGGATGGAAATATCGGAGAGACGCTGACAGGTCTGGCCGAGGTGATTCACGGTCGTCATGATGCATCGCCGCAGGAGAGCTATACCGCGCGTCTGCTGACCGATGTCGAGGACGAGCTGCTCAAGAAGCTTGCCGAGGAGGCAAGCGAGGTGATCATGGCCTGCAAGGATAACGATCACGATCACATCCGCTACGAGGCCGGCGACCTGGTCTACCACTTGCTCGTGACGCTTGAGCGCTACGGCATTACCCTCGACGAGCTGGCCGGCGAACTCAACGCCCGCCGCCACTAGTCGTTTGGGACAGTCTTTGTTGGTGTAACGGGGTCATGGAAGTTGCGGTGAAATAGGGACTGTTTAAGCGCTTCATCAGGCAAAACAATCCCTATTCCACCGCAACTTATGAAGGGATGGTTAGGCGAGGGGCGTGGGTTGCCATTCTCCGGTGGGGTGGGGGATGTCGAAGGTTCGATAACCGCAGTCGTAGGCGTGGTCCTGGGCCTCGCGGATATTCCAGCAGATATCGCAGGCGCGGTGCGCGTCCGAGCCAAAGGTGATGGGTACCTCGGCATGGGCAAAGCAGCGCAAGAGGCCGGTCGCGGGGTAGTAGTCGTCGAGTCCCTTGCGCGGCGCGGCAGTCGAGACCTCAACGCGCCGATTCGTGTCGTGTGCGCATTCTGCCATCTGCCCCCAGAACGGCGCGGGGTCAAAGTCGGGCGCAAACCCTTCCTTCGAAAAGCGCATGAACAGGTCGGGGTGAGCCATCACATCAAAGTTAAGCGGGCTTTCGCAAGCGCGGCACCAGTCGTCGACGTAGCGCTCCCACACGCCGCGTACCCCCAGGTTTTCCCAAACGTGCAGGTCGGTGTCATCGTCGATCCAACCGCAAAGGGAATCGGGTGTATCGGGGCGAGCGACGTTTTCCGTTCCCGCCATACCCGCGGCACCGGCCATGATATCGCCTGGGTTGCCAATCCAATGCACGCTGCCCAGGCGTACCACGGCGCTCTGGGACCAGCGCTCAACCAAAGGCTCGCAGCCCTCGTACCAATCGCATTCAAAGCCATAGATAAGCTCGAGCTCCGGCGCAATCTGCGCGGCGAGTTTGCGGGCGTCCTCAAAGGCCAGACGATGTGCCGGCAGGTCGCCCTCAGTAACCTGCACTTCGCAGTTGGCATCCATGCTGGCAGGCAGGGTGAGATGGTCGGTCGAGACCATGACGCGGCAGCCGGCCGCAGCAGCGGCGCGAACGTTGTCCTCAAACGAGGCATGTCCGTCCGAAAACGAGGTGTGGGTATGGCAATCGACCAGCGGGCAGACAGACATGGCAGCTCCTTTGTGTCAAGCGAATCCGCTCCATTGTAATGGCGCAGCTCTCAACACGCCGGACACGCCGGGGGTCGAAATCGATTGGAAAGGCTGCGCGACGCGCGGTGCGGCCTCGCTTGCGCTCTCAAAACATGTACATCAGCCTCCAAAAGCTGCAAAAAATGACATGTTTGGAGGCTGATGTACATGTTTGGATGAGGCGGTGGAGTGTCGGTTTCTGGCGGGCAAGGAAAATCGCGCTCATCGCGCGCCGTCACATCCGCGCAGCCCGCGATGTGCTAGCGTTTGGGTGAACAAAACGAGCCCGCGCGGAAAGGATCCGGACCGTATGCAATGCGATAGCACATCCCCGCTGTCCCGCGAGACCGATGCGCCCGAGACCATCGTCAAGCTGGAATGCGACATCGACGACGCGTCGCCCGAGGTGCTCGCCTACGCTGCCGACCGCCTGCGCGAGGCGGGTGCGCGCGAGGTGCATTGGCTGCCCCTCTATTGCAAGAAAGGCCGTCCCAGTTGGCAGCTACAGGTAATCTGTGCTCACGAGGATATCGAGCGCCTGCAGACGATTATCTTTTTGGAAACCACGACCAACGGCATTCGTCGCCAGGTCATGGAGCGCGTTTGCCTGCCACGCCGCTTTGAGCGCGTAACGACGCTATGGGGCGAGGTGTCCGTCAAGGTGGCAACCCTGCCCGACGGCAGCGAGCGTGCAGCGCCCGAGTACGAGGACTGCGCCCGTCTCGCCCGCGAGCACAATGTGCCGCTCCAGCGCGTGATGCGGGCGGCCCAGAGCGCGGCACTGCGATTTGAATAACGCGGCTGGTGGCGACATCCTGCGCCTAGCCATATCAACCCCATTCGAAAGGATCTCCCCATGAAATACCTCATCGCCTCCGACATCCACGGCTCGGCATACTGGGCCGAGCGCCTGGTTGCCGCCATCGAGTCCGAGCAGCCCGACCGCATCGTGCTGCTGGGCGACCTGCTCTATCACGGTCCGCGCAACGACCTGCCGCGCGATTACGCCCCCAAGCGCGTGATCCCGCTGCTCAACGCCCTGGCCGACCGCATCATCGCGGTACGCGGCAACTGCGATGCCGAGGTCGACCAGATGGTCCTCGACTTTCCCGTCATGGCCGACTACGCCACGCTGTTCGACGAGACCGGCCGCGAGCTGTTCCTGACGCACGGCCATGTCTTTGGCGCCGGCATGCACAACAGCGTCGACCACGCGCCCGCGTTGCCCGAGGGCTCCGCGCTCGTCTACGGCCACACGCACATCAAGGTCAACGAGGAAAGCGCCGCGCACCCGGGCCTGTGGCTCTTCAACCCCGGCAGCGTGAGCATCCCCAAGGACGGCACGCACAGCTACGGCATCTACGAGGGCGGAGCGTTCCGCCACGTGATCCTGGAGGAGGACTAACCATGGCGCAGCATATGGCTCAGCAAAATGCCGAGGGCTCGCGCGATCTGTCCACGCTGATAGACGCGTCGGCCGAGCTGCAGCATCTGGTGCAGACCATCTGGCGTCTGCGTCAGCCCGATGGCTGCCCGTGGGACCGCGAGCAGACGCACCGCAGCATCGGCAAGAACATGATCGAGGAGGCCTACGAGGCGCTCGACTGCATCGAGGCGGACGACGCGGTTCACCTGCGCGAGGAACTGGGTGACGTGCTCATGCAGGTCGTGCTGCATGCGCAGATTGCTGCCGACGCCGGCGAGTTTACGCTGGCCGACGTGGCGCGCGATATCGACGCCAAGCTCATTCGCCGCCACCCGCACGTGTTTGGCGATGCGGATGCCGAGAGCTCCGACGAGGTGCTCAAGATTTGGGACGAGGTCAAGCTTGCCGAGAAAGCCGCCAAGGACAAGGCCGTGGCGGCGGGCGAGGCCGCGCCCGAGGGTCTGCTCGATGGCGTGCCCACGCATCTGCCGGCGTTGATGCAGGCGCAGAAGGTGTCACGCAAGGCGGCTGCCGTGGGCTTTGAGTGGGAGACGGTCCAGGACGTGTGGGACGAGGTTGCCGAGGAGCGTGCCGAGTTTGAGGCCGAGGCCCCTGGCTCGCCCGAGCGCGAAATGGAGTTTGGCGATCTGCTCTTTGCCCTGGTCAACGTCGCGCGCAAGGAGGGTATCGACGCCGAGAGCGCCCTGCGCGCGAGCACGGCCAAGTTTCGCCGTCGCTGGGCTGCGATGGAACAGATGGCGGCCGATGCCCACGTTGATCTTGCCGAGCTTTCGACCCATGGGCTCAACGACCTGTGGGACGCAGCAAAGGCAGGGGAGTAAGACTGCGGGAACGACGGGCTGACACGCCTCACCGTTCCCGCTAAATTTTTCGAAAATCAAGTGTATCCCTCGGCTAACTTAGGGCATAATGCAAAAAGTGCGACAAGGCTAACTTATGAACCTGCGCGCCTCTACAGCGTGCAAGCCGCGTCGCCAAGCATTCAACCCGTTTCCAAGTGAGAGGGAGACAACATGAGCGATATTTTGGACGTCTACGGTCGCGAGGTGCTCGACAGCCGCGGCAATCCCACCGTCGAGGTCGAGGTCGTGCTCGAGGACGGCAGCTTTGGCCGCGCAATGGTGCCTTCGGGTGCTTCGACCGGAGCCTTTGAGGCCTGCGAGCTGCGCGATGGCGACAAGGGCCGCTACCTGGGCAAGGGTGTTTTGCAGGCCGTCGAGCACGTCAACAACGAGTGCGCTAACGCCGTCGTGGGCCTCGACGCCTTCGACCAGCGCGCCGTCGATGCCGCGCTGATTGCCGCGGACGGTACCCCCAACAAGACCAAGCTCGGTGCCAACGCCATCCTGGGCGTGTCGCTGGCCGTCGCCCGCGCCGCTGCCGAGTCGGCGGGTCTGTCGCTGTACCAGTACCTGGGCGGCGTCAACGCTCATCTGCTGCCCACGCCCATGATGAACATCCTCAACGGCGGCGTGCATGCCGACAATAACGTCGACTTCCAGGAGTTCATGATCATGCCGGTGGGCGCCCCGAGCTTTGCCGAGGGCCTGCGTTGGTGCGCCGAGGTCTACCATACCCTCAAGGGCGTGCTGCACGAGGCCGGCCTGGGCGGCGGTGTGGGCGACGAGGGCGGCTTTGCCCCCAACCTTAAGACCAATGCCGAGCCGTTCGAGTACATCACCAAGGCCGTTGAGAAGGCTGGCTTTAAGCCCGGCGTCGACTTCATGTACGCCATGGACCCGGCCTCGACCGAGTTCTACAACGCCGAGACCGGCATGTATGAGCTCAAGGGCGAGGGCGTGGAGTACACGAGTGCCCAGATGGTTGATTACTGGGAGAAGCTCGTCGACACCTATCCCATCATTTCTATCGAGGACGGCATGGCCGAGGAAGACTGGGACGGCTGGGTCGAGCTTACCCGCCGCATTGGCAACAAGGTGCAGCTGGTGGGCGACGACCTGTTCGTCACCAACACCGAGCGCCTCAAGAAGGGCATCGAGCTGGGTGCCGCCAACGCGATCCTGGTCAAGGTCAACCAGATCGGCACGCTCACCGAGTCACTCGAGGCCATCGAGACCGCCAAGGAGGCCGGCTACGCCTGCATCGTGAGCCACCGTTCCGGCGAGACCGAGGACTCCACGATCGCCGACCTGGTCGTGGGCGTCAACGCCGGCCAGATCAAGTCGGGCGCCCCGTGCCGCAGCGACCGCATCGCCAAGTACAACCAGCTCATCCGCATCGAGGACGAGCTCGAGGGCAGCGCGCGCTACGCCGGCAAGGCCGCGTTCTACAACATTCGCTAAACGGGCGAATTTGGCGAGGGGGAGGCTGACTCGGTTCCGCCTCGCCTTGGCAGGATACCGCAAAGCGCTATGGGCGCTGGGCCATATGGCTCAGCGCCTTTTTTATGTCGAGCAAAGGCTGGCGAAGGCGGTGCGGGCGCTCGTGCTATAACTAGAATACTTAGCGCAAACAAACCTCAACCGCACAAGGCGCACATGGATCAGATTTACGACAACAGGTACTATTCCGCCGGTTCGCGTGAGCCGTCGCCTCGCCGTGCGCGCACGGTGCAGCTCGGTGGGTCCGCCTACGCCGGCGCCGACCGCTCCATGCAGCGCCCGACAAGTACCTCGCGCCCCAATGCTCAAGTGAATACTTCGGCAGATGGACCGGTGCGCCCGGCGCGTTCGACACATGCATCGCGTCCCTCGGCCCAGACGCACGACAGGTCGAGCAGGCCTTCGAGCCGTTTTTCGGGCTCGGACTTTATGCACTACGCCAACGACAACGCGGTGGTCAAGGCGATCTACGACTTTACCCACGGTCCTCAGCGAGGGCTATTCATCGGCATCGTCGTTGCCCTGGTGCTCGTGAGCCTGTATTTCCCCGTGCGCGACCTGTACGTGGCAAAGCGTTCGAGCGATATCTTGGCCAAGCAGGTCGAGATTCGCCAGCAATACAATGATGAGCTGCAAAAAAGCGTTGACAAGCTGCTCTCGGAGGAGGGTATCAAGGACGCGGCATCCGAGGACCTGGGCTTGGTGATGCCCGGCGAAAAGAGGATTGAAGTGCAGGGCCTGGACGGCGATTCGGATGCCTCGTCGAGCCAGAAGTCGTCGAACGCCAAGAAGGCCAGCGAAGTTGCCAAGGAAATCGAAGAAGTCGGTAAGGACGCGCCGTGGTACATCCAAGCGCTCGACATGCTGTTTGGGTTTAACGGCGTCGAGGGCCAGACGGTCGTGTCCAACGGCAAATAGCGCCCGGAGGGGAGCCCGCAATGACAAATTGCAAACGCTATAAGGTAGCCGCGATCGACCTGGGAACGGTGTCGTCGCGCCTGGTGTTGGCCCAGGTCGAGGGCGGGGCGATCGTGGAATCGTCCAAGCATACCGAGATTACCGACTTGGGCGAGGGCGTCGACGCGACGGGGCGCTTTTGCGAGGCGGCCGTTGAGCGCGTGCTCGCTGCGTGCCGGATGTTTGTGGACGAGGCCCGTGCCTTTGGGGCCGCGTGCGTCTGCACCACGTGCACGAGCGCCGCGCGCGATGCGTCCAATGCCGCGCTGCTGTTGGACGGCCTGCGCGATCTGGGGCTTGAGCCACAGGTGATTCCGGGCGAGGTCGAGGCGCGCCTGACGTTTTTTGGCGTGGCGCACGACTTTGCCGGCGAGCGCATCATCGTTGCCGATTCGGGCGGCGGATCCACGGAGCTCGCGACGGGCGTCTATGCACCGGAGCGCGGTATCTTTGCTCTGGAGGGAACGCGCTCGCTGGACATCGGTTGCCGCCGCGTGACCGAGCGGTTTTTCTCGGCACTGCCGCCGTCGACGGACGAGCTTGCAGCTGCTGCCGGCTGGGCAAACAAGCAGTTTACGGGCTATTTTGAGAGCCTGCCTGTCGACTTTGAGCGCGCCGAGCGCCTCGTCGCGGTGGGCGGTACCGTTACCACGCTCGTGGCGCTGGTCCACGAACTGGAGCCGTACGACTCGAACTTTGTGCACCTGCGCGAGCTTTCGATGGAGCAGATTTCGGCCACTATCGAGCGCATGTCTGCGTTGGATGTTGCAGGCATTGCCGCGTTGCCGGGCGTGCAGCCCAAGCGCGCGGGCGTGATTCTGGCCGGCGCCGTGGTGATCCGCGAGCTCATGCGTGCCGGCGGCTACAAGACGCTCACCGTAAGCGAGAACAGCCTACTCGCTGGCATGGCCGCCACCATCAACGAGGTTCTCGACGGCGCGACTCCCACCATCGCCTGGACCCCGAGCCTGAGTGCTCTTTAACCGTCTTCCTCTGAGTTGCGGTGAAATAGTTCCTAAATAAGCTGGTAAACGGTATAAACAGGATCTATTCCACCGCAACTTAGAGCCCTGCCGGCATCTAAAAGAAGCGAGCCCACATCCCTGGGGAACACGGGCTCGCAAGCAATCACATGGTAGGGGCGGTGGGACTCGAACCCACAATCCTTGCGGCGAGAGATTTTAAGTCTCCTGCGTATGCCAATTCCGCCACGCCCCCGTGAGACTAGAAGTCTAGCACAAGCCGTCCGTTACGCGTTGACGGCCATCGAGTGTTGGCCCGACTTCTCCAGGAACTCCTGGAACTTGGCTTCGTCGCCTTTGTTCTTGTACTGCAGGGCCAACAGGTATTCCAGGCGGCAGCTCTTGACCTTGTCGTCACCGGCATCCTTGAGCATGCGCTCCAGCTCGGGAATGTCGTTGTGGCGCTTGAGGATCATCGTGTCGTACATCAGCTGGCACTCGTGCGCGACCGCCTCGGCCTGACCGCCCTCAAAGCCCTTGATCTCGTGCAGAAGCTCCTTGGACTTTTTGCGGTCCTCCTGGCCAACATAGTAGTTAAAGGCCTTAATCACCAGGTCGACGCGCTGCATCTTGGGGAGATTGAGTCCCAGCAGCAGGTCGAACATCTCGCTGGCGCGCTCGTGGTCCTCGCGCAGCAGATAGGAGTTCAGACGCAGGTAGTCGCGGTTGTAGCGCGGGTACAGCATGCTGGTGAGTTTGCCGTCGAGCAAACGATCGAACTCGTCCCACTGCTTGGCAGCCATAAGCTGCTGCAGGCGCTTGAACGTGGTGCGTTTTTTGACGCTAAAGAACACCGACACGGCGATGCAGATGATAACGACGGCGGTCCAGAGGGTGCGGGAATCGGGCATGTTAGGGTCCTTAGTCGCTCATAAAGCGAGCGGTATGACTACACGTACTAGATGTATTATACGCAGCGCGCAAGCAAACTGGCATAAAAGCTCATCGAGGCCGAGTGCCATCGCTCGCTGCGGTACACTTACCTAAAGTAAACCATGAAGGGAGACATTACCTATGAAGAAGATCGTTTTGGCTTGCGGTGCTGGCGCTGCTACTTCCACGCTCGTTGCCCAGAAGGTCGCCACCTTGCTCGACGCCAACGGTTACGCCGACAAGTACGAGATCGTGCAGTGCGCCATCTCCGAGGCCAAGGACTACTGCGACGAGGGCGCCGACCTGCTGATCGCCACCACCGTTGCCCCCGAAGGCCTCACCTGCCCGTACGTGAGCGGCGTGCCCTTCATGACCGGCATGAACCGCGTCGCTGCCGAGAAGGCCGTTCTCGACGTCATGGCTCAGTAGGCACTGCCTGTATGAGTGAGCAGAACGCCAACCCGGTCGAGCTCTTTGGCATGCGCGTTGCCCATGTGGGCATTAACGCCGCCGACCCGGCAGACGCCCTGGAGATCGCGGAGCTGTTCTCGACGATGATGGGCCTGCCCGTCATCGAGACCCCGGTTTCGTACTTTAACGATTCGCTGGTCGAGATCATGAAGCAGAACGGTCGTGGCACCAAGGGCCACATCGGCTTTGCCGTCAACGACATCGATGCGGCTGAGAAGTGGTTTGCCGAGCGCGGGCTCGAGGTCAACGAGGAGTCGCGCGCGCTGCTACCCGACGGTGGTACCAAACTCGTGTACTTTAAGCGCGAGTTCGCCGGCTTCGCCGTGCACCTGTGCCGCGAGTAGCGCACAAGCTGTCATAGCTAGCAAAAAGGGATAGGGCTGCGTGGCCCTATCCCTTTATTTATGTCGAGGGGCTTCCTACCGCGGCAGGCGAATCGTAAAGCGGCTGCCGACGCCCTCGACCGAGGTCACGCCGATGACGCCGCCGTGGCTGTCGACGATCCACTTGGCGATAGCGAGCCCCAGGCCCGAACCCTGCGCGCCGGCATCGCGCGCGTTGTCGGCACGGTAGAACCGCTCGAACGCGTGAGCTGCGGATTCCTGGTTCATGCCGATGCCTTCGTCCTCAACACTTATGTCGATCGTGCCCATGCCCGCATTGGGCGTTATGCCAAATGTGACGGTCGTTCCCGCATCCGAGTACTTGGCGGCGTTTTGCACGATCACGCGCAGAGCCTGCTTCACGAGCGCCACGTCAACGGGCGCATCGCAGCGCGGGTCGCTGACAAGCGCAGCGTCAAAAGCCAGCCGATATGTGTGCTCGGTATCGATCATCTGCGATTCTTCGCATACCTCGTCGACCAGTGCGGCCAGGTTGGTATTCGCACGCCGCAGGACCGTGCGCCCGGCATCGCCGCGCGCCAAAAACAGCAGCTGCTCCACGAGCTCTTGCATGTGCTCGCTTTCGGCCTTGAGGGACGCGATAGATTCTGCCAGCACGTCCGGGTCGTCTTTGCCCCAGCGATCGAGCATGTTTACGTAGCCCTGAATCACCGCGATGGGCGTGCGCAGCTCGTGGCTCGCATCGTTGACAAAGCGCATTTGCTGCAGTTTGGCCTCTTGCATCTGGCGCAGTAGGCGGTTGAGTGCAACCTCGATGCTTGCCAGGTCGGCGTCGCCGGTAGTGACGCTCGGCGAGTCGACGCTTGCGCGCTCGATGGCCTGCTCCAGTGTTTCCATCTTGCCGCCGGAGAGCTGCATACGGCCGAGCTCGTCCACGCGCAAGGCCAGGTCGTTGAGCGGTGCCATGGTGCGGCGCACGCGACGGGCGCCGCCGAGCATGTCGAGCACGCTGATGACCTGCCAACCCACAACGACAAGGTAGAGAGGCCATAGCGCGACGAGGTCCTGCGCGAGGGGGAAAGTCTTGGTGGTACGCGCAAGCTCGACGGTATAGGTGAGCGTTGCCAGGTCCCAGCCGCGCGCAGGCGCCAGCGACATGCCGTGAACGGCGACGCCGGGGATCCATCCTGCGGTAAACGCGCCGTCGGGCAGCATCTGGTTGTATCCATAGACGAGGATCGCCGCCGCAATCACCATCAGCAGCAGATCGAGCCAGACGTAGCTCATCAAGCGGCGCCACATATAGCTCCAGTTGATGGCGCGGGCGATGGATGTGACGCGCTTGGCCTCGGCGTTACGCGCGGCAGACATAGCCCACCCCACGCACGGTCTGGATGATGCGGGCGCCGCCGGCGTCCTCGATCTTGGCGCGCAGGTGCGCGATGTGCACGTCGACGTTGTTGGTGTCGCCCACGTATTCGTAGCCCAGCGCCTCGTGCGCGATGCGCTCGCGCGTGAGCACGGTGCCGGCGTGCGCCATAAGCAGGGCGAGGACATCGAACTCGCGGGCCGTGAGCGCGATGGGCGAGCCGCCGACCGTGACTTCGCGGCGGTCGGGATCGAGCGCAACCGAGCCCACGGCGAGCGTGGCGGGGGAGGACGCGGCAGAGGTTTTGGCAGAGTCACCAGCCGGGGGTACCGCAGCGGCACCCGTAGCGCCCTCCCCGGCCCCAACGTCGCCAACGCCCGAAGCCGCCCGCACGGCCTCCGAGCGCTTCAGCGCAACGCGGATCCGTGCGAACAGCTCCTCAATGGCAAACGGCTTGGTTAGGTAATCGTCAGCGCCGGCGTCGAGCCCGGCCACCTTATCCATCACGGCATCGCGCGCGGTGACCATGATCACCGGCACATCCTTGTGCTTGCGGACACGCCGCAGCACCTCCATGCCGTTGAGCTGCGGCAGCAGCACGTCGAGCAGAATCAGATCGTAGTCGCGCTCCCGCGCCAGGTCTACGGCGGTGCGGCCGTCGGCGGCGTGCTCCACCTGGTAGCCCTCGTGCTCCAGCTCGAGCGTCACAAAGCGGGCGATTTTCTCCTCGTCCTCTACGATCAGGATTCGTGCCATACGTGCCCCCGTCTGCGATTACTTGTCGTCGTTGAGATTTTGCTTGATGTCGTCCGCGGCGTCGGCGGCGTGATCCATAAGGTTGTTGATGCTGCCGGGCACGTCTCCGTCGCTGTCGATGCGGTAGCGCATGCCAAAGAACAGGCCAATCAACATCAGCCATATCGTGGCGCCCCAGGCAAACAGCGCGACGATGGGGATCAGGATGGGAATGTTGAGGATGATCGCATCGCGGCGCGTGGCGATAAACTTGGTGTCCAGGCTCAGGCGGAAGAGCTTTTTGAGGTACTCCCACACGCTGTCCATCTTCTTGGAGAAGTCGGTCTTTTCGCTCGACTTTTCGTAGGCGGCCTGCGCGGCGACCATCTCGGCCGAGGGCTCATCGACCGGCACGGACTCGGTGGAGGCGTGCGCCGACGTGGTTTGCGTCTTGCCCTGCGGCTCGAGCCAAATGATGGCATCCAAAACGTTGCCGTCGGCAGCGTCGAGCGCCGCCTTGGCATCGGTGTAGCTCACGTTGCACTTGGTGCGGATGGTTTCAACTTTTTCGAGGTCGCCCATGACCTGTCCTTTCGTTCGATGGGCGCGACGCCGGGCGATCTGCCCGGGCGCGAGCGTTGCGTTCGGCGGCCTGCGTGACGCCGCCCCGCCCTTGGTCGAACTCTATAGTGCAGGTTATAGATTAAGCGATTCTTGAGCCAAGATTAATGTTGGATGAGTTTTTGCGCGGCGGTGGGGAAGGGGGAGGTGTCTTTCTGGATAGCTAGCAGCGAGGTCTAATACTTTTCCCGAGAAGTGAACGAGCTAAAACGGACCCCCGAAGCATCGACACTTTAAAGGTGCCGTTTCCCGCGGTTTCAATGCTGAAATCCCACGATTTTGCCGCCGAAAAATGCGGCTGTTTCAGGGGTCCAAAAACAGCCGTTCACTTCTCGGGAAAAGTATTAGACCTCGATAGCGGGGGATGGGGTGCCGGTGCAAAACGGCGTCAAGGGTTGGTCGAGCAGGCGGTTTCTCCATTGATGCCTGCACGGCATGTGACACTTACTCTGCCGCTTCGTTCTGCCACGGCGGCATGCATCTGAACAACGACCCTCTAAGGAGTTCGATATCGATGGGTGACAACGCAAAGCATCTCGCAAAGAAGTGCGTTAAGGACGCAGGACCGTGCCTTGCGCTGTGCGTAGCCGGCGCAGCGGTCTCGCTGCTGGCTGTTCTGGGGCCGTTCGACGTGCTCCGAAGTGCCAGCTCTCTGCACATTTGCATGGCCCTTGCCGGTGCCATGATGACCGGCGGTGTGCTAGATCTGATTTTTTGGGTGCTCGACCCGTTTGGATGGAAGAACGAGGGGTAAGCCCTAAGGAACGGAAGGGCTGGAACGGTTTGCTTGGCGATCGTGCAGAATGCGGGCTAGCGACTTACAGGGAAGTGGTGATCCGATGACGGTCTATGTGACGGGTGATACTCACGGCGGTGCCGACATGCAAAAGCTGCGCGACTGGGATCTTGGAGACAGCCTGACGGGCGACGACTACCTGATTGTCGCGGGCGACTTTGGCTTTCCGTGGGATTTCTCTGCCGAGGAATGTGCCGACATCGCTTGGCTGGAGTCGCGCCCCTATACCGTGCTGTTCGTCGACGGCAACCACGAACGTTTCGATCACTGGGCGGAGCGTCCCATGGAACTGTGGCACGGCGGCCTGACGCAGCGCCTGTCGGACACTTCGCCCATCCGACGCCTGACGCGCGGCGAGATTTTTGAGCTCGACGGCTCAACGATCTTTACCATGGGCGGTGCCACGAGCGTGGATAAGGAATACCGCATTCCCTATTCCAGCTGGTGGCCGCAGGAGCTGCCGGACGAGCGCAACTTTGAGGAGGCGCGGACAAAGCTCGACAGCGTGGGCTGGAAGGTCGACTACGTGATCACCCACACCTGCTCCACGCGCATGTTGTCGCCCACGCTCTATCCGGCGCCCGGCTGGAATTATCCCGATGTCGATCGACTCACCACGTTTTTTGACGAGCTGGAGGACCGTCTGGACTACAAGCGCTGGTACTACGGGCATTTTCATCGGGATGTCAACCCGGCCGAGCGCCATACCGTGCTCTACGACTGCATCGTTCGCCTGGGCGACGAACTCCAGCCCTGGGATGTTGCATAGGGGTACGGACGCATGAGCTTCGTAGCGAACCAAAACCGATTCGCTAAGGGATTTACTCCCAAGCTGACTTGCGCTCGAGTAACGTTTTCGTAGCTTCTGGCGTGGGGGAGTCAAGTATTTCGCAAAACGCATCGAACCCCTCTGGTGAAAGATGAGTTGTTGATGCTTTGGCAATGTCGCTATCGAGGTGGTCGTCAGGGTGGGCTGCCGTCTGTTGCATGCCTGTCCTTTCATCCATAACGATGTTCTCGCGATGCGCGCGGATGACATCCCAGCTAAAGTGCTCGACCAGCTGCTCGGCAGAACGCGGCGTGGTGTCCGGTGCGATGCCCGTTTGCCCGGCGAGCCAGCCCAGCAGTGCCTTGGGTGTGCCAAAGCGGGTGCGGAGTTCGCCCAGGTCCAGATCGCGGTCGCGCTTGGAAAGGCGGCGGCCGTCCGGCGACATGAGCAGCGGAATGTGCGCGTAGTGCGGCGTGGGAAGTCCCAGCAGATGCTGCAGGTAGATTTGGCGCGGCGTGGAGCCCAGCAGGTCGCATCCGCGCACGACCTCGGTGACGCCCATGGCGGCGTCATCGACCACCACGGCTAGCTGATAGGCAAACACGCCGTCGCTGCGGCGCACCAAAAAGTCGCCGCATTCGGTGGCGAGCGCCTCGCATTGGGCACCATACGTGCGATCCACAAATTCGATCACGTCGTCCGCGAGGTCGTCGACGGCGGGCACGCGCAGGCGCGTGGCCGGAGCGCGCAGGATGCTGCGGCGGGCAACCTCCTCGGCAGAAAGGCCTCGGCAGGCGCCGCGATAGATGGGCGTGCCGTCGCTGGCGTGCGGTGCGCTCGCGGCGTGGAGCTCGGCGCGCGTGCAAAAGCAGGGGTAGGTGAGGCCGGCGTCTTGCAGCTGGTGCAGGGCGTCCTCGTACAAGTCCAGGCGATCGTGTTGGTAGTAGGGGCCTTCGTCCCACTCAAGCCCCAGCCAGGCCAGGTCGTCAATCAGTTGAGCGGCAAGTTCCGGACGCTTGCAGCGATCGTCCAGGTCCTCGATGCGCAGTACGATGCGGCCGCCCTGGCTGCGGGCCGAAAGCCACGCGCACAGGCAACTGAACACGTTGCCCAAGTGCATGCGGCCCGAGGGCGACGGGGCAAAGCGGCCCACGACGGGCGCGGGGGCAGAGGCGGGCGGCATCGCTGGCGCGTCCGCGGCGGGCGCTGCTATGTTGCGTGTTTTGATATCCATGCGGACGAGTATAGCGCGGGGCGCGATGGGGAGGCGTCACTGTGGTCCGCAAGTTGTCGAGGCCCCGCATTGCGTATGGCGGCTCGCAGACTCGGCGCTTTGATTCCTGTCCATCAACTTGGCACCTTAGACGACAGAAACCCCGGCAGCTCTTCGCAACTGCCGGGGTTTCCGCGGAAAAGGGGGACATGATCCTCAAGCGAACGGCAAAGGGGCAAACCGTTTTCGCTCAACTGCTTTATGCCCCTCGCTCGCCAGCTTAATCGGCTTACGCCGCGGCAACACAAAGCCGCTACACCTGTGACGGAGCTATGAAGTGGTATCTATTGCCGGAGCGGGCTATGCCAAGGAGTGTTCCAGATTGCCGGCAGATAAGGAATGTCCCCAGGTGCCGGCCGCGGGCGTGACTTTCATCCCGTTTGGCGCTCCGGTCGCCTAGATGTTCGTCATGCGTACCCGCAAACGTGGGACAATGGCGCTGTTGGTTTTACAGACAAAGGATGTGCCTATGAACACCCTCGCCGCCAAAGTCAGCCGGCAGCGCCGCCTGTTTGCGCGATTTGCTTCTGTCTGCGCACTCGTCGCGCTTGCATTGCTGCTACTGCCCGCCGCCGCACACGCCGACGGTTATTCCATGACCCAAACCTACATCAGCGCCACGGTCGAAGCCGACGGATCGCTGACCGTTGTCGAGGGACGCCAGTTTGATTTCGACGACGACATCAACGGCGTGTTTTGGGAGATCAATACGGGCTCCAACCAGCAGGGCGGCACGGCGGGCGTCGACGTGCTGAGTGTCGAGGAAGAGGACACCGCGTTTAACAAAGTCGATAACGCGAACAAGGGCGACTCTGGCGTCTACACGGTCGAGCAGACCGGTGACGGCGTAAGGATTAAGGTGTTCAGCCCTCACGAGAGCGGCGACAGCGCAATCTACTACGTGAGTTATTCCATGACCGGTGCGGTCATGAACTGGGCCGATACCGCCGAGCTCTACTGGAAGTTTGTGGGCGACGGCTGGTCCGCGGACTCCGACGATGTCGAGATGGAAGTGTACTTCGCAAATGCCGCTGCCGGGACGGCGGCCGTCAAGGGCGATAACTTCCGCGCATGGGGCCACGGCCCGCTGACGGGCGATGTATCGCTCGATGCGGACGAACCCATGGTCACCTATACCATTCCCTGCGTGCATCAGGGCGAATTCGCCGAGGCGCGCATCGCCTTCCCAAGCGACTGGGTGCCGCAGCTTGCCGCTTCGGGCGAAGAGCGCATGTCAACGATCCTGAGCGAAGAGAAGGAATGGGCCGACGAGGCGAACGCCCGCCGCGCTCACGCTCGCATGATTGCCAATGCACTTGCCGTGCTAAGTGTTGTCGCGGCGGTGGCCTTTACCGGCACAATCGTTATGCTCAAGCTGCGCCGCCGCAAGCCCAAGCCGCTTTTCCAGGACGAATATTTCCGCGATGTGCCTTCGGCCGACCATCCCGCCGTGCTTTCGGCCCTCATGAGCTGGAACGAGGTGCCCGATCAGGCATATATCGCCACGCTCATGAAGCTCACTGACGACCGTGTGATCAAGCTGGAGCAGGCGACCGTGACCAAGGCCAAGAAGGGTCTGTTGGGGCGTGAAAAAGAAGAGCAGACGTATCGCGTGACGGTGAGCGATGCGGGCTGGAAGTCGGCCAAGGGCATTGACCACATGGTGCTCAAGGTCTTCTTTGCCGGTGCTAAGCCTGACGAGAACGGCGATCGCTCGCGCACGTTCGACGAGCTGCAGCACTACGTCAAGCAGCACGCTACACCCGTGGGTGATAAGCTCGAGGACTATCAGAACACCGTTAAGGGCAAGCTGGCCGATAGCGAGTACGTTGCCTCGGACGGCATTGTTGCAATGGTGTTTTGCCTGGTTCTTGGTATCCTGATCGCCTTTGTTCCCGTGGGATCCATCTTCTTTACCGACGGCGCGCAGGCGAACATTATCGCCGCGGTTATCTCGGTGCCGATTGTGCTGGTGGGTATCGGCGTGGGCCTTACGTTCCGCCGCTTTACGCCGGAGGGCGCCGAGGTGGCGGCTCGCTGCAAGGCACTTAAGCATTGGCTCGAGGACTTCACTCGTCTAAAGGAAGCCGTCCCCGGCGATCTGGTGCTGTGGAACAAGCTGCTGGTGATGGGCGTGGCGCTGGGTGTTTCCAAGGAAGTGCTGCGTCAGCTTGCCGAGGCCGTGCCGCCCGAGGTGCGCGAGGCCGACGGCTTCTATGACAATTATCCCTGCTACTGGTGGTACTACCATCATTACGGTATCGAGTCTCCGCTCGATTCGTTCGATGACGTGTATCACGAGAGCATCCGTGAGCTGGCGTCGAGCTCCGACAGCTCGGGCG
>DBEYYU010000002.1:0-33954 GCA_048184855.1 Collinsella aerofaciens
CCCTTGGGGACGGAGGAAAACGGATCATTGGCTGGCGATAAGGCGAAGTGATCCGTTTTCCTCCGTCCCCTTTGCATCAATTAGTATTCGATGCCTTGGCGGGCTAAGAGGCCTTCGTCGAAGTAATGTTTTATGGGACGCATTTCGGTGACCAGGTCGGCGAGGTCCGCGAGGGGCAGCAGGCCGCGGCCGGTGAGCACGAGCTCCGTGGTGGCGGGCTTTATCGCAATCAGTTCCTCGACATCCTCTCGCGCCCCAAAGCAGCCGTCGTCTTGCCCTTGCCGTCGCCCGTATAGATTTGAACCTTGCCGACTTCCAGTGATGCCATCTCTGTCCTTTCGTGCCCGGCGTCGGTTTATCGCCGGCCGGGTTGGGTATTCTAGTTAGCAATATCAACCCCAGTAGATGGAGTTCAAGCAGATGGAGATGGATGACAACAAGCGTAGACGGAATATGATTCTCTACGTGCTCATCGCCTTCGTCGTCTACCTCGTGCTCTCGACCGTTCTGTTCCCCAACATCGGTCACACGCAGCAGATTACGAAGACCGATTACTCGACGTTTGTCAAAGCGCTCGATAAGAAGAGTGTCGACAAGGTCGAGTACAACACGGACGATTACTCGATTTATTACACCAAGAAGGGCGAGGACGAGAACATCGCCTATAAGACGACCGGTGTGCCGAACGATGCGGGCTTTACCGATCGCGTGCTTGAGTCTGGCGCTTCGCTGGAGTCGGTCGTTCCCGATAAAAACTCGGGTTTGATGACCTACTACCTGCTCACACTCATTCTTCCCATGGCGATTTTCTTCCTCATCGGTTGGTGGCTCAACCGCCGCATGAAGAAGGCTATGGGCGATGACGGCCCGTCGATGAACTTTGGCGGCGGCGGTTTTGGCGGCGGCGGACTGGGTAAGTCTGGCGCGCGCGTGATCGCCTCCAAGGACGTGGGCGTGACCTTTAAGGACGTCGCCGGCCAGGAAGAGGCCAAGGAGTCTCTCAAGGAGGTCGTCGACTTTCTGGAGAAGCCGCAGCGCTACGAGGAGATCGGCGCCAAGCTGCCGCGCGGTGCTCTCCTTGTTGGCCCTCCGGGTACCGGTAAGACCCTGCTTGCCAAGGCTGTTGCCGGCGAGGCCGGTGTTCCGTTCTTTAGCATTTCGGGCTCTGAGTTCGTTGAGATGTTTGTTGGTCGCGGCGCTGCAAAGGTTCGTGACCTGTTTAAGCAGGCCAAGGAAAAGGCCCCGTGTATCGTCTTTATCGATGAGATCGATACCATCGGTAAGAAGCGCGATGGCGGCGGCTTTAGTGGCAACGACGAGCGCGAGCAGACGCTCAATCAGTTGCTGACCGAGATGGATGGCTTCGATAACCACAAGGGTATCGTTGTCCTTGCCGCAACCAACCGTCCCGACAGTCTCGATCCCGCTCTACTGCGCCCCGGTCGTTTTGACCGCCGCATCCCCGTTGAGCTGCCCGATCTGACCGGCCGCAAGAACATCCTCGAGCTGCATGCCAAGAGTGTGAAGACCGAGCCGCCGATCGATCTGACCGCGATTGCCCGCGCCACGCCCGGTGCCTCGGGCGCCGACCTGGCCAATATCATCAACGAGGGTGCCCTGCGTGCCGTTCGCGAGGGTCGCAAGCGTGCAACCCAGGACGACTTCGAGGAGTCGGTGGAGGTCGTCATTGCCGGCCAACAGCGTAAGTCCACGGTGCTGTCCGACCACGAGAAGCAGGTCGTTTCTTATCACGAGATCGGCCATGCCATCGTTGCCGCTCGCCAGAAGGGCTCTGCGCCGGTCACGAAGATCACCATCGTGCCGCGCACGAGCGGTGCTCTTGGTTATACCATGCAGGTCGAGGAGGACGAGCGCTTCCTGACGACGCGCCAGGAGGTCTTGGACAAGCTCGCTGTCTATTGCGGTGGCCGCGCAGCCGAGGAGCTCATCTTTGGAGAGATGACGACCGGCGCCGCCAACGACATCGAGCAGGCTACCAAGCTCGCCCGTAATATGGTGACGCGCTTTGGTATGTCCGACGAGTTTGGCATGATGGCGCTCGGTACCGTTCAGAATGCGTACCTCAACCAGGACACGTCGCTCACCTGCGCCCCCGGTACGGCCGAGCGCGTGGACGCAATTGTCGCCAAGCTGATCGAGGATGCGCACGACCGCGCTCTGCAGATCCTGAAGGAGAACAAGTTCAAGCTCCACGAGCTGGCTCGTTATCTGTACAAGAAGGAGACGATCACGGGCGAGGAGTTTATGAATCTCCTCACGCGCGAGAATCCGCTGATGCCGAAGCAGCAGTAAAGCCGCGGCCGAGCCAGTAAACGCCGACACCCCATTTGAGCAGCTTTCTCAAATGGGGTGTTTTGCTTGAGAGGGATGGAAATGAAGATCGTGGTGAGCGCCTGCTTGATGGGCGAGAGCTGCAAGTATAACGGGCTCGACAACTACCATCGCGAGTTGGTCGAGGCCTGCGAGCGTACAGGGACCGAGGTCCTCTTGGTGTGCCCTGAGGTCTTTGGGGGCCTGCCCACGCCGCGCAAGCCGTCCGAGATTGTGAACGGAGAGGTTCGTACCTGCGAGGGCATATCGGTCGATCGCGAATTTCGCCTGGGTGCCCAACGAGCGCTCGATATGTGCGAGCAGGCGGGCGGGCCGGAAGAGATCGCCGCGTGCATCCTGCAGGACCGTAGTCCCTCGTGCGGCGCGGGTCGCATCTACGACGGAACATTCAGCGGCACCCTTACGGCGGGCAACGGCGTCTTCGTTGATTTACTGCTCCGCCACGGTTATCGCGTGATCCCGGCTAGCGAGTTCGACCCCAGCATGCTGGTGCAATAAAAAACCACCACAAAGGTACTGCTCCCTTGTGGTGGTTTTGGGTTAGAGCTAGAGGGTGTGGCCGTAGGCGTTGGCAGCCTTGATGGCGGCGGCGAATTTTTCGTCGGTGAAGGGCTCGGGGTTTCCCTGCTTCCACTCGTTGGTGGCGTGCGCGTATTCGCACAGGGCCGGGATATCTGCCTCGGTAAGGCCAACCTGCTCAAGCGTTACGGGCAGCCCCATCTGCTTGTTAAAGGCGGCGTAGCGCTCAAGGTTCTCGGTATCGCCCGTATAGGCAAACAGTACCAGCACGCCCAGGCTCACGACCTCGCCATGCAGGTAGGTGCCCTCACGCGAAATGCTGCAGGTGGCGTTGTAGAACGCGTGCGCCACGCTCGAGTTGTAGTAATAATCGTTCTGGTTGGTCAGGTTCGAGACATAGCCCGTGTTGACAACGATGTCGAGCGCGATCTGCTTGACGGCCTCGCTCGACAGATTCTGGCGCACATCCTCAAGACCCTGCACACCATAGGTAAACAGCGGCTCGGAGCAGGTGTGGGCGAGTGCCAGGCCAAGACCGGCGGTGTGCTCTAGGTTGCCGGCGCTCGTGGCGTATTCGACCTCGGGCTGCTTAGACAGGGCATCGCCCACGCCGGCCCAGAAGTACTCTGCCGGTGCCTCGGCGATGATCTTGGGGTTGATGAAGATGTGCGCGGGTCGGTTGGGGTACGAATAGCCCTCGAGCGAGCCGTCGTCGTTGTAGACAACGGCAATGGCGGTCGCGGCGGAGCAGTTAGAACAGATCGTCGGGACGGTGAAGACGATCTTCTTGAGCTCGATGGCTGCGGTCTTCACGGTGTCGAGCGCCTTGCCGCCGCCGCATGCGATGAGCACGTCGGCTTCCTGACAGGCAGGGGAGTTCACGACCTTGGCGATATTGGCACGCGTACTGTTGGTGCCATAGACGCGCGTCTCCAGGACCTCGACATCGGTACCTTCAAGTGCCGCCTCGATTCCCGGCAGCGCCGCAGCCAGGGCTCGCTTGCCGCCAATGATGGCGACTTTCTTCGCGCCGTACTCCGCCAGTGCAGTTGGCAGCTCGGTAAAGCAATCCTCGCCAACGGTGTAGTCGCTCATTCCAATCGTGCGCATGGCAACCTTCTTTCTTTCGATAAAGTGCTTTCAGGTATTTTGCTCCAAGAGACGGTCCACAGCCGCGAGAAATTTCGAACGTATAAAACCAGTGTTGAGGGTTTTTCGCCGGCGCTGAACGTGCTAGCATACTCCGCATAAGCGTTGATGGGGACGAGTAGTCGGCCGTCCGCATGCTACAGAGAGCGGGGAGCGCTGAGAACCCGTGCATGCGACCGATGAAAATCACCCCGGAGCTGCGGTCCCAACGGACGTGCCGCGCAGGTTCGTCTTAGTAGACATCGCCGAGATGGTCGTCGATACAGACCAGCCGAGTAACGGATGCGAGCGCGCGGCGACGCGAGCGAGGGCATCTAAGCTGGGTGGTTAAGCGAAGAGCTTTTACGGACAGACTGTCCGTTTTGTGGCGCTTCGTCCCAGCTTGTAGGGACGGGCGCTTTTTTGGTGCCCAGAGGGCGTGCGCGCCCATGACAAGAAAGGGGTACCGTGGCAAACGAGTACAAGCAGACGATGAATCTGCCCAAAACCGGATTTCCCATGCGTGCCGGTCTTTCCAAGTCCGAGCCAAAGCGACTCAAGGACTGGCAGGACAACAAGGTCTACGAGCAAGTTCTAAAGAAGAACGAGGGTCACAAGAAGTTCGTGCTGCACGACGGCCCTCCGTACGCCAACGGCCCGATCCACATCGGCCACGCCATGAACAAGATCTCCAAGGACATGATCAACCGTTACTGGATGATGCGGGGCTATGAGGTTCCCTATGTTCCCGGTTGGGACTGCCACGGTCAGCCGATCGAACATAAGGTCGAGGAGAAGCTCGGCACCGAGAAGTTCAACCAGACCTCCACGGCTAAGATCCGCGAGCTTTGCAACAAGTTCGCTGTCGAGAACATCGAGCTCCAGAAGGCTGGCTTCCGTCGCCTTGGCGTGCTTGGCGACTGGGACAACCCGTATCTGACGCTCTATCACCAGCATGACGCCGCCGACATTGAGGTCTTCAAGGCCATGTTCGACAAGGGCATGATCTATCGCGGCCACAAGCCCGTCCACTGGTGCAAGCACTGCCACACCGCGCTGGCCGAGGCTGAGATCGAGTACTCCGACGAGACGAGCCCGTCCATCTTCGTGCGCTTTGAGATGACCTCCAAGCCCGCCGGTCTCGAGAACTTCGACGGCCCGGTCGACTTTATCATCTGGACGACCACGCCGTGGACCATCCCCTCCGACCAGGCAGTTTCCCTCAAGCCCGGCGCCGCCTACGTCGCCGTTGAGCACGACGGCCGCGCCGAGGTCATGCTCGAGGACCTGGCTCCTAAGTGCTGCGAGGAGTTTGGCTGGGAGTACACTCCGGTTATGGTCGACGGCAAGCCCTATGTGGTTCCCGCCGAGACCTTCCACCACATCCACTACAAGCAGCCGATCTTCGACGGTGTCGAGGGCGTGGCGCTGCTGGCCGATTACGTCGGTGTCGATGACGGTACCGGTATTGTCCACAACTCGCCCGGCCACGGCGTCGACGACTACTTTGCCTGCCTCAAGGAGGGCATCACCGACATCTGCATGCCGGTCGATGACGACGGCAAGTTCTACACCGGCGAGGAGTTTGGCACCGGTGGCCCCTTCAGCGGTAAGGACACCGATGAGGCCAACCCGCACATCATCGAGTTCCTGCGCGAGCGCGGTACCCTAGTCCTTGAGAAGAAGATCACACACAGCTATCCGCACTGCTGGCGCTGCAAGCACCCGGTGCTCTTCCGTGCTACCGACCAGTGGTTTGTCTCTATGGACAAGACCGGTCTGCGCGAGCAGGCTGGCAAAGAGGTCCGCGAGAACGTCAAGTGGTATCCGGCTCACGCCGCCAACCGCATCGGCGCCATGGTCGAGCAGCGTCCCGACTGGTGCATCAGCCGTCAGCGCAACTGGGGCGTGCCTATCCCCAGCTACACCTGCGCCGACTGCGGCGAGAAGGTCATGAACGACGCCACGCTCGACGCCGTCATCAAGCTCTTCCACGAGAAGGGCTCCGACGCCTGGTTCACCGACGCTCCCGAGAGCTACCTGGGCGAGGCCTGCGTCTGCCCCAAGTGCGGCGGCCATCACCTCAAGGCCGATAAGGACATCCTCGACGTGTGGTGGGATTCCGGCGTCTCCTGGAAGGCCGTCTGCGAGTACCGTCCCGAGCTGGAGTATCCGGCGGATGTGTACCTCGAGGGCTCCGACCAGCACCGCGGTTGGTTCCAGAGCTCGCTGCTCACCTCGGTGGGTGCCAACGGCCATGCTCCGTACAAGGCGGTCGTCTCTCAGGGCTTCACGCTCGATGGCCAGGGCCGCAAGATGTCCAAGTCGCTCGGCAACGTCATCGACCCCAACAAGGTCTGCGACGAGATGGGCGCCGACATCATCCGCCTGTGGGTTGCCTCCGTCGATACCAGCTCCGACGTGTCCATCGACCACGAGATTCTCGCTCGTACGTCCGATGCCTACCGTCGTTTCCGCAACACGCTGCGCTTCCTGCTGTCCGAGCTCGAGGGTCAGTTTGAGCCCGAGACCGACGGCGTCGCCTTTGCCGACTTGCTGCCGCTCGACAAGCTTATGGTTGCCCGTCTGACCCAGGTCCAGGCCGAGGTCGACGACGCCTACGCCAGCTATGAGTTCCCGCGCGCCTACCGTGCGCTCTACGACTTTGTGGTTACCGAGCTTTCCAACGTGTATCTCGACGCCCTGAAGGACCGTCTGTACTGCGACAAGCCCGGCTCGCTCGAGCGCCGCAGCGCCCAGACCGTGCTGGCCGAGCTCTTCTCGATGCTCATGCGCGACCTGCAGCCGATCCTGTCCTACACGGTCGACGAGGCCATGGCCTATGCGCCCGCCGGCTGCGTCGATCACCAGAAGTACGCCGCGCTGCTCGATTGGTACAAGTCGCCCATCACGTTCGACGAGGCCAATGAGTTTGAGGGCGTGCTCGAGGCTTCACTCGAGCTCCGTAGCGCCGTGACCAAGGCCCTTGAGGATGCCCGCTCCGCCGGTACCTTCACCAAGAGCCAGCAGGTCCGCGTCAAGGCGGTCGTTCCCGCCGAGATGTACGCGCTGCTGACCGGTGATAAGGCCGTCGACCTGGCCGAGTTCTACATCGTTTCCGATGTTGAGCTGACCCAGGGCGAGGAACTCTCCGTTGCCATCGAGGCAGCCGAGGGCGAGTGCTGCGACCGTTGCTGGAACTATCGCACCACCGTCGGCGAGTACAACGGCCACGCGCATATCTGCAAGCGTTGTGCCGAAGCGCTGAACTAACCGTTGGGGACGTTCTTAAACGACTGTCAAACAAGAACGTCCCCAACGTCAACTTTTGTCAAGTCCAAGCGGCATTCTGTTTTTCGGAATGCCGCTTTCGTTTTTAGCTGGTTATTTCGCTAGCGTTGGTGAATATGCTGCGGGTTTGGCGTTTGTCACTATAAGATGATTACTTGCGTTAAATGTAATTCGATGTTCTTGAGGGTAGGGGATTGATTTGGGTCGTGCTGGGGATATGACGCCGCCTTTGCGTTGGCGGTTGGGTGTTGCTGGTGGGGTGGCGCTGGCTGTGTTGCTTGTTGACCAGCTGACCAAGCTTGCGGTTCGTGCCGTGGGCGAAGCTTTGCATGTGACTGTCATCCCCGGTGTCATCGACTTTATGTTTGTCCGCAATATCGGTGCTGCCTTTAGCATGGGCGAGGGGCATGGCATCGCGTTTGCCGTGCTGGCGTTGGCGGTCATTATCGCTATTGCCGTGTACCTCGTTCGTGCACCCCAGCTCGCCCATCTTGAGGTTGTGGGCATGGCGATGGTTGCGGGCGGTGCTATCGGCAACGCTATCGATCGTTTGGCCTTTGGCTTTGTGACCGATTTTATTGCCACCACTTTCATCGACTTCCCTGTCTTTAACGTGGCCGATATTGGCATCACCGTAGGCGTCGTGCTTGCCCTCATCGGCTACATGTTCTTGAGCCCTGCTGCCCGCGAAGTCGATGCGACTGCCGAGCTCAATGCCCGTGATGAGGCCCGCGCCAAGCGCAAAGCCAAGCAGCGTGGGGAGCGTGCCCGCAAGATTCGCGAAAGGAATGAGCGTTAATGGCCGACATCCATATTCTTGTTGCCGACGATTGCTCTGGCCAGCGTCTCGACGCCTTTCTGGGTGCCAACGACGGCTGCCCCACGCGCTCTGCCTGCGCGCATCTGATCGAGGGCGGCGCCGTAATCGTGAACGGCGAGACCTGTCTGTCAAAAAAGTATGCCGTACGCGCCGGTGACCGCATCTCGGTCGACCTGCCCGAGCCGCACGATCCCACCGATGTGATTCCCGAGGCCATCCCGCTCGACATTCGCTATGAGGACGACTATCTCATTGTGCTCTCCAAGCAGCGCGGGCTGGTGTGCCATCCCGCCCACGGCCACGAGAGCGGCACGCTTGCGAACGCCTTGGTCTACCACTGCGGTATCGATCATCTTGGTACCGTGCAGGGTGAGGACCGCCCCGGCATCGTGCATCGCCTGGATCGCGATACCTCGGGCCTTATGCTCGCGGCAAAAGACGACGACACCCAGCGCTCGCTTCAAAATCTCATTCGCACGCGTACGCTCGACCGCCGCTATATCACGCTTGTCCACGGGCACATCGCCATGGACGAGGGCACCATCAATACCGGTATCGCCCGTTCTACGCGCGACCGCGTCAAGATGGCGGTTTCGGACGACCCCTTTGCCCGTCAGGCCATTACGACCTTTAAAGTCCTCGAGCGCTTTGATTCCACGCGCTTTGACGATGGTTATACGCTCGTTGAGTGCCATCTGTTTACCGGTCGCACGCACCAGATTCGCGTGCATATGCGTCATATCAACCACGCCTGCGTGGGCGATCCACTCTACGGCAAGTGCGATGCGCGCGCCGACCAGGGCCTGACCAGGCAGTTCCTTCATTCCTGGCGCGTGGCGTTCGACCATCCCGTGACGGGGGAGCGCATTGAGTGCCGCGACGAGTTGCCGTGGGATCTCGCTGCGGTTCTCGACGATCTGGCTCCGCGCTCGCTCGGTCGCACGGCCGTTGGCGACGACATCGTCCCGCAGCTCGGTCTTCTCGAAGTCTAGCCAGTATTAGGTGGTTTCTTGAACTCGATTAGCCTGCGGTAAGATATACGGTTGTTTACGTAACGCGTTCTCGGGAGCCTGCATGCTCGCCTTTTTACAAACCAACACACCCATCGTGATCTTCAACCAGATTGTCGTCACGCTGCTCACGGTCTGCTTTCTGTACCAGGTTGTCTTCTTTGTCATTGGCGCTCTTCGTGGCGAGGTCGCGCCTCCCAAGGCCAAAAAACTCCATCGCTATGCCTTCTTTATCGCGGCGCATAATGAGGAGGCCGTGATTGCCAACCTCGTTCGCTCCATCAAGGACCAGGATTATCCGTCCGAGCTTATCGAGGTCTTCGTGGTTGCCGACGCCTGCACCGACAACACCGCACAGCTCGCGCGCGAGGCAGGTGCCATTGTTTACGAGCGCAATGATCTTGCCCGTAAGGGTAAGAGCTGGGTCATGGACTTTGGCTTCGACCGCATCCTTAACGAGTATCCCGACACGTTTGAAGGCTACTTTATCTTCGATGCCGATAACGTTATCTCCCGCGATTACGTGTCCAAAATGAACGATGCCTTTGACCAGGGCTTCCATGTGGTCACGAGCTATCGCAATTCCAAGAACTTCGGCAGCTCGTGGATCTCGGCGGCTAATGCCACGTGGTATCTGCGCGAGGCGCGCTTTCTCAACAACGCGCGCAACATCTGTAAGACGTCTTGCGCCGTCTCGGGTTCGGGCTACCTCATCTCCGCTAGTGTCATCGAGGGCATGCACGGTTGGCAGTTCCACACGCTGACCGAGGACATCCAGTTCACCACGTTCTGCGCCATTCACGGCATTCGCATTGGCTATGCGCCGGCGGAGTTCTTTGACGAACAACCCGTGACGTTTAAGGCGTCCTGGAAACAGCGCATGCGTTGGACCAAGGGCTTCTACCAGGTGTTCTTTACTTACGGTAAGCACCTGATCAAGTCGACCTTCCGCTACCATCGCTTTGCCGCCTACGACATGTTCATGACGATCGCCCCGGGTATGCTGCTGTCGCTCATCTCGATGCTCGCCAATGCGACGTTCTTGATTGTGGGTGGCCTTTCGCATGGTTTCTTGGCTACCGAAGTTGAGATGCAGGCGTGCGCCGCTTCGCTCATTATGACCTTCGCCATGATGTATCAGACCTTCTTTATCCTGGCGCTGCTTACGACCATCTTTGAGTACAAGCATATTCACTGCGCGCAAAAGTGGCGTCTGGTGACCAACCTGTTTACCTTCCCGATCTTTATGTTCAGCTATATCCCCATCACGGTGGCCGCGCTGTTCCTGAAGGTCGACTGGGTTCCTACCCAGCATGCCGTAAACGTCACCCTCGACGAGGTCATGCAAGGCGCCAAATAACCACCACCAAAACTACCGCAAAGGGGACAGGCACCTTTGTGGTGGTTTTTGCTTTTGCGATGCAGCTCGAGGAGGAGTCCGATGGCCTATATCCCGTTTTGGATTTGTATCTTTGCCGGCGTGGCAATTGATGCCCGAGAGCGACGGTTTCCCAATGGGCTTGCCGGCGCATGTGCCGTGGCGGCGTTGGCGGGCGTTTGGCTCGACCTCGGTTTGAACACAGCGCTTGACCACGCCGGTCTTGCGGTCATCGTCTACCTTGGCCTTGTGCTTACCGAGTCGCTCTGGCGTAGAGTTCGCCACGCTCCTGGCATTGGCATGGGGGACGTCAAGGCACTCTTTGCCCTTTGTACCTTCGATCCCCTGGGCGGCGTTGTCGCGTTTGCGGTTGCGCTCCTGACCCTCGCCGTCGCTTGCGTCATCGCAAAATCGCGCTCCCTGCCATTGCTCCCGTTTTTAGTGCCGATTTTTGCCATAATCGAGGTCGTGGGCTGCACTTTGTAACCGATTGCGCATCCTTTTTAAGGAGCATGCCATGGAATCTAATCAAGAAACGGCCGTCATTAAGGCGCGCATGGACCGTATTCCCTCGGCGTTGTCGCCCGAGCTTGTCGAGCGCATTGCCGCCGATCGTGCTTCGGGCTATGTCAACCCGTATCGTTGCAACGATGATCAGGTCATTCGTCGTATTGATCGCGCCGCCGACAAAGGCACGCTTATGCGTCCGGCGTTTATGCGCGATACCGAAAAGATACTTCATCTTCCGGCGTACACCCGTTATGCAGGCAAAACGCAGGTCTTTAGCTTCCGTAGCAATGATGATCTTTCACGCCGCGGTTTGCACGTACAGCTTGTCTCCCGCATTGCGCGCGATATCGGTCGCGCCCTGGGGCTCAATTGCGATCTGATCGAGGCGATTGGCCTGGGTCACGACTTGGGACACACGCCTTTCGGCCATGCCGGCGAGCGCTTCCTCAACGATATCTATCATGAGCGTACGGGGCGTTATTTTTTCCATAACGTGCAGTCGGTTCGCGTGCTCGACGCGTTGTATGGCCGCAACGTGTCGCTCCAGACGCTCGACGGCGTGCTATGCCATAACGGCGAGTACGAGCAGCGTGTGTTTGAGCTCTCGGACATGGGCTCCTTTGACCAGTTTGACCAGACGGTTGAGGATTGCATTGCCACGGGCTATAGCGCAATTGAGCATCTGCGTCCCATGACGCTCGAGGGCTGCGTCGTTCGCATCTCGGATATTCTTGCCTACGTCGGTCGTGACCGTCAGGATGCGATCGCGGCGGGCCTGCTTTCGCCCGACGCTTTTGATGATGGCCGGGGCGGTGCCTACAACAGTTGGATCCTCACGCATGCCTCCATCGATATCGTTGAGCACAGCTATGGTAACCCGCGCATCGAGATGAGCGAGGACCTGTTTGAGGAAATTCGCCGAGCCAAGCGCGAGAACTACGAGAAGATCTATAGCAAGGGCGGTATCGAAGGCGATTCCGAGGCGGAGCTGCGCGAGGCGTTCGTAAAGCTCTACGACCGTTGCCTGTGGGATCTAAACAGTGGCGACGAGTCCTCTTACATCTTTAAGCACCATATTTCGCGCATTGAGCAGCAGCTTTCCTACTATGATCGCACCTATGCCTGGCAGGACGACAAGGATCAAGCCGTGGTGGATTATATCGCGAGCATGACGGACGGTTATTTCTGCGAGCTGACGAGCAAGCTGTTCCCTGGTCTGGAGTTTCCGCACCGTACCTATATTAACGAACGGTAGTTCGTATTAATTCGGTATACTGTTAGTGGAAAACGTTTTTGATTGATACACGGGATGGCTATGGACGACCTTTTTTCTGCTTCGACGCGCGAGCGTTCCTTTCAGAATGCGCCGCTTGCGGTGCGCATGCGCCCCAATTCGCTCGACGAGTACGTGGGCCAGCAAAAGGCCGTCGGTAAGGGTTCATGGCTGCGTGCCGCGATCGAGCACGACGTGCTTTCGAGCGTGATTCTGTACGGGCCTGCCGGTACGGGCAAGACGACGCTGGCCCACATTATCGCCAACTATACCAAGAGCGAGTTTGTTGAGGTCAGCGCCGTCACGGGTACCGTGAAGGACCTGCGTCGTGTGATTGATGAGGCCAAGACGCGCCTGAATACGTACGACCGCCGCACCATTCTATTCATCGATGAGATTCACCGCTTCTCTAAGTCGCAGCAGGATGCCCTGCTGCATGCAGTTGAGAACCGTACCGTCATTATGATTGGCGCTACGACAGAGAACCCGTACTTTGAGGTCAACTCGGCACTGTTGTCGCGCGGGCGCGTGGTGGAGCTTGAACATCTGAAGGATGAGGATATCGCCACGCTTATTGAGCGTGCGCTCGAGGCACCACAGGGCTTGAACGGAAAGTTCTCGGCCGATGAGGATACGGTCAAGACCATTTGCACGCTGGCAGCGGGTGACGCTCGCTCGGCGCTCACGACGCTCGAGCTTGCGAGCGAGATTGCCGTCACGCGTCCCGATACCGAGGGAACGCCAGCGCCTGCGGCGGGGGAGCGCTATCCCATCACCGTGGATGACGTGAAGATTGCCAACCCGCGTCGCGGCTTTACGTATGACAAAAACGGCGACATGCACTACGACATCATCAGTGCGTTCATCAAGTCCATGCGCGGTAGTGACCCCGATGCCACGATCTATTGGCTCGCGCGCATGATCGATGCTGGGGAGGATCCTAAGTTTATCGCTCGCCGCATTATGATTCACGCTTCTGAGGATGTTGGCAACGCCGACCCGCAGGCGCTTTTGGTGGCGCATGCCGCGTTTAAGTCTGCCGAGGTCATTGGCTATCCCGAGTGCCGCATTAACCTGGCTCAGGCTGCACTCTATGTGTGCTTGGCGCCAAAATCCAACGCGTGTGAGGCTTCGATCGATGCGGCGCTGGCCGATATCCATTCTAGTGGGCTTCGCGAGGTGCCGAGTTATCTGCGCGATCGCCATCGCCCGGGCAGCGATGAATACGGTGTGTATAAGTATCCACATGATTATCCCGAAGGCTGGGTCGATCAGCGCTATTTGCCCGAAGGCTTGGAACGCGGTGCATTTTGGCAGCCTGCCGGGCGCGGCTGGGAAGAGTGGCGCGTAGAGCAAAGCGAACGCGACCGCAGCGGGAATGCACCGAGGTAGCTGCTGATAATTTTGTCCCACGTTGCTGCTCTTGGCATGTTCGGTCCCCTTTGGGGTACCATGAAAAGCGTCTGTATTTCGATTCTTCCGGGAGGCTTGTATGAGTCCCATTCAAATCGCCCTGCTGCTGCTCGCCGTTGCCAGCGTGTGGGCCATCGCTGAGCTCGCGCTTACCCTGCGCAAGACCCGCAATGTTGTCGACTCGCTCGATAAGACCGTGAACGACCTCAACAACACCATCGCCGAGGCTCAGCCTGTGGTGGCAAAGCTCGATGGCGCTGTCGATGAGCTTACGCCGGCGCTTGCCCAGATGGAGCCGCTGCTTAAGTCGAGCAAGACGGCAGTTGATGCCCTTACCTCCAATCTCGTAGAGGTCGAAGCCGTGGTTCGCGACATTTCCGAGGTTACGGGCAGCATGGCCGAGGCCAGCAATGCTGTGTCGAGCGTGACCGACTCTGCCGCCGGTGCTGTGCAGAAGCTCTTCAATAAGGTGAAGGCTCCTGCAGCCGACGCCGATCGCAAGCTCGCCGCTGCCGCTGCGGAGGCCGAGCAGCCTACCGAGCGCGTCCTAATTGGCGAGGACGAGGCCGCCGCGGGCGACGATGATGGTCAGAAGTCTGTATCCAAGCCGGCTCAGTATTACACCTATACGCCCGCCGAGACCTCTGAGGAGTCCTGCGATGAGTAGCGAAGCAACCTGCCCTATCACGCTGACCGTTGCCGGTGACCCGCGTCTCGCTCGCCTTGTGCGCATGACGGCAGCCAACGTTGGTGCCCTGTGCTCTATGTCTGTCGATCGCATCGAGGACATCCGCATGGCTGCTGAGGAGGCTTTCATCTTTGGTTGCACCGCGGTCGACTGCGATGACATCACCATCAAATTCGATGTCGATGAGACCCACGTTGGCATGACTATTACCTTTGGCGACCAGGCTACGGTCGATGAAGACGACCAGGCTGCGGTGTATGCCGAGCTCATCCTCGCGAGCGTGTGCGACTCCTACGAAAAGACTACGGCGCCCCTGACGCTTTCCCTCGACCTCAAGGCGGATATCTAATATGACCGAACGTTCCCGGAGCGGCAAGACCGCTTGGGACAAGGAGAAAACCCGCGAGCTGTTTCGTCGTTACAAGGAGACCGGTGATCCGGACGCCCGTGAGCAGCTCGTCATGTCCCATATGAACCTGGTAAGGTTTCTTGCCAACAAATTTAAGAATCGCGGCGAGCCGCTCGACGACCTCATGCAGGTCGGCTATCTGGGCTTGCTCAAGGCTATCGACCGTTTTGATCCCGAGCGCGGACTCGAGTTCACGACGTTTGCGACACCCACTATCCTGGGCGAGATCAAACGCCATTTTCGCGACAAGGGCTGGAGTGTGCGCGTACCGCGTCGTCTGCAGGAGCTCTCGGCCAAGGTCAACCAGGCTACTGACAAACTTACCAACGAGCTGCAGCGTTCGCCCAAGGTTGAGGAGATCGCTGAGTATCTAGATGTGACTGTCGATGAGGTCCTCGAGGCTATGGAATCGTCTTCGGCCTATACCTCGGTGCCCATCGAGGCTCCTGGTGCGTCCGATTCCGACGATGCCCCTTCGATTCTCGACCGTTACGCCGACGACGACAACGAGCTCGACTTTACCGATGACCGCCTAGTGATCGAGGAAGCCATCCGTGATTTCTCGCCGCGCGAGCGCGAGGTGATCGAGCTGCGCTTTGTGAAGGGCATGACCCAGATCGAGATCGCCAAGAAGCTGGGTATTTCTCAGGTGCAGGTTTCGCGTCTGCTTCGCCGCACGCTTAAGAAGATTCAGGACAAGATCGACCCCGACGGAGTGATGATTCGTTCATGAGTGAGCACCCCCAACAAACCGATCGCGTGCTGCGCGACACCCGCATTCTGACGCTTCGCATTTGGGCTGTTGTCGGCTGCATTGTCATCGCCGCTGTCATCTTTAACCTTATGGGCATTCTGGCCCCGGTTATCGAGTTTCTCGCCGTTGGTTCCATCATTGCCTTTGTGATGTCCCCGATCACCAACTGGCTCGAGCACCATGGCGTGAATCGCGGCATCGGTTCGCTTGTCGCGCTTATTGTTGTTGTTGCCGTGCTCGTCGGTGTCGTTTGCATCTTGTCGCCGATTCTCTTTGGTCAGATCATGGAAGTCCTGAGCCGCCTGCCCGAGCAGCTTCGTGTTGCGGGTGGCGACCTCAATGAGATGATCTCGCATGCCAAGACGCTCAACAACACGCCGCTCAAGGAGTATTTGGACGATAATCTTTCGTCGCTAGTTGCCGTGGCATCGAAGTATGTGTCTCAGATCGCTGCCGAGCTTGGCCGCGGTGTGTTCCCGCTCATCACTAACACGGCCTCGCAGTTGTTCGTGATCTTCCTTGGTCTGGTGCTTGCGTACTGGATGGCCTGCGACTACCCTCGCATGCACCACGAGGTCTGCACCATCATCGGTCAGGAGAAGGAGACCTCGTACCGCTTTATGGTCGCCATCCTTTCTCGCTCTGTCGGTGGCTACATGCGCGGTATGGTCGTGACGTCCATCTGCGGTGGTTTCCTCGCCTTTATCGGTTTTATGATCATCGGTCATCCGTATGCGGCGCTCATGGCTATCTTTACCGGCATCATGCATTTGGTTCCGGTCGTCGGTCCCTGGGTGAGCGCAGCAATCGCCACGGTTCTCGGCTTCATGTTCAGTCCCATGTTGGCGTTATGGACGCTCATCGTGACGATGGTGGCGCAAAACGTCACCGATAACGTGATTTCGCCTAAGGTCATGCAGAGCTCGGTGCAGGTGCATCCCATCATGAGCCTCACGGCGCTCGTTATTGGCTCGGCACTCATGGGTCCCATCGGCATGATTATTGCCATCCCGCTGTGTGCGGCCCTCAAGGGTATCTTCGTGTACTATTTTGAGAATGAGACCGGCCGCCAGCTTGTGGCCTATGACGGCGCCGTGTTTAAGGGCACACCGTACCGCGATGCCGATGGCAATCCGGTCGCCGCCTACGACGCGCTCGGCGACGACACTTTCATCTATGAGTCCGAGCTCATCGATAACGAGACTGCGCCCGAGGCCCAGGCCATGCCCAAACCCGAGCTCGATAATCCCTGGATGAAGCTCTCGGGCCTTCAGCCCGATGCTACGGGCTTTTTCAAGAATCCCTTCGCCAAAGACGACGATTTCAATATGAACGACGACACCAAAACCGGCATCGACGGCTCCATGGACGATTCGGATTCTAAATAGGTTCTATTAACGTTTCTTGAAGTTGTAAATGACAAGAAACGCGACCAAAGCGATTGATAAGGGGCCGGCTACATAGAAAAAGAGAACGTCAATTGCGCGTAGAGTGTAATAAGCCTTATCGCCGGACATTACTGTATACAATACGTATCCAAATGATGGTTGGTTTGCGTACCAGCATGAGAAGGCTAAGAGCGCTAAAAGTGCTACAACCAGAAGTGCATTCAGGACAAATCGTTTGATTTTCATCGATCGCTCCTTCCGGGTGAATCTTATATGCAATTATACAGCAGTCCTTTTTCAAAGGATCGCGCAGTACTAAATAACGTGCACTTTCGCTGGAGGGTCGCTGTTTGGCGACCCTCTTTTTTGCACTTGCGCGGCGGGATGGTAATATCGTTACGTTTGAACTGTTTCGATGTGAAACCGAGGAGATTCCCTCTATGAGTGCTGACTACCCGTCAATGACTACGGCCGAGATCCGCTCCAAGTTCCTCAACTTCTTTGAGGAGCGCGGTCTTAAGCTCTATCCTTCTTCGTCCCTCGTCCCCGACGATCCTTCACTGCTGCTTGCCAACGCCGGCATGAACCAGTTTAAGGAGTACTACCAGGGCAAGAAGACCATGAAGGAGATTGGCGCGATCTCCTGCCAGAAGTGCGTCCGCACCAACGACATCGACTGCATCGGCGAGGACGGCCGTCACCTGTCGTTCTTCGAGATGCTCGGCGATTTCTCTTTTGGCGGCGTCTCCAAGGAGCAGGCTTGCGCCTGGGCCTTTGAGCTCATCACCAAGGAGTTCAAGCTGCCGCTCGACCGCCTGTACTTTACCGTCTTTACTGAGGACGACGAGACCCACGACGTGTGGCGTTCTCTGGGCGTTGCCGAGGACCACATCTCCCGCTTGGGCGAGGACGACAACTTCTGGGCCGCTGGCCCCACCGGCCCCTGCGGTCCGTGCTCCGAGATCTACTTTGACATGGGCGAGGAGGTCGGTTGCGGCAGACCCGACTGCAAGCCCGGCTGCGACTGCGACCGCTTCCTTGAGTTCTGGAACCTCGTGTTTACCCAGTACGACCGTCAGGAGGACGGCTCCATGCCGGAGCTGCCGCACCGCAACCTCGATACGGGCATGGGCCTGGAGCGCATGGCCGCTATCATGCAGCACAAGACTGCTAACTACGACGGCGATCTGATGCAGCATCTCATCAAGCTGGGCGAGGGGATCAGCGGCAAGACCTATGACGCCGATGACTACTCCGGCGTCAGCCGCTCGCTGCGCATCATCGCCGATCACTCCCGTGCCGTCGACTTTATGATTTCCGACGGCATCCTCCCCGGTAACGAGGGTCGCGAGTACGTCCTTCGCCGTCTGCTCCGCCGTGCCGTGTTCCACGGTCGCCTGCTGGGTATCGAGGGTGCCTTCCTGACCAAGTTCATCGACGAGGTCAACGCTCAGATGGGCGAGGCCTATCCCGAGTTGCTCAAGAACGTCGCGCTCGTCAAGGGTATCGTTGCCTCCGAGGAGGAGCGCTTCTCCACGACGCTCGACAACGGTCGCGTCTACCTGGATGAGGCACTGGCAGCGCTTGCCGAGGGTGCTGTGCTTCCGGGCGATGTTGCCTTTAAGCTGCACGACACCTTTGGTTTCCCCATCGACCTAACCGTCGAGATCGCCGGCACCGCTGGCCACGACGTCGACATGGACGGCTTCACTGCCTGCATGGAGGACCAGAAGGCCCGCGCCCGCGCCAATGCCAAGGGCGACGCCTGGGGCAGCTTCAACGACGTGTGGGTTGAGCTTTCCGACAAGGTCGCTGCGACCGAGTTCGACGGCTATGACAACGATGTGATCGAGGGCGCCAAGGTTGTCGCCATCGTGCGCAACGGCGAGTCTGTCGAGTCCGCTGCCGCCGGCGAGAACGTCGAGGTCGTGCTCGACCGCACCCCGTTCTACGCCGAGATGGGCGGCCAGCAGGGTGACGCCGGCGAGCTTTCCGCCGAGGGCGTTTCGCTGACCGTTTCCGATACCAAGAACCACAACGGCCTGTATGCTCACGTCGCCCACGTTGCCGAGGGCACGCTGACCGTCGGTGCTACCGTGACCGCCGCGCTCGACGCCGAGCGCCGTGGTTTCCTGCGCCGCAACCACACCGCCACCCACCTGCTCGACGCCGCCCTTAAGCAGGTCCTGGGCGAGCATGTCTCCCAGGCCGGTTCGCTGGTGACGCCCGAGCACCTGCGCTTTGACTTCACGCACTTCGAGGCCCTGTCCTCCGAGCAGCTCAAGGCTGTCGAGGACCTGGTCAACCAGCAGATCTTCGCTTCCAAGCCGGTTGTGACCCGTGTCATGGGCATTGACGAGGCTAAGGCTGCCGGCGCTGTCGCTCTGTTTGGAGAGAAGTACGGCGATGTTGTCCGCGTCGTCTCCGTGGGCGCCGAGGACCAGCCGTTCTCCCGCGAGCTCTGTGGTGGCACTCATGCCGCCAATACCGCCGAGATTGGCCTGTTCAAGATCATTTCCGAGTCCTCCACGGGCTCCAATGTCCGCCGTATCGAGGCCGTGACCTCTAAGGGTGCCCTCGACTACATGGCCGACCGCCTGGCGCTCGTTGACGCCGCCGCCGCTGCGCTCAAGTGCCGCGTCGACGAGGTTCCCGCCCGCGTGGAGAACCTGCAGGCCGAGCTGCGCGAGACGTCCAACAAGCTCAAGAAGGCGCTCACTGGTGGCTCCTCCGATGCGATCTCCAGCGCCATCGAGGGTGCTGTCGAGCTGAATGGCTACAAGCTTGTTGTTGCTGAGCTTCAGGGTCTCGAGGCCGCTGACCTGCGCAACGTTTGGGATACCGTGCACCAGAAGGTCGCCGGCCCTGTCGCTTGTGTCGTCGCCAGCGTGACTGAGAAGGGCACTCCGGCCCTGCTCGCTGCCGGCTCCGATGACGCCGTCAAGGCCGGTTTCCACGCCGGTAACGTGATCAAGCAGATCGCGGGTCTGGTCGACGGTCGCGGTGGCGGTCGTCCCAACATGGCCCAGGCCGGTGGCAAGAATGCTGCCGGCATCGCCGATGCCCTCGCGGCCGCTAAGACCGCGCTCGGCGCCTAAGAATCTAAGAAGTCGCTGTGGTTGCGCTCGCGCTGGACATAGGGGAGACCAGGATTGGCATCGCCGTCTCGAGCCGTGATGGCAAGATGGCAATGCCTGTCAAGGTGCTTCCGGCTGCCGAGGTCACCGGTATGGCCAAGACGTTCCGCTACCTGGTTGAGGACTATGAGCCCGACATCCTGGTAAGCGGACGTCCCCTGACCATGGCCGGTGAGCCCGGCCCTCAGGCCGTGCGCGTTGCCGCTGTGGCGCAAAAGATTGCCGACGAGCTCGATCTTCCGTTGGAGTTTGAGGACGAGCGTCTGTCCTCGCAAGAGGCCAAGCGTATCCTGCGCGAGCAGGGACTCAACGAAAAGCAGATGAGGGGCAAGATCGACATGATTGCCGCCAGCCTGTTTTTGCAGACGTGGCTCGATCGTAAAAACGAGGAGGTTTCGCATGCCTAGTGCTTCCGATCCGCGCCAGCCGAATCGTACACAGCAGCCGGCGTCGCGCCCTGCCCAGCCTGGCCAGCGTCCGGCACAGCCGACGCAGCGCGCAGCTCAGCCTGCCGCGCGCCCGGCGCAGTCCTTCTCTCGTTCGGCCCAACCTGTTCAACGGACGGGTCAGCAGCCTTCTGCTCGTTCGGTTCAGCATTCGGCTTCTCACGCGGTTCAGCAGCCCACTGCTCGTACGGCCCAGCCTGCAGGCGGCACCCGCTTTAAGCAGCAGGCACCTACCCAGCGAACGCAGGCCCCCCAATTGCATTCGCATCACGCTCGTGGTTCGCATGGCGTTGCTCCGGCGACCCGCTCGAGCTACAACACGCATGCTCGTCGCGGTGCTCAAAAGAAAAGCTCCCCGGTGCCTATGATTATCGGTGGCGTTGTTGCCGTGCTTGCGCTTGTCGCGATCGTTTTCTTTGTCGTGCCAGCCGTCAAGGGCTTCTTTGGCGGTGAGGGTGCGAAAGTCGTTGCAGGCCAGCAGGTTACTATCACGATTCCCGATGGTGCCTCGGGTGACAGCATCGCTTCGATTCTCTCCGAGAACCATATCGTAGAAAATCCCAAGGATTACTATGCGGCGGTGAAAAAGCTCAACGCCGATATGTCGCTCAAGCCTGGTGATTATTCGTTCACCACACTCATGGATGCGACCAAGGTTGTTCAGCAGCTCATGGAAGGCCCCAACGCGGGCTCCAATACGCTGACTATCCCTGAGGGCCTGACGGTCGATCAAGTCGCCGACCGTGTGGCCCAGGCCTACGACAGCATCTCTAAGGAAGACTTCCTCAACCAGGCCAAGGCCTCCAACTACGTGGACGACTATAGCTTCCTTAAGGGCGCCGCCAACGATTCGCTCGAGGGTTTCTTGTTCCCCAAGACCTATTCGCTGGGCGATTCGCCGACGGCCGATGACGTGATTCGCGCTATGCTCGATCAGTTTAAGACCGAGTACAAGTCGCTTGACTTTGCGAGCTGCGAAGCCAAGATCAAGGAACGCTACGGTGTGGAGATGTCCGACTACGACATCGTCAACTTGGCCTCTATCGTTGAGCGCGAGGGCCTCAACGCCGATCAACGTGCGCATGTGGCCTCGGTTTTCTACAACCGCCTTGCCGGCAAGCTCGACGGTCTGCGCTATCTCAATAGCGATGCGACTATGATGTATGTCACCGGTGGCGAGGTTACCGCCGACGACCTGCAGAGCGATAGTCCGTATAACACCTATAAGCATGAGGGTCTGCCACCCACGCCCATCTGCTCTCCGTCGCTCGAGGCACTCAAGGCCACGCTTGAGCCGACCGACTCCGATGACCTGTATTTCTACATTACGCAGGACGAGGAGTACTTCTCGCAAACCTACGAAGAGCATCAACAGTCTTGGAATTAGCATGAGGATTTTTAGCCCCAAACGTTACGTTGCCTCGGTCGATCGCATCGACCTTAATACCCTGTGGGCCGACGGCAAACGCGCCATTCTGCTCGATCGCGATAACACCCTGGTGCCGCGCGACACCGAGCAGGTTCCCGCCGCGGTTTCCGCTTGGCTCGATACCGCCCGCGCCAAAGGCTTTAAGCTGTGCATGGTGTCCAACAACTGGCATCGCGACCAGGTCATGGCATCAGCACGCGAGCTGGGACTCGAGGCCATCAGCCACGCCATGAAGCCGGCACCGTTTGCCCTCAAGGCGGGTCTTAAGCGCCTCGGCGCCACGGCCGACGAGGCGGTGCTGATCGGTGATCAGCTCTACACGGACGTGTGGAGCGGCAACTTCGCCGGCGTCGATACCATCCTGGTAAAGCCGCAGGCCACGCAGGACCTGTGGTATACGCAGATCTTCCGTATCTTTGAGCGCCGGGCCCTGCGCGACCTTCCCTGCGAGGAATAGGTCTCGTCATGTCCCAGCACACCAAACACGGCTGCGACCATATCTTCTTTATCGGCTTTTTGGGCGCGGGCAAATCGACGCTCGCGCGCAACGTCGGCACTATGTTCAAGCGGCGTTTTATCGATACCGACCGCCTAGTCGTCCGCCGTTGCGGCAAGTCGGTAACCGAGATTTTTGAGACCGAGGGTGAGGATCGTTTTCGCGAGCTCGAGACCTCGGCGCTCCGTTCGCTCCAAAGCGAGCGCAGTCTGTTGGTTTCGTGCGGTGGCGGTATCGTCGAGACGCCGGTGAATATTGAGCTGATGCACGAAATGGGTACGTGCGTGTACCTCGAGGGCGACTTTGAGGATTCGATTCGCCAGATTCGTCGGTCCGACACGCGCCCCGATTTCCGCTCGCCCGAGCATGCCGCGCGCTTGTTTGAGCATCGCCGTCCGCTGTATCGCCAGGCCGCCGATATTACCCTTGATATTCGCAACAAGTCCTTCGAGGACGTTTCCTACCTTTGTGCCGAGATGCTTTTGGAGCGTGGACTGCTATGATTCGCCGCCAACTGATCAATTTCCAAAATCGCAGCGTCGATGTCCGTGTCGGATTGGGCGCGTTCGATGAGCTGTCGCGTATGTTTGCCTCGGCTGTGGGCAAGCCTAAGCGCGCGATGGTGGTTTGGAACTCCGCCTCGTCAGAACGTTTTGATGAGGTCGTCGAGCATGCGCTGGTCGACGCCGGTTTTGCCGTGTCGCAGTTCTCCCTTGAGGTTTCGCCTGCTGGTGCCACGCTGGCCGATGCCGATGCTATCTTTGGCGCCTTGTCTGCCAACGGCATTACCTGCGACGATCTGGTTGTCGCCGTTGGCGATGCCGCAACCTGCTCGGTTGTTAGCTGGTGCGCCAACCAGTGGTGTGGCCGAACCGAGTGCGCGCTGCTGCCGACGACCTTCGACGCCATGCTCACGGTCGCGACGACCATGAAGCCGCTCATTGCCTCGTCGGCCAATGCGCTTCCCGCTATCGCGTTCCGTCCCGAACCGGGCTTGGTCGTGTGTGACCTCGACCTTGTTCGCGAGGCGGACCCCGAGGACCTCAAGCTCGGCTATGTGGTACTTGTTGGCACCATGCTTTCGAGCAGTAAGTCCCGTTGGAATCAGTTTACTGAGACCGTCCCCGAGATTCTCGCGGGCGAGGAGGTCGCGCTCGTCAATGCCGTTCAATGGTCTCAGACTGCCCGCAAGGACGTACTGATGGCCACGAACCCGAGCGCTCGCCATGCGCTCGATTTTGGCAAGACGGGGGAGCGTACCCTGCGCGCCTGCTTGGGCGATGCCGCTTCGCAGGCCCCTGCCTACCAGCTGTTGTCCGAGGGCATTCGCTTTGAGGCACGCCTAGCACATGATGCCTGCGATTTCGATATCGATTACGTCTTTGAGGTCGATGACTGCTTGGAGGACTTTGGTATCGAGGAACTTGCCTTCGATCTGGAGCCTGCCGCATATATCGAGGAGTTCCGCAAGCAGCAGTTTGCACGCTCGAACCGCAGCATGTTGCCGCTGCCCGCGGCACTCGGCGCCATTCGCCTAACGAACGTTGAGGATGAGGTTCTTGAGCGCCATGCTCACGCCTACTTGGCTTCTCGTAAAGAACTTCTCTAAGATTTATTGACTTCCATCGTCTTTCGTATCATGTTGAGGGGCGGGTTTCCAATCGGTTGCGGATCGCATGCGATTCCGTCGTTCGGTTGAGACCCGTCCCGTCTATATAGAGACAACAAGAAAGGAATCTGCATGTCTGAGTTTGCTGCCGGTCCTGCCGGTCGTATCGAGCGTGTCCGTGCCCTTATGGTCGAGCGTGGCTACGACGCCATCGTGGTGCGCGACGAGGCCAACCTTCGTTGGCTTACGGGCGTTAAGGGCGTCTTCGACTACACCTTCGAGTTCCCGCACGCTGCGTTTATTACGGCCGACCAGTGCCTGTTCCACACCGACTCGCGCTACCTCAACAGCTTTGAGGAGAACACGCCCGCCGGCAGCCCCTGGGTCTTCGACATGGACGAGGGCACCATCCCCGGCTGGGTCGCCGGCAAGATTGCGGCTAACAAGTGCCGTGTCTGTGCTGTCGAGGACGATATGCAGATTAACTTCTACCAGGGTATTCAGCGCGGCCTGGAGGATCGCTCCGTTGCCTGCATGCTGCCGCTGATGCACGACGACATTCGCAAGATGCGCGCCATCAAGGATGCCGAGGAGATCGAGCTTATGCGCCACGCACAGTCGATCACCGACGCCGCCTTCCAGCACATGCTCGGCTTTATTAAGCCTGGCATGACCGAGAAGCAGGTTCGTAACGAGCTCGAGAACTTTATGTTCGCCAACGGCGCAGACAGCCTTGCCTTCGGCTCCATCGTGGCGAGCGGTCCCAACACCGCCAACCCGCATGCCGTGCCGAGCGACCGCGTGATCGAGAAGGGCGATTTCGTTCTCATGGATTATGGCGCGGGCTATTGCGATTACCGCTCCGACATGACGCGCACTGTCGTGATGGGCGAGCCCACCCAGGAGCAGCTCGACCTGTACGCACTCGTGCGCCGCACGCACGAGGAGTGCGTCGCCGCCATCCATCCGGGCGTTGAGGGTAACGACATCTTCAAGCTTTCCAAGAAGATCATCGGCGATGCCGGCTATGGCGATTACTACAATCATGGCCTGGGCCACGGCGTCGGTATTGACATCCACGAGCTGCCCAACTTCAACCGCAGCAAGAACACCATCGAGATCGGCTCGGTTGTCACCATGGAGCCCGGCGTTTACCTGCCCGGCGTGGGCGGCGTGCGCCTGGAGGATTACGGCGTGGTCACCGAGAACGGCTACGAGCCTTTCACCAAGACCCCGCACGACCTGCACGTCATCGATTGCTAGCCCATTTCGATAGATTTTTGGGGCGGGGCGTCCGGATCGATTCGGACGCCCCGCGTTCTCTTTTTATGCGCTCGCCGCAGGCGCCGTCTGCAAGTGTATAATTTCTGTCGTATGTAATTTGGACGCTTGTGCGTTCTGCCCATAACAAGAAAGGTCGCTATGCCTACCATTTCTACCGCCGACTTCAAGAACGGCCTCGGTCTCCGTATCAAGGACAAGGTCTACACCATCGTCGAGTTCCAGCATGTCAAGCCGGGCAAGGGCGGCGCGTTTGTGCGCTACAAGACCCGCGACATCAAGAGCGGCCGAGTCGTCGAGAACACCTGCAACGCCGGCACCAAGTTCGAGAGCGTCATGCTCACCACCCGTGAGTTCCAGTACCTCTACAACGATGGCACCGACTACATCTTCATGGACAACGAGTCCTATGAGCAGGTTCCCGTTCCCGAGGACATGGTGGGCGAGAACTCCAAGTGGCTGCGCGAGAACGACATCTGCCAGCTGCTCTTTGCCGACGATGAGCTCATGGGCGTGACCCCGCCGATGTTCATCGAGACCACCATCGTCCAGACCGACCCGGGCTTTAAGGGCGACACCGTCCAGGGTTCCACCAAGCCGGCCACGATCGACACCGGCGCTGTCATCCAGGTCCCCATGTACCTCAACGAGGGCGAGGTCATCAAGGTTGACACCCGCGACGGCAAGTTCGTCTCCCGCGTCTAGCAACCAACTCTTCTAGGAGGACTCATGCCCCAGGAAATCAAGATTGACGGCATCGGCATTTCGCCCGATGTTCTGACCGCCATCGTCTCGCGCGCCGTGTCGGATGTCGAGGGCATCGCCTCCGTTGGCGTCAAGGACCTTGCCACCAACCTTGTCTCCATGATGCTCTCGTCCAAGGCCCCGGCTTCTGAGCCGGCGGTCGAGGCCGAGGTCGTCGGCGACAAGCTCGCACTCACCGTGCGCGTCGTGGTGTTCTTTGGCTATCCGTTCAAGAAACTCGCCGAGGCCGTTCGCGCCGCCGTGGTCGCCGCCATCGATGCCCAAGTGGGCGTTGAGGTTGAGCGTGTTGACGTTTGCATCGACGGCCTCGTTTTCCCCAAGGAGTAACCTTTGAGCCTTAAGGTTTATCGCGGGCGTACGCTTGCCCGCAGTCAGGCGCTGCAGCTGCTGTTCCAGGCCGAGGCCACGGACAGTCCGCTCGAGCGCGTCCTCGAGGGCGATTTCCTGATCTCGAAGGGTCCCCTCGACCCCTATGCGCTGGAGCTTTGCCGCGGTGCCTACGAGCATATCGACCGCATCGACTGCGCTCTGCGCTCCGTTGCCAAGAACTGGGATCTTATGCGCATGCCCGGCGCCGACCGCAATCTGCTGCGTATCGCCGTTTACGAGATGCGTTTCCTCACCGACGAGGAGGTCTCGGACGCCATCGTGATCAACGAGGCTGTCGAGCTTGCCAAGGCCTATGGCACCGACCAGTCCGCGTCGTTCGTCAACGGCGTGCTGGGCAAGATCGCTCGCAGCGAGGAGCTGCCGGGTGAGGACCTGTACCAGGAGCTGCTAGCCGAAGATCGCGCCCGCGAGGAGGCCCAGGCTGCCGAGGCTGCCGCAAAGGTTGCGGTTGCTCAGGCTGAGGCTGGCGTGCTGGCCGAGGATGCGGATGCCGCCGGGGCTGACATCGACTCCGTCGAGGAGTAGTCATGCCAGAGGGTTCTGTCCGTAACTTCGACGAGATCTCGGACCGCTTGGACCAGATTATCGCTACCGTTCGCTCCAAGGATACCTCCTTGGAGCGTTCGCTCGATTTGTTTGACGAGGCGATTGAGCTGGGCTCCCGCGCGGTCGATATGGTCGACAAGTTTGAGTTGACGCCGCGTGAGGCCGACAAGCTCGAGCAGGAATACGATGAGGATGCGGCAAACGAATCCCAGGATAGCTAGGCCGCATTTCCGGATACGAATGGTTGATGGCATTCATGAAACGCGTGCGTCTTGATGACGAACTGATTTCACAGGGCATCTGCGCCGATCGCGCGGATGCCCTTCGCACTCTTATGGCCGGCTTGGTCTCGAGTGGCGGCGAGCGCTTGACTTCGCCGGGCCTTAAGGTGAACCCAGGCCTGCCGCTGCACGTGAAGGGGCGCATTCCCTATGTTGGCCGCGGCGGACTTAAGCTCGAAGGTGCGCTTGATGCTTTTGGCATCAATCCGACGGGCCTTGCCTGTCTGGATGTGGGCTGCTCTACCGGCGGCTTTACCGATTGTCTGCTCAAGCGCGGAGCTGCGACCGTTGTCTCGGTGGACGTGGGTCGCGCCCAGTTCGATTGGTCGTTGCGTCAGGACGATCGCGTGATGCTGCATGAGCGCACAAACGTGACGCAGCTGCCTGAGCTTGGCTATGCCGGCGCCATCGACCTGGCTGTGTGTGATGTCTCGTTTACCAGCATCGCGAACATTATCGATGCGGTGCTGGCGTGCCTGGCGCCTACGGGTGCATTCTGCACGCTCGTAAAGCCGCAGTTTGAGGCTCCGGCGGCGCTGGTGGGCGAGGGCGGCATTGTGACCGATCCCGCCGTGCGCCGCGATACACTCGTGGCGGCGGTTGAACTCTTTGCTGCCAAGGGCCTCTTCCCGGTCGATGTGTGCGTGTCACCCATTCATGGTGCCAAGGGCAACGTTGAGTTTTTCCTGTACGGCACGAGATTTGACCCCGGCGACCGCTCGCAAGACGAGCTGCAATTCCAGGTATCGGTTATGAGCGAGAAATCTGCAATGCTATGAAGGTCTTTCTGGTTCCCAATTATTACAAGCAAGAGGCGGTCGAGAGCGGCTTGATGCTCGAGCTTTGGCTGACGCGCCAGGGCTATGAAGTCGCATGGGCTGCCGACCAGCGATCGAAGATTCAAAGCACGCCTGATATTGATGGCTCCGATCTGGTCATTACGCTCGGCGGGGACGGTACGTTGCTGCGCGCTGCCCGCATCCTCAACCATCGCGAGATTCCTATCCTCGGTCTTTCCTATGGTCACCTGGGCTTTTTAACTGCTGCGAGTCCCGAGGAGCGCGACATTCTGCAGGTCGTAAGCGACGCCCTGTCCGGCGAGCTGCATGTGAGCCGTCGCGCCACCATCGCTGCGGATATCGTGTCCGTGCGCGAAGACGGTACGAAGGATGTCGTGCGCACGTTCGCCCTCAACGACATGGCGCTCACGCGCGGCCCCCTGTCCGATATGGTCGAGTTTGACATCACGGTGTCCGGCCACCATATCGATCGCCTGCGTGGCGACGGCGTGGTCGTGTCCACGGCGACCGGCTCCACTGGCTATGCACTATCCGCAGGCGGCCCCATCGTGAGCCCCGACTATACGGGCATGGTCTGCGTACCCATTGCGCCGCACACCATTCAGGCTCGTGCCTTTTTGACTTCGCCGAGTGATGTCGTCGAGATCTTTATGTCTGATGACCGTCCGAGTGTTCCGGCGATTGCTATCGATGGACAGTTTATTACCTGCGACGGCACCGTTGAGAGCGTGGCTGTGCGCCGCGGGCTCGGAGATGTGCTGCTCCTCGATTACGGCCCCGAGAGCTTCTATAACTCGGTGAGCCGCGTTTTCTACGGAGTCCGTCATGATCGATGAGCTGCAGGTTTCTAACATTGCACTCATTCGCGAGGCGACGCTGGTTCCGAGCGCGGGCCTAACGGTTCTGACCGGAGAAACCGGCGCCGGCAAGACCGCGCTGCTCTCGGCCCTCAAGCTTATTTTGGGCGAGCGCGCGGATTCTTCGACGGTGCGCGAGGGCGAGGCGCTTGCTAGCGTTGAGGCGCGGCTGTTCGACGGTCCACACGACACGGAGGGTTTCACGGTCCAGCGTAGCCTTTCTGCCGAGGGCCGCAGCCGCGTGAAGATTGACGGCCGCATCGCCAGTGTGCGCGAGCTTTCGGAGCGCGTTGGCGTGATGATGGATCTGTGCGGCCAGCACGAGCACCAGCGCTTGCTCGATCCGGCGCATCACGTTGCGATGGTCGATGCCTGGGCGGGGCGCTCTGCGCTTGAGGCGCTGGATGTGTACCGCGCCTGCTTTAAAGCCTCGCGCGCGGCTGCCAAGGAGGTCCGTCGCGTCGAGGAGGCCTCGCGTGCGCAGGGGAGTCGCGTCGAGGAAGCGCGTTTTGCCCTCGAGCGCATCGGCGAGGTCGACCCCAAGCCAGGCGAGTATGAGGAACTCGAGGAACTGCTGCCGCGCTCCGAACATGCCGAGGTACTGGTTGCCACAGCTAATGATGCCCATGCATCGCTTGCCTCTGAAGGGGGAGCGCTCGATGCCGTGAACAGTGCCGTGGCGGAGCTTTCCCGAATGGCTACCGTCGATCGCAAACTGGGCGACATTGCCGATGCACTTTCGGATGCCTGCATCTCTCTTGAGGATTGCGCGAACGAGCTTCGTTCCTATCGCGATGGGGTCGCCTTCGATCCTCGCGAGCTCGCTCGCATGCGCGAGCGGTATTCCGACCTCAAGGGCCTGCTGCGTCAGTGGGGTCCGACCATGGACGATGTCTTTGCCATGCGCGACCGCTCACAAGAGCTGCTGTCGCTGGTCGATGATGGCGATGAACAGATCAAAAAGGCGCGTGAGGCACTCGGGAGCGCCGAGCGCGAGCTGTTCGCTGCTGCCAGGGCACTTAAGCGCGCTCGCAATACGGCGGCCCCGCGCTTCTGCCACGAGGTCGGCCGCCAGATGGCTCGCTTGGAGATGGGCGGTGCCGAGCTCGTCTGGGAGTCGCGCGATCTTCCCCGTGCTGAGTGGACGCCCGTTGGTCCTTCGAGCTACGAGCTGCTATACCGCAGCGGTGCCGGCTTGACGCCACGTCCCCTGCGCCGCATTGCGTCGGGCGGCGAGCTCAGCCGCGTCATGCTGGCAAGCAAGGTCGTCCTCGGTAACGCGGACGGTGTTGATACGCTGGTGTTTGACGAGGTCGATGCCGGTGTCGGCGGCTCTACGGCTCGTGCTCTTGCTGGTGTGCTGGCCGATCTTGCCGCTACTCATCAGGTCATCGTCGTAACGCACCTTGCGCAGGTTGCGGTCATGGCCGACAAACATTATGTTGTCAGTAAGGAACCGGGCGATGTTCCCCAGACGCATTTGGACGAGGTAACCGGCGAAGCGCGTACCGCCGAGATCGCCCGCATGTTGAGCGGCGATCAATCGGAGGCGAGCTTGGCGCATGCCAAGCAGATGCTTGAAGAAGCTCGAGGTTAGGTCGTATCAGCGGTGTTGGTGGGACAAAATAGACTGAATTTTTTGTCCCACTTCGCGTTTTACTCCACGACCTTATCCGGTTGGATGAGTTCCTCATAGTAGCTGATGTGCTCTCGGGCGTCCTCGATTTCGGGCAGCAGGAAGTTGTAGACGACCTCTATGATCATCGTGGCGCTCATCTTGGAGAACGCGAAGTCACCCGTTGTCAGCAGCGCTTCGTGATTGACGGTATTAAAGGTGTAGTCTGCCAGGCGCGCAAGTGGAGACTTGCTATCGCTGCTGATGACGACTACGGTTGCGCCGCAGTTGCGAGCCGCTTTTGCCATGCGATTCAGTCGGCGCGATTTGCCAGAGTTTGAGATTAGCACGATGACGTCACCCGGGCGTAACGTGAGCGCAAAGCCGATTGATGTCTCGCTAATGGTGCTCGCCATGCAGCGCAGGCCCAGCTGCGAAAACTTAAACGTCGCATCGAGCGCGACCGCGTTCGTATTGCCCACGGCGGCGAACTCAATAACGCCGGCATTCTTAAGCGCGTGTACAACTGCGGCCAACGTGTCGTGATCTATGCCGTCGATGGTCGCATTAAGCTCACTCACCTTGGCGGCGAGGATATTTTTTAGGCTCTGCTCCATATTATCGAGCGAGACCTCGTCGGTCAGGCCCTCGTTGCGCTGGCTTTCCAAATCCCTCGCCAACGAAAACTGAAAGCTGCGGAAGCTGCCAAAGCCCAGCTTGCGGCAGAAACGCGAAACGGTCGCCTCGGACGTGGCGGCAGCGCGCGAGAGCTGAGCGGCCGTGAGGCGTGGCGCTTCGGACTGGTGCTCCAATATATAGTCGACAATGCGCTGCTCGGACTCGCTGTATCCCTGATGGGTACTAATGAGGGAAAGTGCGCTCTTGCTACTATCGGTCATGGATGGCTCCTGGTTGGCATGAAAATCTAGCTTGATTTGCAATGCCATAGTATACGGGCATTTTCAATTACAAGATACACCTTGCCGTTTCAAGTGTTGATGGTAAACTTTCACTTGCCGTTTACGGTTATGAAAGAACCTTTCACCGGAGAATTGCGCCTTGTCTCTTCTCACGCGGACGGTAGGTTGGTATCTTTCAGTTGTGGAAAAACGCGCATCGAAGCGCGTGTAGGGGAGCGCCCGCGGGCGCTGTACTCAAGAAGGAGGGACACATGGCTAAGTTTGACATCATCGCCGCGACCGGTTGCCCGACCGGCATTGCGCACACCTTCATGGCGAAGGAGGCGCTGGAGAAGGCTGCTGCCGAGCGAGGTCTGACCATTAAGGTCGAGACTCATGGCCAGGTCGGCGTCGAGAACGAGCTCACCAAGAGCGAGATCGCCGGTGCCAAGGCCGTCGTCGTCGCAGCCGATAAGGATGTCCAGGCTGAGCGTTTCGCCGGTAAGCCCATGGTTTCCGTTGGTGTTTCCAAGGCCCTGTCTGTCGAGGCTGCTGGTAAGCTGATCGACCGCGCGCTCGCCGCCAAGGGCGACGACACGGTTGCCGCTGCCGCCGATGTCGAGGACGAGGTCGAGGAGAAGGAGTCCATCGGTCACGTCATCTACAAGCACCTTATGAACGGCGTCAGCCGCATGCTTGTCTTCGTCGTTGCCGGTGGTGTTCTGACCGCCATTTCGTTCCTGTGGGGCATCACGTCCTTTGATTCGACGGCTGCCGACTACAACAGCTTTGCCGCGATGCTCAAGATTATCGGCGGTATCGCCATGAACCTCATGGTTCCGGTGCTCTCCGCTTACATCGCCGAGTCCATCGGCAAGCGCCCGGCGCTCGTCCCCGGTTTCGTCGCCGGTATGATCGCCATCCAGGGCTTGCCTGTTAACGCCGATACCGGCATGATCGACGCCGGTGGCGTAGGTGTGGGCTTTGGCTTCCTGGGCGGCATCGTCGGCGGCTTCCTCGCTGGCTATGTCATCCTGCTGCTCGAGAAGGTTTTCTCTAAAATTCCCGCGAGCCTTAATGGCCTGAAGGCAATCTTCCTGTATCCGCTGTGCTCTACCGCCATCGTCGGCCTGGTCATGCTCGGTATTTCCGGCCCCATGGCTGCCATTAACCAGGGCATGATGGATTTCCTGCAGAGCCTCGGTAACTCCGGTCCGGTGATCCTTGGCCTGGCCATCGGCTGCATGTGCGCCTTTGATATGGGCGGCCCGGTCAACAAGGCTGCTTACGCTACTGGCACCTTCCTGCTCGGTACCGCTCTCGAAGCTGGCGTCGGCACCGAGACCTACAACTTCGGCACCAACTTCATGGCTGCCGTCTCCGCCGCTTGCATCGTTCCGCCGCTGATCACCACCTTCGCTGTCGTTGTCGGCAAGAAGTACTTCAGCCAGGAGGATCATGACGCCGGTATCGTCAACCTCATCCTTGGTTGCACCCACATCACCGAGGGCGCCATTCCGTTCATGACCAAGAACATCTGGCCCGTTATGCCCATCATGATGCTCGGTTCTTCCATCGCTTCCATCTTGACCATCTTCTTCAACGTTCACGATCCGGCGCCTCACGGCGGCTTCCTGGTCCTGCCTGTTGTCGAGAACGGTCCGCTGTGGGTCCTCGCGATCCTCATCGGCGCTGTGGTCGGTGGCATTCTGTTCGTGGCCTTCAAGAAGTACGACTTCGAGAAGAATCAGAAGGCCGCTTTTGTAGCCAAGCCCGTTGAGGCCCCCAAGGCCGCTGCCGTCGAGGCCCCCAAGGCCGAGGCTGCCGACTTCGTGAAGGTCGAGAATGTCTTTGTCGCCGAGGACTTCGCTTCTCGTGACGAGGCTCTGAGCTTCGTTTCCAACCAGGCCGTCAAGGCAGGTATCGCCAGCGACGCCGACGCCGTGATGAACGCCTTCCTGGCTCGCGAGGCCGAGGGCACCACGGGCATGATGGAGGGCTTCGCCATCCCGCATGCCAAGTCCGACGCCATTACCGAGGCTGCCGTCATCGTCGTTAAGGACGAGTCCGGCGTGACCGGTTGGGACACCATGGACGGCGCTCCCGTTAACGTGGCTATCGCCCTGCTCATCCCGGGTGCCCAGGCTGGCACCACGCACCTCAAGATCCTGTCCAAGGTCGCCGAGGCGCTCATGGACGAGGACTTCCGTGCCACCGTCAAGGGTTCCACCGACGCCGCCGAGATCGCCAAGACGATCAACGCCCGCCTGGTCTAATCCCCCAGCCCGCGAATAACATCGCCCCCTGTATATAAGGCGGAGTCCCTCTCCAGGGCCTCCGCCTTTTTCGAATCAGAGAACGCATCGGTTATCCCATCAGCCAGAATACCTTTCAGCCGACATTACTCTGGACCGACCGTGTTTCCGCAGCTTGCTCGCCCACAGGGGCCCGTGCGCGGCCTGTGAGATTT
>DBEYYU010000003.1:0-20877 GCA_048184855.1 Collinsella aerofaciens
GGGAAAGGCTCAGCCGCCACCCTGCGACCTACCGGGGATTGCCATGACGTACGTTGGCTGAAATATTAACGTGGGATCCGCCGTTCGAACGAACGGCGGATCCCACACTCACTTTTTATTCAGCCCTAGTCATCGCGCAAAGCCCCTTCGGCAGCACACGGTGCAACCAAGTCACCGCAGGCCGGGGCGGGAGGGGCCGAGTTTCCTCCTGAGCGACTCTGCTTGCAGCCGGAGCGAAAGGGGGAAATCTCGGCCCCTCCCGCCCCGGCCGGCCAGGTCAACTACACCGTGTGCTGCGGCAGGTCCTGCAGGGCGATGACGTCCATGCCCATGTCGTTGGCGCTGCCGTGACCCTGCTGGTCCTCGCGCACCGCCTCGATGGCACTCACGTAGGTGTTGGCCGCAGACATCGCCGTCACGCAGGTCACACCGCGGCGTACGGCCTCGGTACGTAGCAGGTAGCCATCGCCACGCGAGCCCGGACCATACGGCGTGTTGATGATTACCGCAATCTTGCCATCGGCGATCAGGTCACCGATGTTGGGACGCTCGCCGTCGTGCGGGCCGCTAATCTTCTCCACGACCTCGCAGGTCACGTTGCCGCCGCGCAGCACGCGCGCCGTGCCCTCGGTGGAGCAGATGTCAAAGCCCAGGTAGCGCAGGATACGGGCGACCGAAAGGATGTGGCGCTTGTCTCGGTCGCACACGCTGATGAACACCTTGCCGCTGCTGGGATCGGGCAGCTTGTAGTCAATCGCCAGCTGCGTCTTTGCGTATGCCTCGGGGTAGCTCTTGGCGATACCCATGACCTCGCCCGTCGACTTCATCTCGGGCCCCAGGATAACGTCAGCACCGGGGAAACGACCCCAGGGCATAACGGCTTCCTTCATGCAGAACCAATCGAGCTGACGCTCGTCGCTCGGCAGGCCCAAGCTCGCGATGGAATCGCCCGCCATGATACGTGCGGCACACTTGGCGAGCGGCACACCGGTGGCCTTGGAGATAAACGGCACGGTACGGCTTGCGCGCGGATTGGCCTCGATCACGTAAACGGTCTCGCCCTTGATGGCGTACTGTACGTTGACCAGGCCGCGTACGCCCAGCGCCATCGCGATGCGGCGCGTGGTCTCGCGAAGCTTTGCCTGCAGGCTCTCGCTAAAGCTAAACGGCGGGATACAGGTCGCGGAGTCGCCGGAGTGAATACCGGCCTCCTCGATATGCTCCAGAATGCCGCCGATGTAGACCTCTTCGCCATCGCACAGGGCGTCGACATCGGACTCGATCGCACCCTCCAAGAAACGGTCGAGATACACCGGGTAGTCGGGGCTAATGCGCGCAGCCTCGGCCATGTAATCGCGCAGATGCTCGGCATCGTAGGCGATCATCATGCCGCGGCCGCCCAGCACGTAGCTCGGACGCACCAGCAGCGGGTAGCCGATGTGCGCGGCAACGGCTTCGGCCTCCTCAAACGAGGTTGCCTGGCCCGCCGGCGGGTACATGATGCCCAGCTTGTCGAGCAAGGCGGCAAAACGCTCGCGGTCCTCGGCAAAGTCGATGGCGTCGGGCTTGGTACCCATGATGTTGACGCCACTCTCCTCGAGCATGCGCGCCAGCTTAAGCGGGGTCTGGCCGCCGAGCGTCACCACGACGCCATCGGGACGCTCAACGTCGATAACGTCCATGACGTCCTCGTAGGTGAGCGGCTCAAAGTACAGGCGATCGGACGTGTCGTAGTCGGTCGAAACGGTCTCGGGGTTGCAGTTGACCATGATGGTCTCAAAGCCGCGGGCCGCCAGCGCGTAGCTCGCGTGCACGCAGCAGTAATCGAACTCGATACCCTGGCCAATGCGGTTAGGGCCGGCGCCCAGGATCATCGTCTTGGGCTTGTCCGCCGGCGTGGTCTCGTCGGGTGCCACGCACTTCTTGGCATCCGGGCTCGTGCGGTAGATGTTCTCGTACGTCTTGTAGTGGTACTCCGTGGCGCTCGAGAACTCCGCAGCGCAGGTATCGACCGTCTTCATGCTGGGAACCACGCCCAGACCCTTGCGATAGGCGCGCACAAAGCGCTCGTCCGAGCCGGTCAGCGCGGCGATCTCGGCGTCGCTCGTACCGTACTGTTTGAGCAGGCGCATCGCGTCGGCGTCGATATCCTCCACACGCAGGCCGCGGATGCTCTCCTGGACCTGCACCATATCGTTGATACGGTTGAGGTACCACGGATCGATACCGCAGATGGCATGGATGCGAGCGATGTCCCAGCCACGGCGCAGGGCCTCGACCACAAAGAAGATGCGATGCTCGGTCGGGGTTGCCACGGCCTGAGCAAGCTCGTCGTCGCTCAGCTTATCGGCACCCTCTTTGCCACCGGCGCAAATGCCCTGGTGGCCATCCTCCAGCGAGCGCATAGCCTTGCCAAAGGCCTCCTCAAAGGTGCGACCGATCGCCATAATCTCGCCCACGGCCTTCATGCGCGTGGTGAGCGTGGGGTCGGTACCCTTGAACTTCTCGAAGGCAAAGCGCGGCACCTTGACCACACAGTAGTCGATTGTGGGCTCAAAGCAGGCGGGCGTAGCCTTGGTGATGTCGTTGACGATCTCGTCGAGCGTATAGCCTACGGCCAGGCGCGCGGCGGCCTTGGCGATGGGGAAACCCGTGGCCTTGGAGGCCAGCGCGGACGAACGGCTCACGCGCGGGTTCATCTCGATGACGATCAGGCGGCCGGTCTGGGGGTTCACGGCAAACTGCACGTTGGAGCCACCGGTCTCGACGCCGATCTTCTCCAGAATGGCGAGCGAGGCCACGCGCATGCGCTGATACTCAAGGTCGGAGAGGGTCTGCGCCGGCGCCACGGTGATGGAGTCGCCGGTATGCACGCCCATGGGGTCGAGGTTCTCGATGGAGCACACGATGATGCCGTTGCCGGCATGGTCACGCATGACCTCCATCTCGTACTCTTTCCAGCCCTCGATGGACTCCTCGACCAGCACCTCGTGGGCAGGCGAGAGCTCCAGGCCCTGGCTCACGATGGAGACGAGCTCCTCGTGAGTATGCGCGATGCCACCACCGGCTCCGCCGAGGGTAAAGCTCGGACGCAGCACGCAGGGATATCCCACGCGCTCGGCGATGGCCTCGGCGTCTGCCACGCTGTAGGCATAGCCCGAGCGCGCGACCTCCAGGCCAATCTCGGCCATGGCCTCGTTAAAGAGTTTGCGGTCCTCGCCGCGCTCGATAGCGGCCAGGTCGCAGCCGATCATCTCGACGCCGTACTTGTCGAGCGTACCGTCTTTCGCCAGCTCGACGGCGGCATTCAGACCGGTCTGGCCGCCCAGCGTGGGCAGCAGCGCGTCCGGGCGCTCTTTCTTGATTACGCGCTCGATAAACTCGGCAGTGATGGGCTCGACATAGGTGCGGTCGGCCAAGCCCGGGTCGGTCATGATGGTCGCCGGGTTGGAGTTGACCAGGATGACCTCAAAGCCATCCTCCTTGAGCACCTTGCAGGCCTGGGCACCGGAGTAGTCGAACTCACAGGCCTGGCCAATGACAATGGGGCCCGAGCCAATGACGAGGATGCGCTTGATGTCAGTACGTTTAGGCATATTAGTTCTCCTCGGACTCAGCAAAGTTCCAGCCGGCAAGGCGGTCCTTCGCGGTGTCGATGTCCAGGTAGTTCTCCTCGCCGTCCATGAGTCGCGTAAAGGCGGTAAAGAGATAGTGGGCATCGGTGGGGCCAGGCGAGGCCTCGGGGTGGTACTGGACCGAGAAGCACGGGGCGTCGAGCAGCTGGATACCCTCGGCGGTGCCGTCGTTGAGGTTCACATGTGTTAGGCGAATGCGGCCAAAGCGCTCGTTCATCACGACCGGCGCGATTCCGCGGCGCACCCAAACGCGCAGATCTCCATCGGCCGCATGCTCGGTCTCGCCGCCCGAAAGCTCGGGGATAAGCTTGCCCAGACTGGGGAACAGCAGGCCAAAGCCGTGGTTTTGCGCGGTGATCTCCACGCGGCGGCTCACCAGGTTCATGACCGGCTGGTTGCCACCGCGGTGACCGAACTTAAGCTTTTCCATCTGGGCGCCGCAGGCCAGGCTGATCATCTGGTGACCAAGACAAATACCGAAGACCGGCACCTTGCCGATCAGCTGCTGCACCTGCTCGTAGGTCTCCACCACGGCGTCGGGGTCGCCGGGGCCATTGGACAAAAAGACGCCATCGGGATTCATGTCGAGCACCTCACTCGCAGGCGTATCCCACGGCACGACGGTAAGGTCGCAGCCGGCGCGGACCAGACCCTCCAGAATGCCGCGCTTCACACCGCAGTCGTAGGCGACCACTTTGTGACGGGCAGGAGCGGCAACCGCAAGCGCAAAGTCATGCGTGGCAGGCAGGTCGGCGGCAGCAAAGGCGTGGGGCTCAGGGCAGCTCACGGTCTTGACCAGGTTCTCGCCTACCAGCGTGGGCGCTGCGGCCAGACGCTCGGCAAGCTCGTCGACGTCGAAGATCTCGGTCGAGATAATGCCCATCTTGGAACCATTGTCGCGCAGATGGCGCACCAGAGCGCGGGTGTCGACACCCTCGATAGCGACGATGCCGTGAGCGCGCAGGTACTCCGGCACGCTGACGGCCGAGCGCCAGTTAGAAGGCGTGGCGCACATGTCGCGAACGATCATGCCGCGCATAGCCGGAGCGCTCGCGGAGCGCACGGCGTCGCCGGGGAAGGCCGACTGGACGTCGGTCTCGTCGATACCGTAGTTGCCGATCTGCGGATAGGTCATGGTTACGATTTGGCCGGCATAACTCGGGTCGGTCATGACCTCAAAGTAGCCCTCGAGCGAGGTGTTGAAGCAGACTTCGCCGGTCGCGGTGCCCTCGGCGCCGCATGCACGTCCATAAAAAATGGTCCCATCCTCAAGATACAGGATGCAGGGACCGCAGGTGCCCTTGCTGGTTTTGGCCAGCATACGCTGGCAAAGCTCGCTGGGCGCGAAGGTGCGGGCGGCAGCGCCCGCGGTATGGTTGTTCGCCATAATTCTCCTTCCCGGTCTCACAGAACCGGCTTAAAGGTGTGTAGTTAGGCCTCGCGGTATTGTAACCGCAAGCATGCCTCATGGCGTTAATTTCATCGAAATGTTTACAAAATGATAATTATGACTTTCTATGCATAATGATTTTTTAATCCCCGTCCCAGAAAAATCATCCCGCGCGGGCTTGTGGCTCACGCGGGATGATGGCATCTTATTATTTCTTGTCCTGCTCCAGCAGTTCGGACGGTGTGCGATCGGGCTTGCCGCCGCGGAAAATCTCGCGGCCATGCAGACGATGCTCCAGGTCACGCTCGGCCTTTTCCTCGTCAATCTTGGTCTGGCTCACCACCGGGTCCTCAATCAACGACGACACCGAGTTCACCTGCTTCTGAATGCGCTCGGCGATGGTGTCATCCATACTCACGATGCGCATCTTCCAGTCGATACTCGTGGCGTTGGATGAGCTCTTGGTCCACACGAACGTCAAAATGGCGCTCTGGTGGCCCCGCGCGGGGAACATGCCAAAGAAGGAATCGTGCTGAATGTTGCTATCCTCGTCGATATAGGCGTGAACGTTATACACCACGCGGTCGATCTTATCGTTGAGCAGCGCGTTGGTCGCAAGCGCCGCGGCCTGGATCTGCCCGTTGGACAGCAGCTCGAGCTCGTTGGCAGACGATGTGTCCAACACCGTCACCTCGACCGTGCCCGTACGCTCATCTGCCTCGTCGACGGTAAAATCGAGCGGGAACTGCGTAAAGCCATTGCCCCATTCGAGTCCGCCCTTGAGCGCGGTCGAAACGGTATCGACCGAAACGCTCTCGGACAGGTTGGCGGTATTCAGACGGCGCATCACGCCGTAGCCGATCTGCATGCCCACGATCAGCACCAAAATACCGATGACCACGGCCATCGCGGTCTTCGTAATGGTATGGCTCACCTGCGAGCCCGAAGGATCGTCCTCGGACAGCGGGTCGATATGTTTTGCCTGGCTCGCGCGGTCCTCGCTGCGCAGCTGCGCTAGCGCCGCTTTGTCACCGCGCTTGGCCGCGGCCTCCTTCTCACGCATGCGCTCAGTTCGCTTTTTGGCAAGCGTCGGATCCAAGACGCCGGATGCATCGATTTCGGAGAATAACTCCGTCACTTCTTCCGGAGTCAAAGGGTTCTTGTCAGCCATAAACTTCCTGTCATATCAATCAGTCGAGCTCGTGCGCACGCGCACCTTCGAACTGCATTCGATAGTAACGGGCATAGGTGCCGCCACGGGCGAGAAGCTCCTCGTGCGTGCCACGCTCCACAACGCGACCATGCTCAACGGTCGCAATCTCATCGGCATGCTTAATGGTAGAAAGGCGGTGGGCGATGATAATCGTGGTGCGGCCGCGTGCCAGCTCTTCGAGCGACGCCTGCACCGCCTCCTCGCTCTCGTTATCCAAAGCACTCGTCGCCTCGTCCAAAATCAGGATCTTGGGGTTCTTGAGAAACACGCGCGCGATGGCAACGCGCTGCTTCTGTCCGCCCGAAAGACGGCTGCCGCGCTCGCCCACGACCGTGTCATAGCCCTGTGGAAGCGACTCGATAAAGGCATCGATGTTGGCGCGACGGGCCGCCTCGGCGATCTCTTCCGCCGTAGCGCCCGGCTTGCCGTAGGCGATGTTCTCGCCAATCGTACCGTCAAACAGATAGACATCCTGCTGCACCAGGCCGATGGCGCGACGCAGGCTCTGCTGCGTCACATCACGCACGTCCTGGCCGTCGATGCTAATGGATCCGGCAGCCACGTCATAAAAGCGCGGCAACAGCGAACAGGTCGTGGACTTGCCACCGCCCGAAGGGCCAACCAAAGCGATGGTCTGCCCGGGCTTGATGGACAGATCCATATGGTCGATAACGGGACGCTCGTCGGCATCGCCCTCGCCCAGCTCAACGTCCTCGTAGTTAAAGCACACGTCGTGATACTCCACGGCGCCGGCAGTCACCTGCAGATCCGTGGCGCCCGGCTTGTCCTGGATATCCGGCGCGGTCGAGAGCACCTCGTCCATACGCTTAAAGCCGGCGATAGCCTTCTGATACGTTTCGGCCGAATTGACGAGCGTCTCAAGCGGCGTGCAGAACAGCGAAATATAGAGTGCAAAGGTCGCCATATCGACCGCCTGCAGCTGTCCCTGGGCGACCAGCCAGCCGCCCAGCAGCACCACGATCACATAGAGCACACCCGAGAGCAGGCCATACGTCGCGGTATAGACGCCCATGGCGTGATACATGTTCTCCTTGGACGAAAGATAGCGATTGTTTGAGGCGCGGAACTTGAAGCGTTCGGTCTCCTCATTGGCAAAGCTCTTGACCACACGCATGCCCGCCAGCGAATCCTGCAGCTGCGCATTGATGCCGCTGATTTTTTTGCGGTTGTCGCTAAAGACCTCGCGCATGCGCATGTTCTGCCAAAACATGATGACCGCAAACGCCGCCGTCACCACGGCCATGGCGAGCGCCAGCACCGGGGCAATGGTAAAGAGGATCACAAATGAGCCGATGATCTCGATGCCGCAGATGATGATCCACTCGGGCACGTGGTGCGCCGCCTCGCAGATATCGAACAGGTCGTTGACCACGCGGCTCATCATGTCGCCCGAGCTGTTGCGGTCGAAGTATGCAAAGCTAAAGCGCTCATACTGGTCGAACAGGTCCTCGCGCATTTTGGACTCCATACGCGCGCCCATCACGTGACCCCAATAGCTCACAAAATAGCGGCAGGCGCAGCGGACGGCATACATCAGCACCAAGCCCACCGCGATCATGCCGAGCGCCTGCATAATGGCAGCCTGACCCTGAGTAAATAGCCCACCGGTCAAATTGCGCAGAATAATGGGGAACGCCAGGTCAATGGCGGCAAGCACCAGAGCACAAACAGTATCAGCAACAAAAAGCCCCATCTGGGGCTTGTAATAAGACAAAAACCTCTTCAGCATAATCACCTTACGCGGTTTTACCAAACCGCGTTTCGTCTCGACGCTGCAAGTGCTCCATTTGGACAATCTGGCCTTCAATCGTCGGTCGCGTATATCCATACGCTTCCCTCCTCTTTTAGGCCACCTTGTCTCAAATGGAGCACTTTCGCTGACTTACACAAACCTGCGGGATCATCCCCGCTCGTTAAAGCTCGGCCCCGCCTAGTCGGTGCGCGATGCTGTCGCAGGCAAGCGCGCCTACGACGGTCTTGGCGTCTTCGATCTTGCCGTCGAGCACGGCGTCGATCAGCTCGTGCAGCGGCACCAGGTCCACGTTGACAAACTCGTCATCATCGGGGTTGGGCGCATCAAACTCGAGCTTGGTAGCCAAGTAGATGTGGATGATCTCATCGCAAAAACCGCAGGACGTGACAATCGACGTCAAAAAGCGAATACGACCAGCCTTAAAGCCCGTCTCCTCATGCAGTTCGCGCTTGGCGCAATCGAGCGGGTCCTCGCCCGGGTCGAGCTTGCCGGCAGGAATCTCGACCGTCACGCGGTCGATGGCGGTGCGGTACTGACGCACCAGTACGATCTTGCCGCTCTCGGTCAGTGCCACAACGGCCGCCGCACCCGGATGGCGAACGATATCGCGGGCGCTGCGGTGACCGTTGGGCAGCTCAACCTCAAGACGGTGGACGTCGAGAATCTTGCCCTTCCAGGCGCACTCCTCCGAAAGAATCTTCTCGTGCAGCTCGGCATCGTGCGGGTCGTCGTCGCCCAGCACCAGTGCCGGTTCGTCAGCGACCTCGCCACCAGGCTCGCCCTCGGCGTGCCCATACATGCGGCTGTCCTCTTCGACGATCTGCGCGTCCACGAGCTCTTCGTTCTTCTCGTCCATCCGTCTCATTCCTCTCGGATTTTAGGCATCCCAGGCGTCGCGGCCGCGCAGCGCGCGCAGGCCGATGTCGTGACGCAGGGTCTTGCCCTCAAAATCAATCTTCTCGCAGGCCTCGTAGGCAAGGTTGCGAGCGTTCTCGAACGTGTCGCCCAGAGCGGTCACGGCAAGCACGCGGCCACCATTGGTCACGAGCTGGCCGTCCACCACGGCGGTGCCCGCGTGGTACACGGTCACGTTCTCCATGGCCTCGGCATCGGCGATACCGGTGATGACCTTGCCCTTCTCGTAGCTGCCGGGATAGCCCGCGCTCGTCAGGACAACGGCCACGGCCCACTCGTCACGCCAGTCGAGCTCAATCTGATCGAGCTCGCAGTTGGCACAAGCCAGCATGACCTCGACCAGGTCGTTCTTAAGGCGCGGCAGCACGACCTGCGTCTCGGGGTCGCCAAAGCGGGCATTGAACTCCAGCACCTTGGGGCCGGCAGGCGTGAGCATAAAGCCGCCGTACAGGCAGCCGCGGTAGTCGATACCCTCGACAGCGAGCTCGGCCACGGTCTGCTCCATGACCTTCACCATCGTGGCGTGCTCCTCGTCAGTCACGATGGGCACCGGGCTGTAGACGCCCATGCCACCGGTGTTGGGGCCCTTGTCGCCCTCGAGCGCGCGCTTGTGGTCCTGCGAGGTGGCCATGGGGCGAACGGTCTTGCCGTCGGTAAAGGCCAGCAGCGAGCACTCGGGGCCAACGAGCATCTCCTCGATAACCACGGTGCTGCCGGCATCGCCAAAGGTGCCGCCAAAACACTCGCGCACGGCCTCCTCGGCCTGCGCAAGCTCGGTTGCCACGATAACGCCCTTGCCCGCGGCAAGGCCGTCGGCCTTGACGACCAGCGGGGCGCCCTGCTCGCGCACGTAGGCAAGAGCCGAAGCCTCGTCGGTAAACGAGCCGTAGGCCGCCGTAGGGATACCGGCGCGCTCCATGAGCTGCTTGGAGAACAGCTTGGAGCCCTCCATCTGGGCGCCCTCGGCACCCGGGCCAAAGCAGGGAATACCCGCCGCGCGCACGGCGTCGGCCACGCCCGCCACGAGCGGAGCCTCGGGGCCAATTACCACAAGTCCGCATCCGTGGCTCTGCGCAAACGCCGCCACGGCCGCAGGATCGCAGTCGTCGAGAACAACGTTCTCGCCGCAGCTCGCGGTGCCGCCGTTGCCCGGCGCAATGTAGAGCTTGCCGGCGCGCGGTGATGCTGCGAGCTTGGCTGCCAAAGCATGCTCACGGCCGCCGCTGCCCAACAACAGGATGTCGATGGTTTGAGTGTCCGCCTTCAAGGGTGCCTCCTCTATGGATGAACGGCCCGCTCCGCGCGAGCCCTTTGCAAGCAAATATACCCCTCGGCCGCCCGTCCGGGCTGCAAAGGGGTATATCGCAATAACCAAATAGTCCCGATTACTTCCAGAATCGGTTGATGATCTGCTCGCGACCAGCGCCAACGCCAATGAACGTCACGCGGGTGTGTGCCAGATCCTCGATAAACGCCACGTAGTCCTGAGCCTCCTGCGGCAGCTCCTCAAAGCTGCGGCAACCGGTGATATCGCACTTCCAGCCAGGGAGCTCCTCGTAGATGGGCTTGGCATGCTCAAAGCGCACCTGGTGTTCGGGCACGCTCGTGTAACGCTCGCCATCGACGTCGTAGGCAACGCACACCTTGATGGTGTCGAAAGCCGAAAGCACGTCGAGCTTGGTCACGGCGATGTCGGTGAGGCCGTTGACGCGCGAGGCATAGTTGGCGATAGGGCCGTCAAACCAGCCGCAACGACGACGGCGACCGGTGGTCACGCCGTACTCATAGCCCTCCTCGGTCAGCGTGTGGCCGGCCTCGGACTCATAGGAAAGCTCGGTGGGCATGGGGCCCGAACCGACGCGGGTGATATAGGCCTTCATGACGCCCAGCACGCGGTCGACGTTCTTCATGCCCACGCCAGAGCCGGTGATGGCACCGCCGGCGGTGCAGTTGGAAGACGTCACGTACGGATAGGTGCCGTGGTCGATGTCGAGCAGCGTCGCCTGGGCGCCCTCAAACAGCAGGTTCTTGCCCTCATCGATCATGTTGTTGAGCAGCAGGCTCGTCTCGGTGATGTAGGGACGCAGGCGCTCGGCCATCGGCAGGTACTCGTCGCAAATCTGGTCCACGGTGTAGGTGGGCAGGTTGTAGATGAGCTCGAGCTCGGGGTTCACGCGGGCGAGAGCGGTCTCCAGCTTGTCGCGGAACAGTGCCTCGTCCAGCATGTCCTGCATGCGCAGGCCAATGCGCGCCATCTTGTCCTGATAGCACGGACCGATGCCGCGCTTGGTGGTACCGATGTTCTTCTTGCCGAGCTTCTGCTCAAAGGCGCCATCCAGATCGATGTGGTACGGCATGATGACATGCGCGTTGCCGCTAATCTTGAGGTTCTTGGTGGTGATGCCGTCGGCCTCGAACATATCGATCTCCTCAAGGACAACCTTGGGGTTGACGACGCAGCCGTTACCGATCACCGACACGTGATCGGAATACATGATGCCGGAGGGCACCTGGTGCAGGCCGTACTTCTTGCCGTTGACGACGATGGTGTGGCCGGCGTTGTTGCCTCCCGAGTAGCGCACGACGGCATCGAAGTCGCCGGCGACCAGGTCGCAAATCTTACCTTTGCCCTCATCGCCCCACTGGGCACCGACCAAAACGGTTGACGGCATGTTTACTCCTTACATTCATGGACTGTCTACGCGCCACGCCGGCACGCAGAAGCACAAAACATTCCCAGTATACCCGTGCAACGGGCGCCTGTCCTACTCCTCGGCATGTGCCCCATCAAGCTCATAGAACTTGGTGGATGCCGGCAGGAACATCAGATCGACGTCGCCGATCGGGCCCGAACGGTTCTTGGCCACGACGATACGCGTAACGCCCTCGTCGGGTCGATCGTCGCGCGAGGCCTCGGCCTCGTCGGCGGAGCGGTCCAAGAACATAACGATATCGGCGTCCTGCTCGATGGAGCCCGATTCACGAAGGTCGGAAAGCTGCGGGCGCTTGCCGGTACGGGATTCGACCTGACGCGAGAGCTGCGACAGCGCGATGAGCGGGATCTTGAGCTCCTTGGCCATGATCTTCAGACCACGCGACATCTCCGAAACCTCGACGGTACGGCTCTCGGAGCGGCGTCCCGGCGGAGGACTCACCAGCTGCAGGTAGTCCAGGATGATGATTGCCTTCTCCTTGTTATGGAGCATGCGGCGGCTCTTGGCGCGAATCTCGGTCACTGTGGTGCCGGGCGTATCGTCAATCAGAATATCGAGCTTGGACAAGGTCTGCGTGGCCTCGTTGATATTGGCCCACTGCTCGGGGCTAATGCGGCCCATGCGGAAGTCACTGATCGAGATCATGGCGTAGGCGCAAATCAGACGCTGGGCAATTTCTTTGCCCGACATCTCCAGCGAGAAGAAGCCGACGGTATAACCGGCAGCGGCAGCGTTGAGCGCCAGATTCAGGGCGAACGACGTCTTACCCACAGCAGGGCGGGCGCCGATAATGATGAGCTGGCCCTCGCGGAAGCCCATGAGCATGCGGTCGAGTGACGGGAAGCCCGTGGGCACGCCCGCAGCCTGACCACCGGCCTGACACACTTCCTCGGCCTCGTTATAGGCCTCAACCATAAACTCGGTCAGCGTCTTGTAGCTCGACTTGACCTCGCGTGCCGTGACCTTGAGCAGCTTGCTCTCGGCTAGCTCCACGACCTCTTTGGTGTCGGTGGGGGCGTTATATGCCAGCGCGTTGATCTCGTTGGTGGCGCCGATCAGCTCGCGCAGCATCGAATCGCGACGAACGATGGCGGCATGGTGCTGCCAGTTCACGAGCGACAGAGTCTGACCCATCAGCTCCAAAATGTAGGCCTCGCCGCCCACGGCATCGAGCTTGTTGATGCTTCGCAGGTAATCGATCAGCGAGATGGAGTCGATGGGAATGCGGCTGTTGTACATATCGACCATCGCGGTGTAGATGGTCTTATGAATGGGCCGGTAGAAATCATCGGGCTGCAGCTCGACCTGGGCCTCTTCGACCACCTCGGGCGATAGCAGCATAGCGGCCAGTACATTGGCCTCTGCATCTTGGTTTTGGGGAAGACCCAACTTTGAGCCGCGGTCCTCGACCGTCAGCCCCGTCTCCCTATCGTCATATGCCATGAGCATCCTCATTCATATCGCTTGCGAGCATCCATAGTATCAGCCACGGTCCCAAAACGCGCCGCGCGCCGCCAATCATCACCGAACCAAACGGATGAACGGTCCTGTATATAGGACTTCGACGCAACGTTCACCATGACACTCACTCAGCGCAAAAAACAAAAGGGCGCCCTGGTTTCCCAGAGCGCCCTTCTTAGAACAAGATTGTTGCGTTGCAGCAAATGCTACTCGGCAGCAGCCTCAGTCTCGACCTCGGCGGTCTCGGCCTCGGCGACCTCAGCGGCCTCCTCGACCTCAGCCTCGGCAGCGAGCTCCTCGGCGGTAACGCCGACGAGAACGACAACCTCGGCCTTGATCTCGCGGTACAGCGAGATGGCAACGGTGTGGGCACCGGCAACCTTGATGGGCTTACCGAGCTCGACGCGCTTGCGGTCGATGTCCATACCGAGCTGAGCCTTGATGGCGTCAGCGACCATAGCGGCGGTAACGGAGCCAAAGAGGATGCCCTCGTCGCCGACCTTGACGTCAACGGTGACCGTCTTGCCCTCGAAGGCAGCCTTGGTCTCGTTGGCGGTAGCCAGACGGACGGCCTCGCGCTTGGCGATGTTGTTGCGACGCTCGTCAAGCTGCTTGAGGTTGCCCTTGGTGGCGGCAACAGCGAGCTTCTTGGGGAACAGGAAGTTCTCAGCGTAACCCTGAGCGACCTCTACGACGTCACCCTCGCCGCCCTTGCCCTTGATCTCATCGAGAAGAATAACCTTCATGATGCGTCTCCCTTCTTAGCCGCGGTCGCGGTTGCCACGAGAGGAAACCACGGGGACGGTGTACGGCAGGAGAGCCATCTCGCGGGCGCGCTTGATGGCGTTGGCGATGTCATGCTGATGCTGCGTGCAAGCGCCAGTGACGCGACGGGGCTTGATCTTGCCACGGTCGGTCATGTACTTACGGAGAAGCTGAGTGTCCTTATAGTCAATGAACTCAGTGTTCTCCTTGCAGAACTGGCAGTACTTACGACGCGGCTGACGTGCAGAAAAATCATTAGCCATGTCAAAATACCTTTCATTTGGCAACTTCGGCGAACCGAAGCCGCCTCTCACTCAAAAATAGGTGAACAACCCCTAGAACGGGATGTCCTCATCGTAGACGTCGACCGCGGGCGGCGTAGCCACCGGTGCGGCAGGACGTGCTGCGGGCGCGGGAGCTGCGGGGGCGTAACCGCCCTGATCGTAGCCACCCTGGCCACCACGGGAGCTCATAAACTCGATCTCATCGACGATGACCTCAAGCTTGCTCCTGCGCTGACCGTCGCGCTCCCAAGAGCTGTAGCGCAGCTTGCCCTCGATCGCGACCTTGTTTCCCTTTGCCAGGAAACGGCTCACGGCCTCGGCGCGGGTGCCGAACATGGTGCAGTCGACAAAGTTGGGATAGTCCTCCCACTCGCCAGTCTGCGCGTTGCGGCGACGATCGTTCACGGCGACGCCAAAGGACAGAACCTGGGTTCCGCCGGCGGTGGCGCGCAGCTCGGGATCGCGGGTGAGGTTACCGGTGATGTTCACTCGATTGATGCTCATAACTCACTACTTCCTCTTGGGGCACAAGCCCAGTCCAAAACGACAGTCTTACTCCTGGTCGTCGCGACGGACGATCATGTGGCGGACCACAGCGTCGGTGATGCGCAGGACGCGATCAAGCTCGGCGATCTGGGTAGGATCTGCGTGGAAGTTGATGAGGGTGTAGTCACCATCGGTGAGGTCGTTGATCTCGTAGGCGAGCTTGCGCTTGCCCCACTCGTCAACGGAGTCGACCTTGCCAGCGCCCTCAGCGATCGTGGTATCGATACGCTTCATAACAGCGAGACGAGTCTCGGGGTCGAGCGACGGGTCAACAAAGAACAGCAGTTCATAAGCCTTCATATTGTCACCTCCTCTGGGCAAATGTGGCTTCAGGTCGTGAAGGTGCGCCTGAAGCAGGAAAAGACTTGGTAATAATATCTTTCAACCTCTCAGGCCGCAAGAATATGCAGCTACAACCTCATGACCTCCACATATGCCCATGCTCGCACCACGTTTCATGCGCATTCCAACCAAATGCTGACCAAAAGCTTGACGGATCTGTGGGCAAGATACGGTGCCGTGGGGACAAGCTGAGCCAAGCCGCAGGTCAACGGGCACAAGGCTGTGGTCGCAAAATGCATACCAGTGGCCCACAGCACCACCCAAAGATTTTTAAATTCATTGCCAAGTCGCTTATGAATACCCCTTTTGAACAATTGAGCTGATCAACCACGCTGGTCGGAAGCCGTTTTTTGGCACCTCAAACCCCACTGCAACGCCAAGCGCGGCCAAGCGTTTTAAAAAATGCCAACTTTTCTGTTTGCACTTTTCGATTCCTCGTGTATACTGACTTTCGCATTTAACGGAGAGTTGTCCGAGTGGCCGAAGGAGCACGATTGGAAATCGTGTAGGCGTCAAAAGCGTCTCCAGGGTTCAAATCCCTGACTCTCCGCCAGTTAATTCCAAAGCAGGCCTTCGAGCCTGCTTTGTTTTTACCCCACGCGGAGGGGTGGCAGAGTGGTTGAATGCGGCGGTCTCGAAAACCGTTTGGCCTGTATAAGGTCACGAGGGTTCGAATCCCTCCTCCTCCGCCATTAGATGGTATGAGCCCCAGCAATGGGGCTTTTTTCTTTTTGGGCACATTTCAATTACGCGCAGGAGGAGGGATTCGAACCCGCCAGGGCGCAAAGCGTAAAGAAAACGCGCCAGTGGCGCGTTTTTAGCGCAGCGCGGTCGGCGCAAGCCGACCGGATAAATTTTGAGCTCCACTCAAAATTTGGACATCCCTCCTATTCAGCCACGCCCCCATCGCGTTCGGCATCAACCCGGATCCCCAAACATGGAACCTATGACCGTACCCAGTCCCGACCGTTTGCCGAGCAATAGGGTCGCAATCGGCACCGAACATGTACTATGTACGGGCATTGTCAAAATCCGTAACCCAAAGGACCCCATCTTGCCCGTCGTCGCCGCTATGACCATTACCTCACATGCATCGGATGCCATGGTCGCTATTCCGTTTTGGCTCGAGATGTTCGCTGTTGTCGCTGCATCGATCTCGGGTGTACTGGTTGCGCGCGAGCACAAGCTCGACCTGGTGGGCGCGGTCGCGCTCGCGGTGGTCTGCGGTCTGGGCGGCGGTCTTTTGCGCGATATGACGCTGCAGGTGGGCAACGTCTACATCCTCAACCAGCCGATGGCACTGCCGCTTTCCATCGCCACGGCAGCCATCATCTACATTTTCCCGGCAATCGTCGACAAACCCGAAAAACTCATTCCCCTGCTCGACATCATCTCGGTCGGCATCTATGCCGCCACCGGAGCGGACAAGGCGCTGGTCTACGGCTTTGCACCGGCGGTGTGCATCATGATGGGCTTTTTTACCGCGGTGGGCGGCGGCATGTTGCGCGACGGCTTTATGGGCGTGGTTCCGGGCATTTTCCAACGTACTAACTTTTATGCCATCGCCGCCATCGCCGGATCGACAAGCTATGTGTGTCTCGTTATGAGCGGCATCATGAGCAATGTCGCCGCGCTGGTCGTATGCGTTGTCGTGACCATGGGTCTGCGCTGGCTCTCGCTGCGCTTTGACATCAAAAGCCCCACCGAGGAAGACATCGCACACTTTTTGCACCGCAAAAAATAGGTGGCGCGGGCCCATCCTTCGAAATGCAACCGAGAGGTTCTTTTAGAGCGCCTGCGCGTTGGGTACCCTGTTAAGTGCATATCGAGCATCTGACGAAGGATTCACTATGTCCCGCAATCAATTCCCGTCGACCCAGCGCCGTAAAGCGTGGGGCCGCATCACCATCCTATTCGCGCTCATCGCGCTGGCGCTCGCCGCACTTCCCACGGCGTCATTTGCCGGCACGGACACGGCAGGCAACGTACTTGCAACCGACAACGACTCTAATCCGTCCGGTGTCGAGGGCGACCTGTATTGGGCCGGTCAGAGTCTCGAACTGGACGATGTCTCCATCGACCGCGATATCATCGCCGCGGGCGATACCCTCTCAATTCGCGACTGCGCGGTGGGCGGCGCCGTCCGTCTGGCGGCACGCACCATCGACATTGCCGAGACCACGGTTGATGGCAGCGTGACCGTTGCTGGCCAGCATGTCGTTCTCAATTCCGACAGCACCGCTAACTGTTTCTACGCGATAGGCGAGACGGTTGCCTTGCGAGGCTCCACCAAGTCGGCAGCGCTCGCGGGCGATACGGTAACCATCGACGGCACCGTCGATGGCGATGTCGAGGTTTGGGCCGACAAGCTCATCCTGGGCAAGAACGCCCACATCACCGGCACCGTGAACGCGCACGTCTCCGAGGACCCCGAGCGCGCCGCGGGAGCCGAGGTCGGCGCACTCAAGATCGACCGCACCGAGAACGAGGATACTTCCACCGTTAACGATGTCATCGGCGGTATCGTCGCCGCGGCACTCTCGACCTGCTTTGTCGCCCTGCTGCTCGAGCTCGTCTTTCCGCGTGCGACTGCCAGCGCCGCCGGTATGCTCCACCAGCGCCCCATGCCCCTGTGGGTGAGCGGTCTTCTGGGCACGATTGCTATCGTCCCCGCCGTCCTACTGCTGATTATCTCTATCGCCGGTCTGTCGCTTGCCGGAGCCCTCATGTGCGGTGTCATTGGCATCGCGCTGGTGTCGAATGCCTTTGCAGGGTGCGCGATTGCACGCATGGTCGGACACAGCCAGAACCGCTACGCCATGGCAGCCGTTGGTGGCGTAATCGCAGGCGCCCTCACGGGGCTTCCCCTCGTAGGCAGTTTCATCAGCGGCGTGGCCTTTGTCTTTATGCTCGGCTACATCATCCAAATCATCTGGCACAACGCCCACCTCAAGCCGCAGCAGCCGGCTAACACGCCAGAACTCCCCACCGCCTAGCAGCCGATCACCACAAAGGGGCCAGGCACCTTTGTGGTGGTGCAAAGGGGTCAGGTTACTTTGCACCAACGGCTTATAGGACAAAATGTGTGTCCACGTTGGGGGCATCGGCGCAGGTCGATGCCCCTTTTTCAGCCGTTTAAATTCCGTGCCCGCTTTTAACCGCTCGGACAGAATGTGTGTCCGGTTGCCTATCGTTCCCGCAGGTAGATAACCTTTTCCGGAACCGTTAAATATCCTTTCGGAAGAGGTGCCCATGAAGGCCGTTTATTGCCCCTACTGCGGCGGTCGGACCAAGCGCAACGGCAGGACCTCATCGGGGTCCCAGCGGTGGAGGTGCACGGCCTGCGGCGCGTCGACGACGGTGAGGTACGACGACACGGCGGCAAGGCTGGACGAGTTCCTCGGGTGGCTCCTCTCCAAGGACTCCCAGGCGGCGATGCCGGGCGGCGGACGGTCCTTCAGGCGCAGGACGGCCGAGTTCTGGGAGGTCTGGCCCATGCCCGTCCCCGACGGCGAGCTGCACCGCGTGCTCCACGTCGACGGGATCTGGGTCGCGCGCGACCTCGTGGTGCTCATATGCTGCAGCGGCGAGAAGGTGGTCTCCTGGTACATGGCCAGGTCGGAGAACTCGAGGGCGTGGTCGGCCCTCATGGCGCCGGGATCGGCGCCCGAGGTGGTCGTCACCGACGGCGGGGCGGGTTCGCCAAGGCCGTGCGCGAGACCTGGCCGCGCACCAGGGTCCAGAGGTGCACCTTCCACGCCTTCTCGCAGGTCAAGCGCTACACGACGACGCGGCCGAAGCTCCAGGCGGGGCGCGAGCTCTACCTCATCGCGCGCGACCTCATGGGCATCGAGACGCTGCACCAGGCCGAGCTCTGGGTCGAGCGCTACCTCGACTGGTGCGGGTTCTGGGCCGACTTCCTGGAGGACAGGACCGTGGTGGACGGCAGGAGGGCCTGCACCCACGAGAGGCTGAGGCGGGCGCGCTCGTCGCTGTCGTCGCTGGTGTCGGCGGGGACGCTGTTCACCTCCCTCGACCCCGCCCTGGCCAAGGCCGGCCCGCTGCCGTCGACCAACAACATGATCGAGGGAGGGGTGAACTCGCAGCTGAGGGCCGTCCTGCGCAACCACCGGGGGCTGACGTCGGTCAAGCGCGTGAAGGCGGTGTTCTGGTGGTGCCACGCGCACTCGGGGGACGCGAGGACGGCGCGCGGGAAGCTCGCCACGATGCCGACCGACGCGGACATCGACTTCCTGTTCAGCGTCTACTCCGCCTCGCCGTCGCGCGAGGACGGAGGGCCGGAGTGGGGCGACAGGGCAGTGTGGGAGGACCTCCACCACAGGGACCCGTACCCGTTCTGGCTGGATTAATGGATGGAAACGGATGTTCTATCGGGACACACATTTTGTCCTATAAGCCGCACCAACAAACGAGGCGGGACACTCGGTCATATCGACCGGGTGCCCCGCTTTTCATGGAAGGTTCTCTAGTAACTTTTTCAAAACCAATGATCATCAGGTCGGTAGGCCTGCGCGTCACTCGCTACGGAGGCAGTTCGCCATTGAGCAGGGGGGATAATTATTTTTCACGGCGACCTCCTCCCCGCTTGATGACGAGCGCGACAACAATAACCGCCACTCCGATGGCAGCCAAAACCGCCACTAGCACCAACGTTCTATCTCCCGTCGAGGGCATAAAGCCTCGACTTGCTTCTTTGCTTGGGGTGTTGAGCACCGACAGCTCAATCGAACCCGTCCCGGCATCGGCGGTATCAACCCGCAGAGGGCTTTCGGCCGACACGGTCACCTTGGGCTTCGCGACTGCAACCTGTTTAACGTCCAATCCCTCGGCCGTAACCGTCACCGTACGTTTGCCTTCAAAGGCGGTGTAGCCCTTGGGAGCCGCGACCTCCTCGACGGTGTAGACACCCGCGTCAACACCGCTCAATTCCACATGGCCATCCGCGCCCGTGGTGACGCACGCGTCGGCATCCGTCGACCACGAGCCGTCGGTCGTTAGGATGCGCCCGCGGTCATCGATGATGCGCAATTTGGCGCCCGCGAGCGGTTTATCGTCCGAGCTTGAGCGCTTGATGAGGCTGAGTCCCCAGGTGTAGGCGCACGCGTCATCGCTCGGCGTGCGGGTGAAGCCGGCGTCACCGGACTGGTCGGCAAAGGGAGAGCGCGGATAGCGCAGGTAGACCTCGTTGGGGTTGCCCTTCGCGATGCCGTGGTTGCATGCGCTGCTGAGCGGCGCATTGTACACGGCGACCACGCGGGCGCCCGCGGTAAAGGCGTCGACCCCGCCGAGCGCGGCGATCAGGTCGCCGGTGCGCACGGTGAAGGTCTTACCGTCGACCGAGACCCCGCACTGGGCCGTGATGTCGGTCCAGCCCTTCGCGGGCTCGGTGCCGGCGCGGCCGTCCTTGCCGGTCGGGACGGCGTCAAAGCCGCCGTCCGCGCCCGCCGCCACGTACACGCGCATGCTCGCGGCCACCTTGGAGGGGTCGAGTCCCGCGCCCATGGTGTCGACGAACCGCACCGTATAGGTGTCGTAGGCCGTGAGCCCGGCCGGGACCGTAGCCGAGAGGCGCCAGTACAGGTCGTCGGCGACCGTGGCGTCGGCGGCCTTCTGCCATGCAGTGGTGCTGTCCTCCAGCACGTGCTTGGCGACCTTGGGCGTCGCAGCCTTGGGCTTGACGGTGACGGCGCTGCCGCCGACCAGGGCCATGATCGGCGCGGTGCCGGCCTCGCCCTGGGCGATGGCGTCGTCGTCGGCGACGATGAGCCAGTATCCGCTGGGCAGCTCGGCCACCGTGCCCGCGTTAAGGGCCACGGA
>DBEYYU010000004.1:0-10073 GCA_048184855.1 Collinsella aerofaciens
CGTTGCCGACAACCCGGTTCCCGGCAGGAAGGCGGCGTGACATGAGCTAGAATGACGGCATTCTAGGTGATTCTCGGTTCCTTGGGCAGCCTGCGACTACCCTCGAGAACCGAGCTCTACACCAACATTCGCGACACTACCCTGGTGTGCCTTTCGGCACCTCAACTTGGATGTGCCAGCGTTGCAAAGCAAGGAAGCGGCTCTACGGAAAGGGCCGCCACAGCGGTAAAGAATAAAGACAAAAAGAAGGCGAGCGAAGAAAAGGCGGCGCAAACCTCTGGAGCCAAGACCGAGGAGAAGAAGGAATCCGACGACAAGGACCAGAAGTCCGATGACTCCAAGAAGGAGGATAACAAGTCTTCCGATTCCTCGAAGTCGGACAACAAGGTCGATTCCTCCCAGTCCAAGCAGAATTCCGGCAATTCGCAGAGTTCCGGCAGCAACAATTCCTCTTCCAACGGCGGCAGCCAGAAGAAGTGGGTTGCCGAGCAGGGCCACTGGGAAACCGACTACAGCCAGGTCTGGGTACCGAACGTGGTATACACGCGTCATCCTCGTTTCTGGGTCAATCATGGTGGTACTAGGGTAGGGCCCTTCGATTCATCCGATGCCGCCTACGCTTGGATTATTAACGATGGCGAAAACGGCGGTATCGGTGGATCCGTTGTAGATGATTCGTATACCACCTCTGAGGACCAGGGACATTATGAACAGCAGGCTACGGGACAGCATTGGGTTGTCGACGTCGCCGGCCATTGGGAGTAATGTGCATCGTTCCTCTCCTCTTACATTCGGTAAATAAATATTTATTTGCGGGCGGCCGGTTTCGGCTGCCTTTTTTAGACGCCTAGTCTGGGAGCAAACGATAGGAAAGCAATCAAACGAGAGGCCGTTCCAAAAGAATCCGGCGGTGCAGGATGCTTCGGGCAAAACCGTTCGCAAATCGGTAAGGTCTTCCATCAACTTGCTCCAGCCCTCGCCCCGAGTCCGCTTCGCGGTAATGCAAACACTCGGCACCCCTCGCATTCGCATTACCGCTCCGCTCTCGCTACAGCGAATTTCTAACACTCAGCATCCTTCGCGTTAAAAATTCGCTTCCGCTCACGGTCTTCACGCAGTTACAACGCCGCGAGGCCTCTCGCTTGGAATGAGGCCTCTCATTCCACGTCTACACTGCGTTTCGCCCAATCACCGTTCCGGAGATTGCAAGATTGGTGTTGGGCTAGATAAATGGGGCCATACTCGCCCCCTTTATCTGCCAACACATCTTGTTTATCACCTCCCACGGCGATAAAGTTAGAAATGAAGTTCGCCTTCATTTCTACTAAGGAAAGTGACGGCGTCACTTCAAAAATCGGCGCGACGTCAGTCGCTCCTAAAAGGAAAGCAATCTCATATCGGTTTTGAATCGGTGGCCTCACCGATTCGCTCTGCTTTCCTGGGGGCATGAATGATGAGTTGCAAACGTCCGCATACCGTTAAGGCGACACTCACTTCTGAAGAATACGAAACGCTTTCCGCTCTGGCGGAAAAGGCGGGCATGACTAAAGCCGAACTCATTCGTTATAACTTGATCCATCGGAGTGAATCACTCGATAATCTAGTTTCCAAAAATGATGACGGTGGCCGCAGCAAAAAGCTGCAACCCGTTTCAGGTGATTCGGACGAAAAGCGCTCGAAGGTCATTTACGTTAAGGTCACCGATGGCGAGCACGAGGCGATCCGCAAACGGGCGGATATACTCGGTGCGACCGTCAGTGCGTATGCCCGCCGCGTGATGCTTGCCGGTAAAATCGAGAAGATCGATTTCGATAAAAGCCAAGTCGCGAAAATCTATCACGAGCTGTATCGCGAGGGAACGAACCTCAATCAGCTGATGTATTTTGTGAACGCCCAAGGGCTTCCCGCGTACAACGAGAAAGCTGTTTTTCGTACGCTTGAAAAGGTTTACCAGAACGCCCGCAAAGTCACTCTCTTCATAAGAGAGCTCGAGCGGCGCTATTTCACCGACGGCGGTGATCTCAATGACCGTTATTAAGCAGAAAGGTATTTCATCCGAACGCTACGCGAAGAACGTGCGCAAGTACATCAACGGAAAGCGTGCTTTGGCCCGCGGCGGCTGGAACCTCGCGAACGGAAAGTACTGGTTTTCCGAGATGGCTATGACGCGGAAGATGTTTCATTACGACAGGTCCGCGCGTGCCGGCGCGAAGAACATAACGATGCTTCATCAGATTCTCGCGTTTCTGCCCGAGGAGTGCAGCTGCAACGGAGGCAAGATGACCCCAGATGCGTGTATGGCCTACGCGGAGCAATGGCTTGCGAAGCACTATCCGCATCAACAAGTGATTGTCGCGTTGCATGAGGAAAGTGATAAGGCGGGAAAACGCTACGCAGTGCACATGGCGATTAACCGTACCGATTTGTTAACCGGCAAACGTTGCGAGACGGGTGGGCGACGCGGAAAGTACGAACGCGCTGCGTGGGTCCGTGAAATGGACGAGGCTTGGAATCTTACTCAACTTGAAAAGGGAAAGAAAAATTCGAAGATTCGTGATCGCCAGCCGCGCGACACAGAAAAGGAGATTATCGGTCGCGGTGAGTACAGTTATAAAAACAATCTGCGCGAGCTGATCCATCTTGCAATCAATGAAGGTCACCCAAAGAATATGGAGCAGTTCAAAAAACTACTTGCCTCATGGGGCGTAGACATTTTCATCAAGAACAATCGAGTCTATGCGACAGATCTCGATATCAAGGAGGCCGGCAATCCGAAGTGCACTTTCAATCTGACTCGACTCGACGGACGTTTCGCGGTCAAACAACTTGAAGCGGCGTTCGAAAAGAACATGTTGGAAGCCGAGCGAGCGTTGCCGTACGAGAAGCGCTGTGAGATTTACATTCAACGTCTTAAGAAGGCGTACTCGGCGTGGGTCGAACAAGCGAAAGCGAACAAGGGCGTCGCCTACAATTCATTCCCCAAATTCATCGCACCGAAGTGCGATGAGGACCTGCTCGAAGATCCGGCGGTTCGCGATGAGCTTCTTGCGCGTCGCGGTTACGCAAGGGAGATTCGCAACCGCTATGTCGGCGCCGTTCCCGATGCCGGCGCTGATCGCGTTCGCGCCGCAGGTCGAGCCCATGGTGGCAACGTTGACATCTCGCCGCAGGTCGATCGCGCGGTCGACCGAGGCGATTACGCTCGCGGAGACACGCCTCGCTAGTTTTGGAAAGCCTATCGTCGGTGCCCTAGCGCACTGCCATCCAGTGCCGATTCTGCCATACTCGCAATTCGGCGAGGATGAGGAGTATGAATTGATCGGGGCTTATAGGACAAAATGTGTGTCCTATAAGCCCCAAGGATGACGATTCCAATACGGACGACACCAAAACCGGCATCGACGGCTCCATGGACGATTCGGATTCCAAATAGGCCCTGTTAGTTGAGCTACTTCTTTGCCGGTGTCGTATACGAAACCGCTATACCCGCGGCAATTGCCATGAGGCAGCTTGCGACGAGTCCGTACTCATACTTCAAAACGTTTGTTGCGGTCAGGGCGGTAATCAACACAGTCGCAATTTGCAGAATTATCATTATTACGAAGAGATTGATTCCTTGTTTGGCCGAAGTCGCTGAGTGAGTTTGGCTTTGTTGATTCAGGTTGTAGCTGACAACAAAAGCGATCAGCTCGCTTGATACGGGGCCGACTACATAGAAAAAGAGTGCGTCAATGAAGCCTATAGTGTTGTAAGTGTTGTAAGTTGTTTCGCCGGAAAAAACAGCGTATAAAGCATATCCAAATCTTGGCTGATTCACGTATGAGTAGGAGAAGACCAAGAGCGTCAATATTGCTACTACCAGAAGTGCATTCAGGACAAATCGTTTGCTTTTCATCGATCGCTCCTTCCGGGTGACTCTTATTTGTAATTCTACAGCAGCCATTTGTTTTTCAAAGAATTTGACTGTCCTAAATAACATGCACTTTCGCTGGAGGGTCGCTGTTTGGCGGCCCTCTTTTTTGCACAGGCGCGGTGGGATGGTAATATCGGGCGGGAGTCAGCCACTCTGATAGAATCGTCCTTGCTGTCGGCAGCCCTCGTGCCGGGCAGAGCCCTCCATTTGATGGGAGGTGATGCCCATGACCGATTTCACCGAGCTCGTGAAGCTCCTGACCGCTATGGTCTCGCTCCTCACGGCCCTTGTCGGCCTTTCCAAGGCACTCAAGCAGGGCTCGAAGCCCAAAAAGAAAGGCCACCGTCGCTAAGACGATGACCCAACTTCATTAAGCAACGGCTCTGCCCAGCTCTCTACAACTTGGGCTGCCGTCGGCACCATTTTACCCTCCTGACGAGGAATTCGTCCATATTTCAAAAATCAAATCCTGTTCGCGCGTGGGCGTAAACTTTTAGTTGGGCAAATCCGGCAGATTGGAGCTTGAAACATGAGGGATATGCACCTCATGTCGCTCATAAAACGTCTCCTGACCTCGAAGGAGAACGTTTTTTAGCGACAGAAGGAGACATAAATATGATCTGGTTTACCAGCGACACCCACTTCGGGCATGAGAACGTGCTGAAGTTCACCGACCGCCCGTGGGAGACGATTTGGCAGATGAACGACGCCATCGTCGACAGCATCAACGGCAGGGTCGCCGTGGACGACGAACTCTACATCCTGGGGGATTTCTCATTCAAGATGACCGCCCAGGACGCCTACGGGCTGCGCAAGCGGATCGCCTGCAGGCGCATCCACCTCGTCCCGGGAAACCACGACAAGGACTGGACCCAGCCGGCGGTCGCGGGCGCGTTCACCGTGGAGCCGCCGATCTGCGTGCTCAAGATCGACGGGCAGAAGATCGTCCTGAGCCATTACCCCATGGCCGACTGGCAGGGCATGAGCCATGGATCGTGGCACCTCCACGGGCACATCCACAGCAGCGGCGGCGCGTACAACGAGTTCAACCGCAAGCAGGGCCTTCTGCGCTACGACGTCGGTTGCGATGCCAACGGGCACTCCCCGGTGAGCCTCGACGAGCTGAGGGAATGGTTCGCCGGAGTCGACGAGCCGTGCGGCCGGGTGAAATGGCCCTGGTGGGTCAACGAGACCGGCGACAGGCAGGTCGAGCGCGAGCTGGCGGCGTACAAGAGGGAAGAGGTGATTCGATGACGGTCTATGTGACGGGCGACATCCACAGTGGGCTCGACATGCAAAAGCTCCGCGAATGGGAGCTTGGCGATAGCCTTACCGGCGACGACTATCTCATCGTTGCCGGTGACTTTGGCTTTCCGTGGAACTTTTCCGCCGAGGAATGCGCCGACATCGCTTGGCTGGAGTCGCGCCCCTACACGGTACTGTTCGCCGACGGCAACCACGAGCGCTTCGATCACTGGGCGGAGCGCCCCGTGGAGTTATGGCATGGCGGGCTGACGCAGCGCCTGTCGGACACCTCGTCCATTCGGCGCCTGACGCGCGGCGAGGTCTTCGAGCTCGACGGCTCGACAATCTTCACCATGGGCGGTGCCACGAGCGTGGACAGGGAATACCGCGTGCCGTATTCCAGCTGGTGGCCTCAGGAGCTCCCGGACGAGCGCGACTTCGATACCGCGCGGGCAAAGCTCGACGAGGTCGGCTGGAAGGTCGACTGCGTCATCACCCATACCTGCTCGACGCGCATGCTCTCGCCGACGCTCTACCCGGACCCGGGCTGGGAACGCCCTGATGTGGACCGGCTGACCGGATTCCTTGACGAGCTCGAGGACCGCCTGGACTATAAACACTGGTATTACGGCCATTTTCACCGAGACGGCAACCCGGACGAACGGCACACGGTGCTGTACGACCGGATCGTGAGGCTCGGGGACAAACTCCTGCCGTGGGGTGCGTACTGATGACGGTCTATGTGACAGGCGATGTGCACGGCAGGGCCGAGTACGGGTCCAGCCGGTTTGCATTCAAAAATTGGCCGCTGGGCCGGACCCTGACGCGCGATGACGTGGTGATCGTGGCCGGCGACATCGGCTTTGTCTGGGATGGATCCAACGCCGAGAAATACTGGCTCGACTGGTTCGAGTCGAAGCCGTGGACCACGTGTTTCGTAGACGGCAACCATGAGAATCACCACGCCCTGGCTGGGCTGCCGGTGCGGGAGTGGAACGGCGGGTTCATCCACGAGGCGCGACCGCACGTGCTGCACCTGATGCGCGGAGAGGTGTTCGATATCGACGGGCTCACAGTCCTTGCCATGGGCGGCGCCGCGAGCAACGACAGGCAGTATCGCAAGGAGGGGAGGAGCTGGTGGCCCGAGGAGATGCCGAGCGAGAAAGAGATGGAGCACTGCCGCGCCTCGCTCGACCGCGTGGGCTGGAAAGTCGACCACGTTGTGACTCACGAGGCTCCTGCCGCCCTTGCTGAGGGGATGTGCCGCGAGTGCGGACGCGAGTATCGGGGCGACCGGCTGCAACGATTCCTTGGCGAGCTCGACGGACGGCTCGGCTACCGAACCTGGTTCTTCGGGCATTACCACGGCGACGAATGGCGCGACGCCAAGCATCGCCTGATCTACCGAGACATCGTGCCGATCGAAGATGCTGCGCCCGGTTCTAGGAACCTTCTGGAAGCGCTCTAGAAGATTCCTAGAAATCAGCCGCCTGATAGGAGAAGCGCGGGGCTACTCGCCCTTCATCTGGGTCATGACCTCGACCTTGGCCTCGGCCACGGCCGCCCGCTGCTCGGAGGCGGCGAGACGGTCCTTGAGGGCGGCGATCTCGGCCATCAGGTCGCGCTGGGCCAGGAGTGTGTCGGCTTGGGCTTTCAGTGCAGTGTCACGCTCGCCGCGCAGCCGCTCGATCTCATCGACCATGGCCTCAGCCTCGGCATGGAGCTGGACAACCTGCCTGCCGAGGCCCTTAGCACGGGAGAGGTGCCTGATGCTTGCGGCGTGGAGCTCGTTGTTCTCGAGTTCGAGGTTCGCGGTATCGAGTTCGAACTTCTCCTCTATAAAGGCAATCCGCTCATTGCAGTCGGCCTCAATCTTTTCATTCCGATCCGTCGCCTCGGCGAGCTTGCGGCTGAATTCATCCACCTGGACCATGAGCAGTGCGTTCTCGGTCCTGAGGTCGGCGGTCTCGCGCAGCAGCTTCTCCCGCCACCTCGCCTCGATTCGCTCGGCGGCCTCATCGAGGACGGACTTCATGCCGTAACCGTAGATCTCCCTGATTTTTCTCTCGTCTGTCATCGTGCGACATTCCAATCAACAATGGGCATGGCTCCGCCACGCCGTACGGCTGGGAACAAATACGCGGCCGCTGTTGATTTGTAGTCGTCCTGCGATCGGTGAGTTCTAAAAAGGCGTCTCAAGTCATGCGTTCACGCAGGTTTTCGATTGGAGAAATACCGCACGTTTTCATGATATCACGTGCCTTAAAGACCATGAATGGACGGCCATATCGATTCGTTGAAAATGGCACCAACGACGTGTTGGTGGCGGGGGAGTGATGGCGTTAAAGATGTCGAGAATGATTATAGGATTGTTTTAGATGCGGGCATGAAAAAGGGTCGAATCGAAGTGTCTGGCCGGACGCCAATTGTCCGGGAACTGTTTCGATTCGACCGTGTTTCATTTTACATCCGCGGCATGCTCTTATAGACGCCCGGCGATTACCGACCTTCACGACCTCGATAGTCGGGCTATGGACTTAAGATTTCTTGGGCTCCCAGCCGTTTTCGATTGCGGCGGGGTAGACTGCGGCGTAATTAAGCATCCAGCTGCCATCGCCCGCTTTTTGAATAAACCCCTTATCCGTCAAAGAGGTATAGGCCCGGGAGATCGTGTTCTTACTTAGGTGGTAGCGCTCCTCAATCCATTTGCTTTTTGCGTAAAAGCCCATGGCTCGTTTGTTTTTGGAAGGATTTCCAAGCTTCCATACTAGGCCGAGGATGAGGCGCTCGGCAGCGACAGTGGTGGCACAACACGCCCAGTCGGGCACCGAAATAAAATTCGCGTTATCCATTTTCCTTCTAATCTCTCGTTGCTCATTAACATCATCGCGATATTTGTCAGAAATTGACGGTAGCTCGCTCATGTTTACCGCCTAGTCAAGGTGGGCGGTACGACCTTCAAGCTGTTTGAAAAGTTCGTAGAATGAGCTTTCAAACATGTAATTAGAGCGATGGACCTGGATGAGCTTGCCGGACTCGCGCATGAATTTGCGTGCAGTGTTCTCGCTCCAGCCAGTGATTTCGCGGATATCGTTAACGCGGAGCAACCGATCGCACTGAGCGGCACCAGTAGGGAAAGTCGGTGTGGACGCCTGGGTGCTAATCTTTGGAGTAGCCATGATGAGCTATCCTTTCAATGAGGGCCCTCCCTGTGCTTGTAAGACGTACCAGGTTCATAAGCACTTGGGGGGCCGGTTTCTATGACTACATGCGTAGTCATCTGACAGCTTTAGCATGTATTAAAACTCATTAGATGTCAATCAGATAAAGCATCTACCTGCGGAAACGATATTATAGTACCGTAATATTATGAAAAAAACGATGAATGAAAAACATGCTATTTCTCGCTTCTCTGTATATAGGTGTTGATGAAGTCTTCGTAGCCTTTAACTGCTTTTATTTCTGATTGTTGAACGAGGCTTGTATACGTTTTGAGCGTGATATTGGGGTCCGCGTGGCCAAGAATACCTTGCACGCTTCTAACGTCCGATCCGTTCGCCAGCATAAAAGTGCTTACACAATGCCTGAGCTGATGCGGGCAGATGCCCTTATATAGTTTTCCGCCAGTCGAATTGTTCGGCTCATAGATTCCAAGATTGCAGCTAACTGCGAAATCGCGAAACCAATGGTTGAAGATGTAGTTTTTCATGTGACAGACAGTAGGGACCCCTTGCTCGACAGCAATATCGCTAATGATGGGAGTGCTGCCAGTCTGGGACAGCCCCAGAGAGGCCAGGAGCTCTTTTTGTATGGCTGACCATGATTGAAGACGTTCGGCCAAGGTTTCTCCAACGGGGATTTTGCGTTGGCTTTCTTGTGACTTGGGTGCCCTCAGTTCATGATCGTTGGTGTACTGCCTGTCAATTTTCAAGGTTTTATTGGCAGGGTCCCAATCGCGCCATTCGAGGCCCAGCATCTCGCCTTTTCGCATACCCGTATACACTAGTACTAGCGTACCAACGGCTTCGGCGGTGAGCTCAATGTGTTGAAGATGTGTGCATAGGGTAGCTACTTGGTCGATTGTAAGTGATTCTCTTTTGTTGCGTGGTCTGCGAACATGAACGGTAGCGCAGGGGTTTCGGTCAATTATTCTCTTTGCGACTGCATTCGACAGAATCTGACGCAGTTTCGCATTGATTCGTACAAGCTCTGATGGTTTGTATTTTCCCGTACGACGAGCTTCGGCATATGTTTCTTCGATTAGATCGGGAGTTAGCCCCTCAATTGTCTGAAACGCACCGAATAGGTCTTCGATATGCCTGCAATCGTACGCTTCTCTTTCATAGCTCGTTGGCGCAAGCTCGGTGTCCCTATTTTCATGAAAGGCCCAGCAGTAGGACGCAAGCAAAGTGGGCTTTTTAGTTTTAGTGATCGTGCCAGAGGAGTTGATTTCAGCCAGCTTGGCCTGCATTGCAGCCTTAGTTTCTGTTTTAGTCTTGCAACGAACCGTATAAGTTGGGGATCGTTTGTAACGCCCTGTCTTAGGGTCCTTGACCCCAAGGGAAAAATAATAGCGATAGGTGTTAGGTGATCTCTTGTCTTTCCAACACGTGCCTCTTCCGCTAATGAGTGGCTGTTCTGACATCTTTGCACTCCGTTTCTTTGAATAGTTTTCAACAATTCAATGAGTGCAGTTTAGCTAAAGCTGTTAGTAATATGTTTGTAAAAGCGTAGGCGCAGCTACCGGATGCAGAAGACACAAACTGCTATGTTTATCTGCGGTTATATGATGTTCAATGATGCTTGATGAATGGTAGGGGGTAGCATTAAATCATATCTCCTAAAGCGGGTGTCGACGGTTCGAATCCGCCCGGGGGCACCAGGAAAATCGCAGGTCAGGAGTTATTTTTGCTTC
>DBEYYU010000005.1:0-52607 GCA_048184855.1 Collinsella aerofaciens
GGGCCCTCTACGGGGCAGGGGCAGACGGCCATCCGGAGGCGCCCGATCGGCGGCCCCTCGGGGCTTGCCCGTATCGTAGGCAATGCGCCGAATGCTCGCCATCGAAATTTATCGATGGCCTATTTCAGACTGTAATGGGGAAGACTGGACTGCCTAGGGATTCAAACTTCGGGTCCTCCTATGATCATTCCTTGTTTACCGATACGTGGGTGTGTGACGAAGACGGCGTCAAGTTGACTTCGTCAGAGCTTGCCGACGGTGTCGCTCACCCCGGTACTTGGCGCCGTATGCCGATCGATTTTTCGTATACCGTGAACTATGCTGCGGGTCCCGATGACGTCACTGGAGAAATGGCCTCCGTGACATCCAAGGAGGGCGATACCTTCACCTTCCCAAAGTGCATGTTCTACTCGCTGAACTATGAATTCGCGGGCTGGAAGGTCGCTGGCGACAAACTGAGTGAAAGCGTCGACCCGTCCAAGATTTATAAGCCGGGCGTTGTGGTCGAGGGGGGCATCAGCCACAGGGGAGTTCCGGTGACCCTCACCGCGCAGTGGAAGCCCATTAACAACAACGTCGATATTAAGGACGGCTCGTTTGACATCACCCTGCGCGCTGGCGAGGCCGGCGTGATCGACGGCCTGCCGGCGGGCACGGGCTACAACGTATACGAGAAGACGACCGCGGGCTACAAGCTTGTGAGCTCGTCCGATACGTCGGGGACTATCGATCCTGCGGGCATGAAGACCGCGGTGTTCACCAACGCGGTCTCGAATGGCGAGCAATCTGCGAACGCGTCGATCACCGCACTTAAGACGCTCGACGGCGAGCCCGCTACGGACCGCGCCTTCAACTTCAAGCTTGCCGCGAAGGGCGGGGCTCCCATGCCCAACGGCGCTGCGGGCGGCAGCCTGACGGTCGCCAACGGTGCTGGCGGCGCGGTGAACTTTGGCTCAATCACCTATGTCGAGGCGGGCACGTATGACTACACCGTCAGCGAGGTTCCGGGCGCCGATGCCAACGTGACGTACGACGGCAAGACCGTCGACGTGACGGTGGAGGTCAAGGCTGCCGACGACGGCTCCCTGAGCGCGGATGTAACCTACGACGGCAAGTCCTCGCTGCCCGTGTTCGCCAACAAGACGAAGACCGTTGAGCCTCACTACGGCTCGCTCACCTTCACCAAGAAGGTCGAGGGCGCACCCGAGAGCGATGCCGGCAAGAGCTTCAAGTTCCGCATCGACTGGGACACCGCGCGCGAGAGCGAGGAGTTCACCCTCACGGCCGGCAAATCCAAGACCTGGACGGGCTTGGAACCGGGTCTGGGCTACACCATCACCGAGCTCGACGTCCCCGCGGGCTACAAGGCGAGCGGCAAGGTGACGGGCTCGATCGAGGCCGATAGTGAGGCCATGGCGAGCATCACCAACACCTACACCGTGAAGCCCAAGGGCAGCTTTACCGTGAGCGCTAAGAAGAAACTCGAGGGCCGTGAGCTCAAGGCCGGCGAGTTCACCTTCGAGCTCGTTGAGGCCGGGGCGGACGGCACGGCCGGCAAGACGATCGCGACGGCCACCAACGACGGCGACGGCAACGTGGCGTTCCCGAGCGTCGCGGTGACCTCCGCCGGTGAGCACCGTTACCTCATGCGCGAGAAGGGCGGCACCGAGACGGGCGTTTCCTACGACACCGGTAAGCACTATGTGACGGTGGCCGCTACCGTTGCGACCGATGACCCCGCCAAGCTCGACTGCTCCGTCAAGTACGTGGACGGCGGCATCCTCAACGCTTCGCCGACGTTCACCAATACGTACAAGGCTCCTGAGGGCAGCTTTACCGCGAAGGCGGTCAAGAAGCTCGACGGCCGCAAGCTCACCGCGGACGACAAGTTCTCCTTCGATCTGCTCAAGGTGAAGGCCGACGGCTCCGACGGCGAGATCGTCGCGACGGCCACCAACGACGGCGACGGCAACGTGGCGTTCCCGAGCGTCGCGGTGACCTCCGCCGGTGAGCACCGCTACCGCATCCGCGAGAAGGCCGGATCGGCGGCCGGCATCACCTATGACAAGCGTGCGTACGACCTGACGGTGACTGCGCGTGCGTCCCAGGCCGATGACAGCAAGCTCGAGTGCACGGTTGCCTATATCGGCACCGACGCCGCTGCGGAGCCTCCTGTGTTCACCAATAGCTACGAGGCGAAGGGCACGTTTGCCGCCCATGCGACCAAGAGCGTGAAGGGCGCGGACCTCAAGAAGGATACCTACACGTTTGAGCTGCTTGAGGTGGAGACCGACGGTTCCGACGGCGAGGTCGTCGCCACCGCGAAGAATGACGCTGAGGGTAACGTGACGTTTGGCGACGTGACCGTGACCTCGCTGGGCGAGCATCGCTACCGCATGCGCGAGGTCGTCGGCGACGAGGCCGGCATGGCCTACGACACCGCGGCGCGCGACCTGACAGTTACGGCGACTGACGCCGGTAACGGGAAACTGAAGTGCGAGGTTGCCTACGAGGGCGGCGCCGAGCCCGAGTTCGTCAACGTGTTCCAGAAGCCCGGGACCTTCGTGGCCCGCGCCCACAAGGCGCTCGACGGCCGCGACCTCAAGGAGGGCGAGTTCGAGTTCGAGCTCGTGAAGGTCAAGGACGACGGCTCTGACGGCGAGGTCGTTGCTTCCGCAAAGAACGACGCCGCGGGCAACGTGGTGTTCGGCAAGCTGAGTGTCGACGCCAAGGGCCGCTATAAGTACCGCATCCGCGAGAAGGCGGGCAAGGACGGATCCGTCATTTACGACAAGACCGAGTACGACCTGGACGTGGTGGCAACCGACGACACGGATGGCAACCTCAGCTGCCAGGTGGTCTACGGTACGCCCGACCACGTTGTGCCGACGTTTACGAACAATATCAAGACGCCCGAGGGTTCCTTCAAGGTCGAGGCGACCAAGAAGCTCGAGGGGCGGAAGCTCAAGAAAGGCGAGTTCGAGTTCGAGCTCGTCGAGGTCGAGGCTGACGATTCCGACGGCGACGTGGTTGCCACCGCGAAAAACGATGCCGACGGCAAGATCTCGTTCGGCAAGGTCGAGCTGAAGGGCGCTGGCGAGCGCAGCTACCGCATCCGCGAGGTCAAGGGTTCCGAGCGCGGCGTTGCGTACGACACCGCGGCACGCGACCTGACCGTCAAGGCGACGGATAACGGAGACGGCACCCTCAAGTGCGTGGTCTCCTACGAGGGCGGCTCTGCCCCGGTGTTCACCAACAAGTACACGGCGCCTAAGGGTTCGTTCAGGGTCGAGGCGAGCAAGGTCCTCGAGGGCCGCAAACTCAAGGCCGGCGAGTTCGAGTTCGAGCTGGTGAAGGTCAAGGCCGACGGTTCGCTCGGCAAGGTCGTCGCCACCGCGAAGAACGGCGCCGACGGCAAGGTTGAGTTCCCGGCCGTCGAGCTGACGGGCGAGGGTACGCGCAGCTACCGCATCCGTGAGGTCAAGGGCGACGCCGGCGGCGTAACCTATGACGGAAAGTCGTATGGTCTCACGGTGGACGCGCGCATGTCCGAGGGGGACGACGCTAAGCTCGACTGCACGATCTCCTACGACGGCGGCTCGGCCCCGACGTTCACCAACGCCTACGTGGCAGAGGGCGGCTTCAAGGTCAGCGCGAGCAAGAAGCTCGAGGGCCGAGAGCTGAAGGCGGGCGAGTTCTCATTCGAGCTGGTCGACAAGGACGGAAACGTCGTCGCGACCGCGAAGAACGGCGCCGACGGCAAGGTCGAGTTCCCCGAGGTCGGGCTGGCCGCCGCCGGCGAGTACCGCTATGCCATCCGCGAGAAGGCCGGATTCGTGCCCGGCGTGGCCTACGACGGAAATGAGTACGGCCTGACCGTCAAGGCGGCCGACAACGGCGACGGCACGCTCAGGTGCACGGTCTCCTACGACGGCGGTTCTGCCCCGGTGTTCACCAACAAGTACGGGGCAAAGGGCGGCTTCAAGGCCGGCGCGAGCAAGAAGCTCGAGGGCCGCGACCTCAAGGCCGGCGAGTTCTCATTCGAGCTCGTCGACGCTGACGGCAAGGTCGTGGCCACCGCGAAGAACGGCGCCGACGGCAGGGTCGAGTTCCCCGAGGTCGGGCTGACTGCCGCGGGCGAGTACCGCTACACCGTCCGCGAGGCCAAGGGCGACAAGCCCGGCGTGGCCTACGACGAGAACGAGTACGGCCTGACCGTCAAGGCGGCCGACAACGGGGACGGCACGCTCTCCTGCGACGTCTCCTACGACGGCGGCTCGGCCCCGACGTTCACCAACGCCTACGGGGCAGAGGGCGGCTTCAAGGCCGGCGCGAGCAAGAAGCTCGAGGGCCGCGACCTCAAGGCCGGCGAGTTCTCATTCGAGCTCGTCGACGCTGACGGCAAGGTCGTGGCCACCGCGAAGAACGGCGCCGACGGCAAGGTCTCGTTCCCCGAGGCGAAGCTGGACGCCGCGGGCACCTACGCCTACTCCATCCGCGAGGCCAAGGGCGACGAGCCCGGCGTGGCCTACGACGAGAACGAGTACGGCCTGACCGTCAAGGCGACCGACAACGGCGACGGCACGCTCTCCTGCGACGTCTCCTACGACGGCGGCTCCGCCCCGACGTTCACCAACAAGTACGAGGCGCCCAAGGGCTCGCTCACCTTCACCAAGAAGGTCGAGGGCGCGCCCGAGAGCGACGCGGGCAGGAAGTTCAAGTTCCGCGTCGACTGGGACTCCGCGCGCGATGGCGAGGAGTTCGCCCTCGCGGCCGGCGAGTCCAAGACCTGGGAGAACCTCGACCCCGGTCTCGGCTACACCATCACCGAGCTCGACGTCCCCGCGGGCTACAAGGCGAGCGGCGCAGTGACGGGCTCGATCGAGGCGGACAAGCAATCCAGGGAGAGCATCACCAACGTCTACACCGCAAAGCCGGAGGGCGTGTTCGTTGCCAGGGCGACCAAGACGCTCAAGGGCCGCAAGCTCAAGGATCGTGAGTTCACTTTCGAACTCGTGAAGGTTAAGTCCGACGGTTCTGACGGCAAGGTCGTCGCCAGCGCCGAGAACGATGCCGCGGGCAACGTGACGTTCCCCGGCGTGACCGTGACCTCCGCAGGCGAGCACCGCTACCGCATCCGCGAGGCTAAGGGTAGCGAATCCGGTATCACTTACGACGCGGGCGAGCACGACGTGATCGTCAAGGCCGCGCCGACCGATGACCCTGCAAAGCTCTCCTGTACCGTTAGCTATGCGGACGGTGGCATCCTCAACGCTTCTCCGAAGTTTGAGAACACCTACACGGCGCCCACGGGCAGCTTCAAGGCGGGTGCCAAGAAGACTCTCGACGGCCGCGGCCTCAAGGAGGGCGAGTTCGAGTTCGAGCTGCTCAAGGTCGAGGCCGACGGCTCCGACGGCAAGGTCGTCGCCACCGCGAAGAACGGCGCCGACGGCAAGGTCTCGTTCCCCGAGGTCGAGCTGTCCTCCGCCGGCGAGTACCGTTACCGCATCCGCGAGAAGGCCGTCTCCAAGCGCGGTGTCATCTACGACACCGCGACGCACGGCCTGACGGTCACGGCCGTCGATAACGGCGACGGCAAACTGGAGTGCACCGTCTCCTACGATGGCGGCGAGGCCCCGACGTTCACCAACCGCTACGAGGCCAAGGGCTCCTTCAGGGCCCAGGCGACCAAGAGGCTCGACGGCCGCGACCTCAAGGCCGGCGAGTTCTCATTCGAGCTCGTCGACAAGGACGGCAAGGTCGTCGCGACCGCGAAGAACGGCGCCGACGGCAAGGTCTCCTTCCCCGAGGTGAAGCTGGACGCCGCGGGCACCTACGCCTACGGCATCCGCGAGATTGCGGGCGATGATTCTGACATGGTCTACGACACCGCTGTCCGCAACCTGACGGTTACGGCCACCGACAGCGGCGACGGCACGCTCAAGTGCGAGGTCGCATACGAGGGCGGCGTCGCGGCCGAGTTTGTCAACGTGCTCCGGAAGCCCGGAACCTTTGTGGCGCGCGCGCATAAGGTGCTCAACGGTCGTGAGCTCAAGGCCGGCGAGTTTGGGTTCGAGCTGATTGGTCTCAATGACGACGGTACCGAGGGCGACGTTGTCGCCACGGCTGAGAACGACGCCGCGGGCAACGTGGTGTTCCCGGCCGTGGAAGTCGTCTCTGCCGGTACGTATCGCTACCGCATCCGTGAGAAGGCCGGGTCCGAGTCTGGCGTCACCTACGACATCGCGACGTACGATCTGACAGTGACGGCCGTCGACAACGGCGACGGCACGCTCGCCTGCAGCATCGCCTACGCGAATGAGTCGGAACCGCAGTTCGTGAACACGTACGCGCCGCCGACCAACCCGCCTGCTAACCCGCCATCGACCACGACGACCACGCAGACGACGACTGTGCACAAGCGGAAGCGCGGCACGATGCCTTCGACGGGCGACGATACATGGGCGCTCGCCTGTGGCGTGGCACTTGCGGGCTCCGCGACCTGCGCGCTCGGCATTGCCTCCCGCCGTCGCAAGCGTCGGTAGAATCTGACAGACGGGCAGTCATGCGAGTGCACACGGCTGTCCGCCGGCTAACCGGCGCAGTTGCCAAAGAAAACCCGGTTCCGTTGCTGCGGAACCGGGTTTCTATTCCGTCTGTCTCATCACAAGGATGTTTGTCTGCGAGGCTCTGTGCTTCGAACCGGCAAACATCTCGATCTGTAACACCAAGCGCACAAAACCGCCCCTAACTGTTACAGATTGAGATTTTCGACTGAGCCTGCGTGGTTTATCTCGATCTGTAACATCTAACCAAGTATTTGGACCCTAACTGTTACAGATCGAGATGAACCGGCAAAACGATCTGGACAAGCCGCCCAAACCACCACAAAGGCGCCTGTCTCCATCGTGGTGGTCGGGCGGCCGGTATAAAAAAGTCCCCGCCGGGCGTGTGCTCGACGGGGACTTTGCCGTTTGGTGGCTAGCGCTGTAGGTGATTACTCGCCCAGCAGGCTCTTGGTGATGGAGGCAGCGGCCTTCTTGCCGGTACCCATCGCCAGAATGACCGTAGCGGCACCGGTGACGATGTCGCCGCCGGCCCAGATGCGGGGATCGGTGGTCTGGCCGGTCTCCTCGTCGGCGACGATGTAGCCCCACTTGTTGAGCTCCATCTTGCCACCGATCTTCTTTGCGAAGGGGTTGGCGTTGGTGCCGATAGCCGAGATCGCGACATCGCAGGGAATCTCCTCGATGGCGCCCTCGATGGGCACCGGGCGACGACGGCCGGACTCGTCGGGCTCGCCGAGCTCCATCTTCTGGACCTTGACGGCGCATACGGAGCCGTCCTCGCCAGCGACAAACTCGAGCGGGGAGACGAGCGGCAGAACCTCGACGCCCTCGGCCTTAGCGTGGTGCAGCTCGGCGCGACGGCAGGGCATCTCGTCCTCGGTACGACGGTAGGCGATGATGGCGTGCTCGGCGCCCAGGCGCTTGGCGGTACGGACGGCGTCCATAGCCACGTTGCCGCCACCAAAGACGACGACGTTCTTGCCGTGCTTGGTGGGGGTGTCGTACTCGGGGAACTTGTTGGCCTTCATCAGGTTCACGCGGGTGAGGTACTCGTTGGCGAAGAAGACGTTGGGCAGGTTCTCGCCGGGGACGTTGAGGAACTTGGGCAGGCCAGCGCCGGTCGCCACGTAGATGGCGTCGAAGCCCTGCTCGAACAGCTCCTCGGCCGTGGCCATGTTGCCCACGACGGAGTTGTACTCAAACTTGACGCCCATGTCCTCCAGGCCGTCAATCTCGCGCTTGACGACCGCCTTGGGCAGACGGAACTCGGGGATGCCGTAGACCAGCACGCCGCCGCCGGTAAAGAAGGCCTCAAAGACGGTAACGTCAAAGCCGTTGCGGGCGAGCTCGCCGGCGCAGGTGATGCCGGACGGGCCAGAGCCCACGACGGCGACCTTCTTGCCGTTCTCGGGAGCCATCTTGGGCGTGGAGGCGAGCTCGGGGCGATCACCTAGGAAGCGCTCGAGCTGGCCGATGGCCACGGGCTCGGACTTCTTACCACGGATGCACTTACCCTCGCACTGGTTCTCCTGCGGGCAGACGCGGCCGCAGATAGCGGGAAGCATGGAGTCCTCGCGGATAGTATCGAGGGCGCCGCCGAAGTCCTTCGCGCGGATCTGCTCGATAAAGCGGGGGATGTTGATGTTGACGGGGCAGCCCTCAACACAGAACGGCTTCTTGCAGTTGAGGCAGCGCTCGGCCTCGGCCAGCGCCATCTCCTCGGTGAAGCCCTTGTCGACGGGGCGGAAGTCGCAGGCGCGCTCGGCAGCCGGCTCCTCGTTATCGGGGGTGCGGGGCGACTTCATATCGGCAACGAAACGACCGTTAACTAGTGGCATGCGCAGCTCTTTTCCTCATAGGCCTTGAGGGACTCGCCCTCTTCGGAACGGTAAGCGGCCTGGCGGGCACGAAGGTCATCCCAGTCGACCAGGGTGGCATCGAAGTCGGGACCGTCGACGCAAGCGAACTTGGTCACGCCGCCCACCTCGACGCGGCAGCAGCCGCACATACCGGTGCCGTCAACCATGATGGGGTTGAGGGACGCGGTGATGGGGGTGTCGTATTTCTGGGCGGTGAGGGTCGAGAACTTCATCATCGGAACGGGGCCGACGCAGAAGACCTGGCTCACGGCCTTGTCCTGCAGCAGGCGCTCCAGCGGAGCGGTGACAACGCCCTGCTCGCCGTAGGAGCCGTCGTCAGTGGTGATGTGGATGTGGTCCTCGTCGAGGAGCTCGCGGAACTGGTCCTCCATAAGCAGGAGGTCCTTGGTGCGGGCGCCCATGATGGCGTGCACCTCGTGGCCGGTCTCGACCAGGTGCTTGGCGACCGGGAAGGCAATTGCCAGGCCGACGCCGCCGCCAATGACGGCGCAGGGGCCCTCAGCCATCTCGGTGGGAACGCCCAGCGGGCCCACGACGTCGCGCAGCGACTCGCCGGCCTCGTAGGTGGAAAGCATCTCGGTGGTCTTGCCGATCACCATGAAGATGAACTCGACCCAGCCCTCGTCACCGTTCCAGCCGGCCAGGGTAAACGGGACACGCTCGCCCGTTTCGTTGGCGCGAACCATGAGGAACTGTCCAGCGTGCGCATGCTTGGCGATTGCGGGCGCCTCGATGCGGAACTTGAACACCTTCTCCGAGAACTGCGTCTTCTCCAGGATCTTATACATAGAACCCCTCTCTTGTTAGGGCGACCGAACCGTGCCTCCACGGAAATGGACGGTAGCCCGAATAAAACCGTACGCGCACAGGCGTTGTGCAGACATACGGTGCAAATTATACCCTCATGGACATGTCGCTTACGTGTGTCTTTAGCAGGCGGGAAAAGTGACCTGCCAAAAAGGGACAGGTTTATTTTGGCAGGTTTTATCAGGCAAAATGGCAAAGGGGCCGGCCTCGAGCTTCGTTGAGGCCGGCCCCCTTTGGAGTGCTGCATATGTATTGCGGCACAGGGCTTATTGCGATGCGGCCGCCGCGGCGTTTTCGCATATAAAACCTGCCAAAATAAACCTGTCCCTAAGGTAGGTTTTAGTGCTTGCCGTTGGCGGAGGCGGCGCCGTTGACATGGTCGCGGGCATAAACCACGCCGTGCACGATCGCCAGGCCGGCGGCGTCGGCCGCGCGGGCGCAGGTGTCCTGGAAATCCTCGGCCTCGCGGGCGCGCAGCTGCTTAAGAACGTAGTCGGCGACGGCCATCTTGCCGGGAGGGTTGCCGATGCCGGTGCGGATGCGGCTGAAGTCGCGGCTGCCCATCTTGTCGATGATGGAGCGCAGGCCGTTGTGACCGGCGTGGCCGCCGCCCACCTTAACGCGGACGTCGCCGGCGGGAATATCGAGCTCGTCGTGGATTACGAGCAGCTCCTCGGCCTTGATCTTGTACTCGCGGCAGAGCTTGGAGATGGGGCCACCCGAGGTATTCATATACGACTGCGGCTTGACCAGCACGATCTGGCGCTTGCCGTTCTCTTCCTCGGCATCGTTGATATTAATGAGCGCGACCTCGGCGCCTGCCTGGTTTTTCCAGTACGTGACGCCGGCCTGACGGGCCAGCTCGTCGATTGCCTTAAAGCCGGCGTTGTGGCGGGTCTCGGCATATTCCTCGCCCGGGTTGCCAAGCCCGGCAACCATGCGAATCTTAAGCGGCTGTGCAGCTGCCATATTTGTCCTTCCGTTACACAAATAGTTCAATCAACGACAAAGGCTACCACGCCCGCCGAAGGCGAGGCTTTGCTTCAGCGAAATCCCACCAGACAAAAGCGCGGCCGCGGCAGAGCGAGCCGTCGGAACAGAAGAAACCCCCGCGCGACCTTTGCGAAGCAAGGGGGAGCGCGGGGGTTTCTTCTGTTCCGACGGCGATGCGCCGGGTTACAAGGACGATGCGACTACAGCGCGAAGTCGCCGCCGACGAGCGTGGAGACGGGCTCCTCGTGGTAAACGGCGGAGATGGCCTGAGCGAACTCTTCGGCGACCGAGATGGTCTTGATCTTGCCGCCGACCTCGACGGGGATGGCATCGGTGACGACGCACTCGACGATGGGGGCATCGTTCAGGCGCTCGATGGCCGGACCGGAGAAGATGCCGTGGGTGGCGCAGACGTAGATGTCGCCAGCGCCCATAGCCTTGAGCTCCTTGACGTTGGCGCACAGGGTGCCAGCGGTGTCGATCATGTCGTCGTTGATGATGCAGGTCTTACCCTTGATGTCACCGATGATGCCCATGACCTCGGCGGCGTTGTGGCGCGGACGGCCCTTGTGGGCGATGGCCAGGTCGCAGCCGAGCATGTCGGACAGCTTCTTGGCGGCCTTGGCGCGGCCCACGTCGGGGGAGACGACAACCAGGTTGTCGGTGTCGAAGTGCATGTCGTTGTAGTACTGGCCAAACAGCGGCAGTGCGGACAGGTGGTTGACCGGGATATCAAAGAAGCCCTGGATCTGGCCCTGGTGCAGGTCGAGGGTGATGATGCGGTTGACGCCGGCGCGCTCGAGCAGGTTGGCGACGAGGCGGGCGGTGATGGGCTCGCGCGGGCCGGCCTTGCGGTCCTGGCGGGCATAGCCGTAGTGGGTGATAACGGCGGTGATGGAGCGGGCGGATGCGCGCTTGGCAGCGTCGGTGGCGATGAGCAGCTCCATGAGCATGTCGTTGACGTTGCCGCCGGCCACGGACTGAATCAGGAAGACGTCGGCGCCGCGGACGGTCTCGTCGTAGCGGGCGTAAATCTCACCATTGGCGAACTGCTTTAGCGTAAGGCCCGAAAGCTCGACCCCAAGGTACTCAGCAATCTTCTGAGCGAGGGGACGGTTGGAGGAACCGGAATACACGCGGATGGACTTGCGCATATTCTCCGACTTCTCGGGATCATTAATCGGCATTACCCTTCTCCTTTATACATCGAATGCCATATAGATGCCTTTTTGCATTGTAACCGCGCGGCGGGGTTTATCGAGTCTTGATAACGTCTTTACCGTCAACGGACACGAACCGACCACTCATCCGGTTGCGCAGGTCACGATAGAAAAAGGAGCCGCCCCCCATGGGAACAGCTCCTTTTGTGCTTGATAAAACGTTATGCTTCGTCGTTCTCGTGCAGACGGCGGCGGTAATCGGCGGCCCAGCCCTCAATATTTACCTGACGGGCGCGGCCCAAGCCGAGCGCGTCGGCCGGAACCGGCTCGGTGATGACGGAGCCGGCGGCCACAAGCGCGCCGTCGCCGATCTGAGCGGGCGCGACCATCATGGTGTCGGAACCGATGAAGGCATCCTTGCCGATGACGGTCTTGTGCTTGTGCACGCCGTCGTAGTTGCAGGTGATGGAGCCCGCGCCCACGTTGACGCCGGAGCCCATGGTGGTGTCGCCGATGTAGGACAGGTGCGGAACCTTGGAGCCCTCGCCGATCGTGGACTTCTTGATCTCCACGTGCGTGCCGGCCTTGGAGCCGTCGAGCATGTGGGTGCCCGGGCGCAGGTAGGCGCGCGGGCCGCAGTCGACGCCGTTCTCGATGACGGCCTCGATGGCGATGGTCTCATCGATGGTGCAGCCGCTGCCGACGGTGGTGTCGGTGAGGCGGCTGTTGGGGCCGAGCTGGCACTCCTCGCCCACGGTGACGTGGCCGATCAGATGCGTCTGCGGCCACACGACGGTGTCGCGGCCGATAACGGCATCGGGGCCGATCCAGGCCTGCGTGGGGTCGATGAAGGTAACGCCCTCGGCCATCCAGTGCTCGTTGATGCGGTCGCGCGCGATGGCGGTGAGCTGGGCGAGCTGGATACGGCTGTTGACGCCCAGGCCGTCGCGGTAGTCATCGCAGTGGAAGATGGAGACTGCCTGGCCGTGGCCTTTGAGGATCTCGAGCATGTCGGGCAGATAGTACTCGGACTGCGCGTTGTCGTTGCCGATCTCGTCGATGTGCGCGGCGAGCTGCGCGCCGTCGAAGGCGTAGCAGCCGGCGTTGCACTCGAGCAGCGTGGCGGCCTGTTCGGGCGTGCAGTCCTTCTGCTCGATGATGCGCTCAATCTGGCCGTCGGCACCCAGCTTGATGCGGCCGTAGCCGAAGGGGTCGGGCGGGGTCATGGTCATGACGGTGCAGGCGAGCTCGCCGGTGGCGACGGTCTGCGCGAACTTGGCGACGGTGTCGGCGGTAATGAGCGGCAGGTCGCCGTTGAGCACGACGACGGGGCCTTGCGTGATGCCGCAGGCCTCGAGCGCGACCTTGACGGCGTGGCCGGTGCCCAGGCGCTCGGTCTGCTCGACGCACTCGACCTTGGTGGCGCTGTTGGCGTAGGCGCCGTCGATAAGGGCGCGCATCTCGTCGGCGTGGCTGCCGATGACGACCACGACGCGGCTGCAGCCGGCCTTGATGGTGGCGTCGACGATCCACTGGACCATGGGCTTGCCCAGGATCTTGTGCGAAACCTTGCAGTGGTTCGACTTCATGCGGGTGCCCTCGCCGGCGGCGAGGATAATTGCGGTTGCGTCCATGTGATCTCCTGTTACGTTATAGAGACGTGTGTCTGGAAACGATACACGGCACAATATGATACCGCAGGCATATGATGAGCGCGTAACGATTGACGCGTGACGGCCGGTGTCGCTGCCGCCGGCGTGGTGTTTGCGCTGGTTGTGCATGGCGGCGGCGCTGCGGCGTTGGCGTTTGAGCGAGGGGATGGGGGTGCCCGTGGACATTATGCGAGAGGAATCGGGCAACGAACCCGTCGCGGCATTCTCGATGTCGCATCCGGCGGTGCCGGCACTCTATATTGTGTTGACGCTGGGACTCACCATGTTCTCGATGCAGCCGGTGCTGATTGCGCTGTCGCTTGCGGGCGGGTTGGCGTACGGGTTTGCGACGCGCGGCGCCGCGCGTACGTTGGGGGCGCTTCGCTGGCAGCTGCCGGTGATTTTGATCATCGCGGTGCTCAATCCGCTGTTTAGCGCCTCGGGCTCGACGGAGCTGTTCCGTATTGGCATGCGCGCGGTGTATTTGGAGAGCATGATGTACGGCCTGTGTATGGGTGGGCTGTTTGTGGCGAGCGTGCTGTGGTTTGAGGCCGCGGCGTCGATGCTCGAATACGACAAGGTGCTTGCGCTTTTGGGCAACGCTGCGCCGGTGATCGCGCTCATGATCTCGATGTGCATGCGGCTTATCCCGCAGTTTTTGCGTCGCGGTCGTACGGTACTGGCAGTGCAGGATGCGATTGATGTGCCGGGTCGCGCGCCGGCCGACCCCGTGCGCTCGCGCTTGCGGGCCTCGAGCGTGCTGATGGGCTGGGGCATGGAGGATTCGCTGGAGCGCGCTGACGCCATGCGCTCGCGCGGATGGGGAGCCGCGACGCGCCGCACGACGTACGCGCGGTATCGGCTGGGGCGCGGCGATGTTGCCGCGCTGGTTGGGCTTGCGGTGTTTGGTGCTGCCGCGGTGGCGGTGGCATGGACCGCGACAACGCAGTATTCGTTTTACCCGCAGCTTTCGGTGCCGGCGCCGTGGCTGGGTTATGCCGTGTACGCGGCCTGGATGGTGCTGCCCTGTGTGTTGCATGCGATCGATGAGAAGAGGTATGGCTGATGGCTCGGTTGGATAGGGGCCCGGTGTCGGGCGCGGCGTGCGGCCCGGATATGCCGGCGATTGAGGTGCGGAGCCTGAGCTTTTCCTACCCTGGGGCTGATGCTGCGGTGCTCGAGGGACTCGACTGGTCTGTTCCCCAAGGTGCATTTGCGCTGCTTGTTGGCGGTACCGGATCGGGTAAGTCGACGCTGCTGTCGCTGCTCAAGCCCGAGACTTCGCCGGCGGGCGAATGCACTGGCGAGCTGCGCGTGCTGGGCGAGAGCGCTGCCGACATGGACGTGCGCGCGTCTGCGGAGCGCGTGGGCTACGTGTTCCAGGATCCCGAGAACCAGATTGTGTGCGAGACCGTGTGGCACGAGATGGCGTTTGGCCTGGAAAACTTAGGCATGTCGCGCGACGAGATGCGCCGCCGTGTTGCCGAGACCAGCTATTTCTTTGGTCTGGAGGACTGGCTTCATCGCGATACCGATACGCTTTCGGGCGGCCGCAAGCAGTTGCTGTCGCTTGCCGCCGTCCTGGCGCTGCGTCCGCGCGTGCTGCTACTCGACGAGCCCACGTCTCAGCTCGATCCCGTTGCCGAGAAGAATTTTCTGCACGCGCTGTTTCGCGTGAACCGTGAGCTGGGCTGCACGGTTGTCGTGGCTACGCATCAACCGCGGCCGATGCTCGAGTATGCGACGTGTGCGTACCGGATTGAGGGCGGTCGCGTGCGCGAGGTGGCGGATATGGCTTCTTTGGGGCGTCGAGAACCGCTGTTTTCCGATGACATGTTGGGGTGGGGTGCCATCCGATGTGCAAAAAACGGAGTATTCAGCAGGCGTGAGGACAATTTGGGCTCTCTGGAGCCGACCGGGGACGTATCGAGCGCGAAAAAAAGATCGGAATTGGACAAATCGTCCGAATTTGTGGCGCAAACGTCGCTCGAGAACGGCTCGGAAGCCTTCCCACGCACGCATGGAAGCAGAATACTCCAAAAAATGCACGGCGGATCGGCTACCACCCTGTCGGAAGGCTGGTTTCGCTACGATCGCGCGGGCGGTTGGGTGCTGCGCGGGCTCGATGTGGCGTTTTCAGCCGGCGCGGTTCATGCGGTCGTGGGCGGAAACGGCTGTGGCAAGTCGACGATGCTCTCGGTGCTGGCCAAGACGGCTAAGCTGCAGCGTGGCCGCATGGTGCGTGGGACGGCTTCGGCGGCGCTGCTGCCACAGAATCCCAAGGTATTGCTGGTTGCCGAAACGGTGCGCGACGAGCTTATGGAATGGGCTTCGACCTGCGGATACGACGAGGCCGCAGTACAGGAGCAGACAGCGCGCCTGGGCCTGGCGGGCTTGGAGGCGCGTCACCCGTACGATCTTTCGGGCGGCCAGCGCCAGCTGCTTGCGTTGGCAAAGCTGCTGTTGATTGGTCCGGAGTTGCTGCTGCTTGATGAGCCCACCAAGGGCCTTGATCTGACAAGTCGCTGTATTATCGCCCGAGCCCTGCACGAGCATGCGCAGGCCGGCGGCACCGTCGTCATTGCCACGCACGACTTAGACTTTGCCGAGCAGGTGTCCGATGACGTCGCCATGATGTTCGACGGCGAGATCGCCTGCATGGAGTCCCCGGCCGACTTCTTTGCCGACAACGTGTTCTATAGGGCGTGATGGGATGACGGACTGTCGTTTCTCGCGTTTGCTTGCAAAACTGGAGATCCCGCTGTTGTTGGCGGTGCCGGCGGTGATGGCTGCCGCGTTGCTGGCGGGTGTTGAGCAGGCAGCGTTGGCCATGCTGGTTGTGGTGGCGTTGGTGCTTGCGCTGTTCTTTGCGGGCTATGAGGCATCGCGTCCAGGCCTGCGTCAGATTATGCCCACGCTGGTGCTGGCGGCGCTGGCGGCGGCGGGGCGCATCCTGTTTGGACCCATTCCCGACTTTAAACCCGTGAGTGCCATCGCCATTATCGCCGGGGCGACACTCGGTCGTCGTAACGGCTTTATGGTCGGTGCGTTGGCGGCGCTGACCAGCAATTTCTTTTTTGGGCAGGGCATGTGGACGCCGTGGCAGATGTATGCCTGGGGGCTCGTGGGATACGTTGGCGGTGCGCTGGCGTATGCGGGTGCATTCGACCGCGCCGATGGCACCGTGCGTATGCCGGCGCTGCTGACCTACGGCTTTGCTTCGGGTTTGCTGTACGGCGTTGTGATCAACGCCTACGACATCATTGGTTTTGTACAGCCGCTTACTTGGGCAGGTGCCGTGGCACGTCTTGCCACCGCCGTGCCGTTCGATATCACGCACGGACTCGCGACCTGCGTGTTTTTGGCCGCCTTGTACAAGCCCTGGTGCCGTCGCATTAACCGTGTCGTCGTGAAATACGGGCTGTAAGGCATTTCGCGTTTCCTCACGAACTTGCGGTGGAATAGTTCTCGTTTTTGGCTATTTGCTGCCCAAACAGGAACTATTCCACCGCACCTTATAGGGGGAGAGGGGTCACATGATCTGTTTTCCTCTGTCCCCTAGAGGAATTACTTGGGGCTAGAGCTCTAGCGTGAGGGTGACGGGGCAGTGGTCGCTGCCAAAGATGTCGCCGCGGATGCCGGTGTCGCGTACGTTGTCGGCGATTGCGTCGCTTACCAGGAAGTAGTCGATGCGCCAGCCGGCGTTGTTCTTGCGGGCATTAAAGCGATAGCTCCACCAGCTGTAGACGCCCTCGACGTTCGGATTTGCCGCGCGCCAGGTATCAGTAAACCCGGCGTTGAGCAGCTCGGTAAACTTGCCGCGCTCCTCGTCCGAAAAGCCCGCGTTGCCGCGGTTGGACTTGGGGTTCTTAAGGTCGATCTCCTCATGCGCCACGTTAAAGTCGCCGCAGGTTACGACGGGCTTACCGGTCTCGCGTTCAAGTGCGCTCAAAAAGTCGCGATAGGCATCGTCCCAGGCCATGCGTACATCGATGCGCGCGAGCTCATTTTGGGCGTTAGGCGTGTAGACATCCACAAACCAAAACTTGTCGAACTCGAGCGCGCAGACGCGGCCCTCGGTCGCGGCTTGGGCGACGAGTTCGGCCGCCTCGCCCTCGCCGGCGTAGGGTAACAGCGCGTCGGCGTGCAGCACGCGCAGCGGTTCCTGGCGGCTAAAGACCGCAGTGCCCGAATAGCCTTTACGCTCGGCGTAGCTCCAGGTTTGGCGATAGCCGGGCAGGTCAATATCAACCTGGCCTTCTTGCAGCTTGGTCTCTTGCAACGCCAGGATATCGACGTCGAGTTCTTGCGCGATTTGGATAAAGCTCGGGTCCTTTTTGAGCACGGCGCGCAGGCCGTTAACGTTCCACGAGGCAAAGGTGTAAGTCTGAGGCATGGTGTCCTTTCGACGGGGTTGGCAGGCTTAAGATTAACGCAACAAGAGCGGGGCGGAGTCCGCGAGTGATAGTGCGAACGCCGCCGTCCCGGAGACACGGACGGAGGACATATATGACGCAGGCAATATCAAACCCCAAACAGGCGTCCGCCGCGCTGGCGGAGCTGTTCGGCACCCACAAGCGCGTGGTCTTCTTTGGCGGCGCGGGTGTTTCCACGGCGAGTGGCATCCCCGATTTCCGCAGCGTGGACGGCCTGTATCACCAGCAGTTTGCCTATCCGCCCGAGACCATGCTCTCGCACAGCTTTTACGAGGCGCATCCTGCGGAGTTCTTCGACTTTTACCGCACCAAGATGATCGCGCTTAACGCTAAGCCCAACCGCTGCCACATCAAGCTGGCCGAGCTGGAGCGCGCCGGCAAGCTTGATGCCGTGGTGACGCAAAATATCGACGGCCTGCATCAGATGGCCGGCTCGCAACGCGTGTTCGAGCTGCACGGATCGGTCCATCGCAACATTTGCCAGTCGTGCGGCGCGGTCTATAGCGCCGAGTGGATTTGCTCGCGCGAGCACGAGGACGCCGCGGGTGCGCCTGTGTGTCCTGCGTGCGGCGGGCGCATCAAGCCCGATGTAGTGCTCTACGAGGAGCCGCTCGACGAGCACGTGCTGACCGGTGCCGTTGCCGCCATCGCCGCGGCCGATGCCCTCATTGTGGGCGGGACCTCGCTCGTGGTGTATCCGGCGGCAGGCCTTACGCGTTACTTTACCGGCGATACGCTGGCCATATGCAACCTTGCTCCCACCGATCAGGATGCAAATGCCGACCTGCTGATTTCTTGCGACATCGCGGCCGCGTTTGCGTTCTAGCCCGTGTGCGCGGATACAATAGAAAGACTGAGTGCAAAGCGACCCCGCCGCCAGCTCCCCAAGCTCGGCGGTGTGGGCATTTTAGGAGGATGTTCATGGCGAACGACAGCAAGACATGGCGGTGCGGAAAGTATGAGCTCAGCTTTGACCGTCCGCGCATCATGGGCGTCCTCAACGTGACGCCCGATTCGTTTAGCGATGGCGGGGAGCACTTCGACCCGGATGCCGCCATCGAGTACGGCCTGGCGATGCTCGACGCCGGCGCCGACATCATCGACGTGGGCGGCGAGTCCACGCGCCCCGGCTTTACCCCGGTCAACCCCGACGAGGAGGCTCGCCGCGTGCTGCCCGTGGTGCGCGCGCTGGCCAAGGAGGGCGCCATCGTCTCGATCGACACGCGTCATGTGGCGGTTGCCAAGGCGGCCGTGCGCTGCGGCGCCTCGATCGTCAACGACGTGACCGGCTTCACCGATCCCAAGATGGTCGAGTTTGTTAAGACGAGCACCTGCGGCATCATCGTGATGCATGCCGGCGAGGTCGCCGCGCCAACCCGCACGCACGCAACGGTGCAGCTCGATACCTCGGCAGCGGCGTTTGTTGCCGAGAAGGCGCGCGAGGCGGCTGCCGAGGCCGCGCGTGAGGCCGAGAAGCCGGCTCGCCGCCGTCGCGGCAAGTTGCTGGGTGAGCCCAAGGTTGAGGCCAAGCTTCCGGGCGGCGTGGTGCAGCCCTCGTTGCCGTTTGGCGAACCGGAGCCCACGTCCGAGTCTGCAACCGAGCTGGGGCAGGAGACGCCGGCCGCCGAGCAGGCTGCTGCCGCCGAGACCGTTGCGCCCGCGCCCGAGGCTGCGCCCGAGGCCACCGAGGCCGCATCGGAGTCCAATGACCGCCTGGCCGCCATGATGCGCCGCAGCGCCCGCCGCGAGGAGGCCTACGTGCCCACCTCTCAGCTCCGCCGCTTTACCCTGCCCGATTCGGCGCCCATCATGCGCCGCGTCATGGGCTTTCTGTCCGACCAGGCCCGCACACTCATCCATGCCGGCGTGTCGCGCGACCGCATCTGCATCGATCCTGGCCCGGGCTTTGGTAAGTCGGCTAACGAGGACATCGTCATCCAGCGCGAGACTGCCAAGATGGCGTCACTGGGCTATCCGCTCATGTGCGCCGTGTCGCGCAAGCGTTTTGTGGGCGCTGTCTCGGGCGTGACCGAGGCCGCCGCGCGCGATGCCGCCACGTTTGGCGTGTGCCTGGGCGCCATCCAGGCCGGTGCCAACATCGTGCGCGTGCACGACGCCGCGGGTTTTGCGCAGTTCCTGAACGGTTACTGGGCCGTCGCCAAGCCGCAGCCGCGCCGTGCGTTTGTGGCCGTGGGCTCCAACCTGGGGCATCGTTGCGACAACATCCGCGCCGCGCGCGACATGATCGCCGAGATTCCGCTCACCTGCGTGTCCAACTCCTCCAAGATCTACGAGAGCGAGCCGGCCTACGAGACGCGCCAGGACGCGTTTGCCAACGCCGTCATCGAGATTAAGACCGAGCTGGCGCCGTTGGTGCTGCTCGACGAGCTCATGAAGATCGAGGCTGAGCTGGGCCGCGACCGTTCCAAAAAGGCCAAGGCCAACGGCCCGCGCACCATCGACCTGGACCTGCTGTGGATGGACGGCGAGACCCACGGCGGCAAAAAGCTGCGCCTGCCGCATCCGCTCATTGGCGAGCGCGACTTTGTGCTGGTGCCGCTCGAGGACCTGATGCACGACCCGGCGCGGTTCTTCCGCTACAACGGCGTCGAGGTCAAGGAGCCCGAGGACCGCGTGGGTCATATCGTGGGCGAATTGGGGCGTATGTAGATGATCGAGATGAATGCTGCCGCCGCCGGCACCGAGCTCGACGCGGCGCGCGACGCGGGCCGCGAGGGCATGTCTGCGGGCTGGTGCGCGTGGAGCGCGGGCGATGCATCGCTGATGTTTTCGCTGGTCGTGCGCCCCGATGTGAACATGCACGCCTTCCACGGCCTGCCGTTTGTGGCCGCAATGGGTATGATGGACGCGCTCGCGGGCACGGCCGCAACGCCGGGCCTGGGGCTTGCCGGCAAAGTGGGCATCCAGTGGCCGAGTGACATCGTGTGCGGCGCGCCCGCGTTTGAGACGTCGCTCGCGCGCGTCGCCGTCAACGGCGGTGCCGGTGCCGCGGGCATGTTCGGTGCCGTGACGGTGGATATTGAGCGTTCGGCACTGAGCGAGCTTGGCGTGGATGTGGCTGACGAAGCGCTGGTCGAGGCGCTGGCCGCCGCCGTGTTGACCCGCGTGGATGCCTGGGCGGTTGTCGCCAACACGCCACAGGGTGCTGCCGGTCCGCTGGCCCCCGTGCTGGGCGAGTACTTCGACATGGTGCCGCTGCTCGGTCGCCAAGTTGCGGCGGTGTCGCCCAACGGCTTGCCGCTTGCGGTCGGTGTGTTTGCGGGCCTGGATATCTGGGGTCGTGCGACTATCAAGACCGATGCCGGCGAGCAGGAGTTTCCGCCCGAGGCCGTACGAATTCGCGGACTGTAACGCGTGGCGCCCGCGCTCAAAGATAACGATGACAACAAGACCCTTCTCGGCCTGTGCCGGGGAGGGTTTCGCCTGTCTGGGGAATGGGCTTGGCGAACGTTTGCGGGGACTGTGGCATCGGGCGTGCTTGACTTAAGCCCCTGCTCTATCCCAGCTCCTGCATGCGGCGGTAGATTTCGCAGATGCCTTTGATGGTGAGTTGTCCGTCGACCACGTCGAAGGCATCGGTCGAATCGGCGACGATGCCGGCGAGACCGCCCGTGGCGATAACGGTGGCGTCCTCACGACCCAGCTCGCGCTTCATGCGTGTGACCAGGCCCTCGGCCATGGCGGCAGCGCCCACCACGGCGCCGACCTTGATGCATTCCTCGGTGTCACGGCCGATGGCGTGCTCGGGCGCCTCGAGCGGCACGCTGGCGAGCTTGGCGGCACGGGCAGCAAGCGCGTCCATGGAGATACGGATGCCCGGCGCAATCGCTCCGCCAATGTAATAACCGTCCTCATCGATGACGTCGATATTGGTCGCGGTGCCAAAGTCCACCACGATTGCCGGCGCGCCGTAGAAAGTCTCGGCCGCAACGGCGTTGGCGACGCGATCGGCACCTACGGCCTGGGGGCGCGCCGCGCGCAGCTTGGTCACCGCGGCCGTCTGCGGCCCGATGACGATGGCGTCCGCGGCAATGCGGTCGGCCACGGCGTGCCACTCGCGCGAGAGCTGCGGCACCACGCCCGCAAAGGCGATTGCGTCGACCGCATCGAGCGAAAGGCCGTACATCTTAAAGAAACCCATCAGGCGCACGTGGATCTCGTCGGCGGTATAGGAGCGGTCGGTGGGCATACGCCACGACTGCACCAGCTCGTCTCCGTCAAACAGGCCCATGGCCGTCTGCGTGTTTCCCATATCGATAGCGAGCAGCATGTCTACTCCCAGTGTTGGCATAAAAGGACGCGCACCATTGTATACGTGCCGTCGACGGCGCTCGGCTGCGATTCGTTTACGGTGATAGGGGCTGAGGGGTTTAAATATGAAGGAATTATGCTCTACGAGATTTTCCTTGCCGTTTACCGAACTCCCGCGTAATATTCTTTCTTGCGCACATGAGGCGCCCAGACATTGCGGGGTGGAGCAGTCTGGTAGCTCGCCGGGCTCATAACCCGGAGGTCGTAGGTTCAAATCCTGCCCCCGCGACCAAGAACTTGCAGCTCGTCGGCCTAGCCGGCGAGCTTTTTTGTTATTCCGGGACCGTGTTTTCGGTCCAATTCTCGGTCTCTCAAGCAAAATCTCGATCTGTAACATCTAGACCCGATTTGGGCGGCTAGGTGTTACAGATCGAGATATACCGGTGGGTTGGGTCGTGTTTGTCTAAATCTGTAACACGAGGAACGGATTTTGCCGAGTGGTTGTTACAGATTGAGACAAACCGACGGGCCGCCCCGCCCCATCCACCTGCCGCCACCTGATATTCGCCGATTTCCGTTGTGCCGCTGTGCCCCCATGCTATATCCTCTAGACAACTACGCGGCATCATCGCCGCCGCGCCTACAAGAGAGGAATGTCCATGACCGCACCTGCATCCAAGCTGCTCCAGCCCATTACGGTTGGTCCCCTTGAGCTCAAGAACCGCATTATGTTCCCGCCGCTGACCACCGGCTACGAGGAGCGCGACGGTTCCATCGGCGAGCGCAGCCTGGCTTTTTACGAGCGCCTGGCCCGTGGCGGCGTGAGCTACATCGTCATCGGCGACGTCGCTCCCGTCATGACCGCAAGCCCCACGCCCAAGCTGGCAACCGACGCCCAGATCCCCACGTTTAAGGCGCTGGCCGATGCCGTCCACAAGCACGGCGCCAAGGTCGCGCTGCAGCTGTTCCACCCCGAGTACGATGTGCCCGGTGTCGGCCGCATGGTCATGGGATCCATGGCCGCCGCCAAGGCCGCGCAGGAGGCCAAGGCCGCCGGCGACGAGGAGACCTTTGCCGCCAAGATGGCCGAGTCCAACGAGATCCGCAACCAGGCCTACGCCAAGCTGCACCACGACATGCAGCACTTTGTGAACGAGGCGAGCGTAGAGCAGCTCACCCAGATCAAGGAGGCCATCGCTGCCTCGGCCGCTCGCGCGCAGCAGGCCGGCATCGACGCCATCGAGGTCCACGGCGACCGCCTGGTGGGTTCGCTGTGCTCGGCCATCCTCAACCAGCGCACCGACGAGTACGGTGGCTCGTTCGAGAATCGCGTTCGCTATGCGCTCGAGGTCGTCGCCGCCATTAAGGAGGCCGCGCCGCAGCTGATGGTGGAGTACAAGCTCCCCGTGATCATGGAGAACCCCGACGGCACGCCGCGCGGCAAGGGCGGCCTGCAGCCCGATGAGGCCTGCGAGTTCGCCAAGCTGCTCGAGGGCGCGGGCATCGATATGATCCAGGTTGCGCAGGCCAACCACACGGGCAACATGGGCGACACCATTCCGCCCATGGGCGCCATGCCCTACAACTGGACGCTGCCCGTGGCCGAGCGCGTCAAGGCCCTGGTCTCCGTGCCGGTGGCAACCGTGGGCCGTGTTGTCTCGGTCGAGGCCGGCGAGAAGATTCTGGAAGATGGCGCGGCAGACATCGTCGCCTATGGCCGTTCGCTCATGTGCGACCCCGACATTGCCCTGAAGGCCGCCACGGGTGAGCCCATCCGCGAGTGCCTCAACTGTAACAAGGGCTGCGTCGACGCGATTCAAAACCGCAAGTACATCTCGTGCGTGCTCAATGCCGAGAACGGCGATGAGGCGACCATCGCCATCAAGCCGGGCGAGGGCGACAAGAAGATCGCCGTGGTGGGCGGCGGTATTGCCGGCCTGGAGGCCGCGCGCGTGGCGGCCAAGCGCGGCTACGACGTGACCGTCTACGAGGCGAGCGACCATCTGGGCGGCCAGATTGTGCTGGCGGCTGCGCCCCCGCGCAAGGACGAGATCATGCGTTCGGTCGAGTACTACGAGAAGATTCTGCCTGGCCTGGGCGTGAAGGTTGAGCTCAGCCATGCCGCTACCGCTGAGGACCTCAACGCCGCCGACGCCGCGATTGTGGCTGTGGGCGCACACGACGTGGTCATCCCCGTTCCGGGTGCCGACTCGGAGAAGGTCGTCTCGAGCTGGGACGTGCTGGCCGGCAAGGTGGAGCTCAGCGGGCGCGTCGCTGTCATTGGCGGTGGCCTGGTGGGCACCGAGACTGCCGAGTATCTGCTGCAACACGGCTGCGAGGTGGCGATCGTGGAGATGCTCGACAAGATTGCCGCGGGCGAGTCCGAGACCATTCTGCCGCTGATTATGAGCGACTTTGCAGAGCACAACGTGGAGCAGCATGTTAAGACCCGCCTGACCGCCATTACCGACGAAGGCGTGGAGGCTGTTCGCACCACCGAGGACGGCGCCGAGGAGCCGGTGAAGATCGCCTGCGATTACGTGGTGATGGCCGTGGGCTCCAAGGCCAACGCGTTTGACCTGGATGGCGTGACGGTGCCCGTGACCTGCGTGGGCGACTGCTCGGGCGAGCGTACCGCCGACATTGCGAGCGCCATTCGCACGGCATATCACGCGGCTAACGAGCTGTAGTTAACTTCGCAGTCGGGCGGGGCGGTAGCACGGATCCGCCTCGCCCGGCTGTGTCCCGTCGGGTGTCAACCGGTGCGGGGCCTGCAAGCGCAGCAGGTCCCGCCCTTTTGTTTTGCTCCGGTGGATGGCAATGCGCGGTAACCATGAGGAGTGAGGACGTCTACTGCCTTGTAGATCACTCAAAATTATTGGGGGAGGGGTTAATAACTATATCCTCTGTACCAAAGGACACAAAGAGATGCCAATTTTGTTGACAAGCGAATGACGATTAGCTGCGAGTCAGCTACCAGCGTAAATAATCGATAAAGAAATGTCGTAATTTGGTGCCAAATGCCCAGATAACGCCGCGTCTATTTTAATTAACTGCTTTGAGCAAACAGTAAAATGCTACTATCTAACTTGCACGTAAGAAAGCAGATTAACGGTTAAGGCTAAGAAGTGGCAGGTATGTCGGAAGCAACAAGGACTCGCACGCATGCGCCCGAGGCTAGGCAGCGCGCCGTCGAGATCCTCCAAGAGGGGGTCGGTCATCGCGCCCTCGCCGCGGAGCTTGGCATTCCCCAGGCCACGGCTCGTCAGTGGGCCCGCGCGTATGCCGTGGGCGGTGCCGGCGCCGTTCTCAACGCCGGTTCGCATCATCACACCTATTCGTACGAAGTTAAGCTCGCCGTGGTCAAGGACCGCTTGGAAAACGGCTTAACGGTTCGCGAGGCCATGATCAAGCACAAAATTCCCAGCGAGTCTTCGGTCAAGGCTTGGTGCCGGCAGTACCGCGAGAGCGGTGAGTCCGCACTGGTCGATAAGCCGCGCGTTAAAAAGGCGGAATAGCAAACGGGATGGTGCGCCCACGGGGGCGCATTTTTCTTGCCGCCCCTCTGCTCCAAAACGGACAGACTCCTTGCCCCGTACGCCTAAAACTCCCCAGTTGACCGAAAACCTGCCGCCGCTACTCCTCAATTGAGCTATAACGTTAAACAATTGCAGCGTTTTTGCACGGGGGAGTGATGGTATGACGCTACTGTATTTCCTTACCCTGTTTCCGCTGGTACCGGCGCTGGGCATGCTGCTCGCGCGCGGTGACCGCGCCCGCGATGCGGTGGGACTCATAGGCTCCGGCATTATCATGGCGGTGACAGTTGTAGTCGCCGTCATGTTTTTTTGCACGGGTCCGCAGAGCTTTGAGATTGCCCCCGGTACCTCGCATGCGCTCTCGATCATCAGCTCCGTCATCGACGTAATTCTGTGCGCCGTCATCCTGTACAACGCGCACAAATATAAGAGCGTGCTTACCACGGTGCTCGGCATAGTCCAGCTGGTGGGCTCGCTCGTCTTTGCGGCCATGACGCTGCCTGCGGCCGAAGCCGTCACGGCGACGCCGCTCTACCTAGACTACATGAGCGTGATCATGGTCCTCGCCGTCGGCATCGTCGGCAGCCTTATCTGTATCTACGCTTTGGGCTACATGAAGGACTTCCAGGCCCATGATGAGCACGAGGCCGCGCTGCGCGGGCAGACCGCGCCCGACCGTCGCCCGCAGTTCCTGGCGCTCATGTTCCTGTTCCTCTCGGCCATGTTCGTCATCGTGACGAGCGACAACCTTGAGTGGCTGTTCTGTGGCTGGGAAATCACCACCGTGTGCTCGTTCCTCATGATTGGCTACACGCGCACGCCCGAGGCCATCAAGAACGCCTTTACCCAGATTATCCTAAACATGCTGGGCGGCATCGCGTTTTTGGCCGGACTCATGTATCTGTACGTTAACGGCATGCCGCTGACCATCTCGGGCATGATCGAGCTTTCCGGCGCCGGAACCGCGCAGTCCGCGCTGCTGGTGATGCCGGTCATCCTGTTGTCGCTCGCCGCACTCACCAAGGCCGCACAGATGCCGTTCCACACTTGGCTGTTGGGTGCCATGGTTGCCCCCACGCCCACGAGCGCCCTGCTGCACTCGTCCACCATGGTCAAGGCCGGCGTGTTCCTGATGGTCAAGCTCAGCCCGCTCTATGCCATCTATCCCGTGACTGGCTTTATGGTCACGAGTGTGGGTGCCATCACGTTTTTGCTCGCTGCCCTCATGGCCATCTCGCAGAGCAACGCCAAACGCGTGCTCGCGTACTCCACCATTTCCAACTTGGGCCTCATCAGTGCCTGCTTGGGTGTCGGCGCGCCCGAGGCCGTATGGGCGGCCATCTTCCTGATCCTGTTCCATACGGTGGCAAAGTCGCTGCTGTTCCTGTGCGTGGGCACGGCCGAGCATCATATCGGCAGCCGCAATATCGAGGACATGGACGGCATGTTCAGCCGCATGCCGCACCTGACGCGCCTGATGATGCTGGGCATCATGGGCATGTTCGTGGCGCCGTTTGGCATGCTCGTGTCCAAGTGGGGCGCCCTGGTGGCGTTCGCGCAGACTGGCAACGTGCTCATGATCATGGTGCTGGCCTTTGGCTCGGCCGCGACGTTTTTCTTCTGGGGCAAGTGGCTTGCCAAGCTTTCGGGCGTCGACCCCACGGCTCAAAACGTTGAGGTCAATGTCCATAAGACCGAATGGATGGCCCTCAACACCATCGCCGCGCTGCTGATTCTGTGCTGCGTGGCGTTTCCGGTTATCTCGAGCGGTCTGGTGTCGCCTTACTTGGCCATGGTGTTTGGCCGCGTGCCGTACGTTATCGGCAAGGACGCCATGTATCTGATGGTGGTTATCGTGGCGTTTATCGCCGTGGTGCTGCTGACTTCATTCCGCGTGAGCAACAAACCGCACGTAAACGTATATCTTTCGGGCGTGGGAACCGATAAATATCGCCATTTCCGCGGCTCGATGGGACACGAGGTGAAGGCCGAAAAGCGCAATTGGTACTCGGAGGACGCCCTTGGCGAGAAGCGTATTGGCCCCGCGGGTAGTGTCGTGTGCTGCAGCATTATCTTGTTTGCGCTGCTGTGTTGCGCGTGGATTGGGCCCGAGCGGCTTGCCATGAGCGCGCCCTCGGTGCTGCGCGGCAAGTATTTTGAAGGTTCGGGCGTCGTGGGCATTTTTATTGGCACCGTGGCGTTTGCCTTGATTGCGCCGCTTCTGGGCGGTCTGATCGACGGCATCGATCGCAAGCTGTCCGCCCGCATGCAGGGCCGCGTGGGGCCGCGCCTGCTGCAACCCTTCTACGATGTTGCCAAGCTCCTGCGCAAAGCCCCCGCCAGCGTAAACACCATGGACGATACCTACATGGCGTGTGCGCTCATCTTTACCGTCGTGGGCGGCGGCATCTTTGTGTCGGGCTCCAACACGCTGCTGTGCGCTTTTATGGTGACGCTCGCCGCGATCTTTGTAGTGCTGGCGTCCGCCTCGACGCAAAGCCCGTTTGCGCAGGTCGGTGCCGACCGCGAGCTGCTGCAGGTTATGAGCTACGAGCCCGCCGTTCTGCTGATGAGCGTGGGCCTGTACCTTGCCACCGATAGCTTCGACTCCATCGCCGTGACGGGGCAGTCGGCCCCCATCATCGTGTACAGCGCGCCCATTTTCCTGGCGCTGCTCGCGGTGCTTACCATCAAGCTGCGCAAGTCGCCGTTTGACCTTTCGTACTCGCATCACGCGCATCAGGAGATCGTCCAGGGCGTCGCCACCGAGATGAGCGGCGGCACGCTGGCCAAGATGACCCTTATGCACTGGTGCGAGACCGTGCTGTTTTTGATGTGGGTGGGCATGTTCTTTGTTTGGGACAACCCCGTGAGCTGGGTTGTAGCCCTGGTCGTGATGGCCGCGACGTACTTTGTCGAGGTCCTGATCGACAACACCTTCGCGCGCAGCACCTGGCGCAGCTGCTTTAAGCTCGGATGGGCCGTGGCGCTGGTGTTTGGCCTGCTCAACCTTATGCCCATCCTTGTCGACGTGTTTATTTAGGAGGCGGCATCCATGGATCATAAAATGTCGCGCTCGCCGTGGGTTATTCATTACGACGGCTCGAGCTGCAACGGATGCGATATCGAGGTGCTGGCCTCGCTCACGCCGCTGTTCGATGCGGAGCGCTTTGGCGTGGTCAACACCGGCAACCCCAAGCATGCGGATATCTTTTTGGTGACAGGCTCGGTCAATGCCCAGAACCTGCCCGTCGTGCGTCAGATCTACAACCAGATGCTCGAGCCCAAGTGCGTGGTGGCCTGCGGTATCTGCGCGTGCTCGGGCGGCGTGTTCCGCGATGCCTATAACGTGATCGGCGGCGTGGACCGCGCGATTCCCGTGGATGTGTACGCGCCCGGGTGCGCCATTCGTCCCGAGACCGTGATCGATGCCATCGTGGAGGCGTGCGGCATCCTGGACCAGAAGGAGGCCGTGATGCGCGCCGGCGGCGACCCGCTCACCGTGGGCGGCGCCGCTACCTGGGATGGTGGCGTTGAGCTAGGCGAGGACGGGTTTGTAGCTGCTGCGGGGGCCGGGGCCGGTGTCGACGCAGGCGCGGCTGACGGTGCGCCCGCCGCTGCAAAGGAGGCCAAGTAATGCAAAAGGCTATCTATACCACCGTCGGGATCGACGAGCTCCTGCCGCATGTTCAGGTGCTCAAGGGCGTCGGCGCGCGCTTTGTGCAAATGCACGCCGAGCGCAACGTCGACGACGGCACGTATCGCTTGGTCTATACGTTTATCAACGTTCGTGCTGCTCAGGAGCAGATTGCGCAGGACGGCAGCTATGCGATCGAAAGCCTGGTGGTCGAGGGTATCGACCAGTACCAGGAGATTCCGTCCATCAGCTCGTACTATCCGGCGGTATTTCCGTTTGAGAACGAAGCGCACGACCTGTTTGGGCTTGCCATCACCGACATGCAGATCGACTTTAAGGGCTTTTTCTACCAGGTCTCGACTGCCGAGCCCATGAGCGTTATCACGCCCGAGGTGAAGGCCGCGCGCGAGAAGGCCATGAAGGTCCGTGCCGCCGCCGAAGCCAAGGCGCGCAAGGCCGCTGCCGAAAAGGCCGCCGCTGCTGCGGCTGCTGCAGGGGAGGGCGCTGCGAGCGCCGGCGATGCCGCGGGCTCCGATGCTCAGCACGATGAGGCTGCTGCGAAGGCCGCGCTCAAGGCTGCCGAGATGGAGGCAAAGCTCGCTGCCATGGATCCCGAGAAAGCAGCCAAGGTCCGCGCGGCGCTTGCCGCCAAGGCCGCCCGCGACAAGCAGAAAAAGGAGGCGTAAGGCCCATGGCACATCGCTCCGTCATTCCGTTTGGCCCGCAGCACCCGGTGCTGCCCGAGCCGCTTCATCTGGACCTGGTGATTGAGGACGACCGCGTTCTCGAGGCAATTCCGCAGATCGGCTTTGTGCACCGCGGACTCGAGAAGCTCACCGAAAAGCGCGACATGCACCAGTTTGGCTACATCGCCGAGCGCATCTGCGGCATCTGCGCCGTGGGCCACAGCTGCGGCTATGCCAGCGCCTGCGAGCGCATGCTCGACATCGAGGTGCCTGGCCGCGTGCAGCATATCCGTACCATTTTGCACGAGCTTTCGCGCATTCACTCGCACCTGCTGTGGCTGGGCCTGCTCGCCGATGCCTTTGGCTTCGAGGCGCTGTTCTATCGGTCGTGGACCCTGCGCGAGCAGATTCTCAAGATCTTCGAGAGCACCTGCGGCGGCCGCGTGATCCTTTCGATTAACGAGATCGGCGGCCTTAAGCACGACATTGAGGACTCCGAGCTGGCGGGCATTGTCCAGACGCTCGACGCCATGCGCCCCGACTACGAGACCCTGGTGCATACGTTTTTGGACGACGCCAGCTGCGGCGAGCGCCTGCATGGCGTGGGCGTGATCAGCAAGAAAGATGCACTGGAGCTTTCGATGGTCGGCCCGTTCGGCCGCGCCTCGGGCGTGGATTACGACGTGCGCATGTTCGGTGACGGTGCCTATGCGGACCTGGCTGCATTTGAGCCCATCGTTGCTACCGATGGCGACTGCTATGCCCGCTGCCAGGTGCGTTGCGCCGAGGTCACGCAGGCCATGGACATTATCAAGGAGCTTGTCGGCAAGATTCCGCACGACGGCATCGGCGGGCGTACCAAGCTCACACCGGCCGACGGCGCGCGCGGCGAGGTTGTGATTGAGCAGCCGCGCGGCGAGGCATATTACTATGTGCGCGGCAACGGCACCAAGAACCTGGACCGTTTCCGCGTGCGCACGCCGACGTCGCAGAACTTGGCGGGTCTGACGCATGCGCTGCAGGGCGTACTCCTTGCCAACGTTCCCATGATTATCCTGACCATCGACCCCTGCATTAGCTGCACGGAAAGGTAGGCGCGGCATGAGTTTGCTGACATTTGCCAAGACGGCCTTGGGCTCTATGGTCAAGCAGCCGGTTACGGTGTGCTATCCGCAGGAGAAGCTCGCGGCGCCCGAGCGCTTGCGCGGGCATATCGTCAACGACATGGACGTGTGTATCTGCTGCGGCATGTGTGCGCGTCGCTGTCCGGCGGGCGCGCTCGCAGTCGATCGCAAGGGTGGAACGTGGTCGATCGACCCGTATGCCTGCGTGGTGTGCGGTGAGTGCATCGAGAGCTGCCCCAAGCACTGCCTGACTATGGACACCGCCCGCACCCCAGTCGCAGCGGACAAGACTCCCACAGTAGAAACCAAGCCGGAATAGCGCTGGAATAGGGCCGGTGGGGCAAAAATGCCCCATCGGCCCCGCGCTTAAACGCGCGGTTGGGCCGCCACGAACAAAACTATGCCGGATTACGGGGCTGGATAGCGAATCTCCGACCATACAGAAAATCGCAAAAACAAAACCGCAGGTAGATAGCCTGCCATTTTTCAAAAAATGAGGGTATGGATGAGGGCCCCGACTTTTGCCCCGTAATCCGGCATAGTTTTGAAATGGCACCATACCCGTAACAGCTCCTGATCCCCCAAGGACGGAGGAAAGTGGGTCATTTTTGCCTGATGGCTCCGAGTCGCACCCGTTTTCCTGCGAAAACGCCGTGTCTCAACTTTGGTGAGACATTTGTCTCACGCTCAAAACCGAATCTGGAACATGTGTCACCTGCCCTAATTGTGTCTCATTCCGTAACTTTAGGCTGATGCAAGGTCTGAGACCGCGAGAAGGGAGACACGATGGGTAAGTACACGAGGGGTCTCTTGGCGGTGATACTGGCCGTAGTGCTGGTGTTGCCAGCCGCAGCATTCGCCATGCTGCCCGAGGCCAACGCCAGGTCCAGCACAGGAATGGACGGACCGATAATGACCGGAAAGGTCGCCGACCCCGACACCAGCGGTCGCTGGGAAATCTGGACGGCAGGCCACGGTGGCAATAAGGTAACGACCCAAAACGTCGGTCGAATCTGGACCGACAAGACGGTCAAGGCAACCGAGGAAAACGAAGAGTCGGACTTTTTGACCACGCTTTCGGCGATGTCCTCGACGTCTAATTCAACCGTGACGGTCACCACGCCGCTTGACATCGTGATGGTGCTGGATGCCTCTGGCTCGATGGATGATCCTATGGGTGGCGGAGATTCCACCAAGCGTATCGATGCACTGAAGAGCGCTGCGAACAGCTTTATCAATACCATTGCCAAGCAAAACGAGGGTATCGAGGGTGTCGATAGGCAGCACAGGGTTGCCATTGTTAAGTTTGCGGGTGATAAGACCAATAAGGTCGGCAATGACCAGTACAAGAAAGGGCAATTTTGGTACAACAACTCGCAGGTGATGAAGGGTTTGACCGATTGCTCTGGCGGCAACGTGAAAGTTCTTGAGGATACAGTTGCTGGAATCAAACCAAGCGGTGCCACGCGTGCCGACTATGGTCTGGAACTGGCCGGGGATATCACTTCTGGCCGCGCAGATGCCAAGAAGATCGTTGTGTTCTTTACCGACGGCAAGCCAACGAGCTTCAGCGAGTTTGATTCTGACGTCGCCAAGGGTGCCGTGACGGCTGCCAAGAAGATGAAGGATGGCAAAGCCACCGTTTATACCATCGGCATCTTTAGTGGAGCGGACCCCGCTGACGATCCCTCGAAAGAGGGGACAAGCGACGTCAACAAGTTTATGCACGCCGTGTCGAGTAATTATCCCGATGCCACGTCGTATGCGAGCGACAAGCTTGGCACACGCGCGGAAAACTCCGACTACTACAAGTCGGCGACCAACGCCGAAGAGCTCAAGAAGGTCTTCGACGACATCTCACAGGCCATCACATCGGAGGCGCCTTATCCGACCGAAATCCATAAGGGCTACGACGAGACCAAGTCCGGCTACATTACGTTTACCGACGAGCTGGGCGACTTTATGCAGGTCGACGGATTTACCGAAGTCGTCATCAACGGCACGCCGTTTACCGAGGCGAGCAAGACGTTCAACAAAGAAACCAATACCGACACATACGAGTTCACCGGCAAGGCAAAAGACCTGCTCATCACCGTGCAGCGTGCTGGCGCTGACAATCCCCAGAAGGGCGGTATCGTAACGGTTAACATTCCTGCGTCGTTGATTCCGCTGAGCCACTTTAAGACCGTAGACGGCAAGCTTTCGGTCGACAACGTTAAGCCCATTCAGGTGAAGTATGCCTCGAGCGTGAAGAGCGCCGCACTTGACAACCTGTTTACGCCCGAGAAGGTCACGGGGCTCAAGGACTACATCGAGCATAATACGACTGTCGTTGACGGCACCAAGACCGTGAGCTTCTACGCGAACAAGTGGAGCGGTGGTGCGTTGGGTGATACGGTTGCGACCTTTGAGCCGGCCGACACCAACCGCTACTACTACTTCCAGAAGCAGACTCCCATTTACACGGACAAGGACTGCACACAGCCCGCAAAGAATTCACTGGCAGATACCGGCACCTATTACTACAAGGATGAGTTTGAGGAGCAGGGCGAGAACGGCGAGGCCAAGCCCGCCACCACCGTCATCGAGTTTATCGGCGGCGACGCTGCGAAGTTTGACGGCGCTATTGTTGCCGACGAGGGCGGCAACCTTTCGTTTAGCGTGGGAACCGCGCGCCTAGCCTTTATCGACGAACTCCATACCACCAAGAAGAGCGTGGGCGACAACAACACTGGCACCGCGACCGACGTTCTCAACCCCAAGTGGAACAACATGTCCGCCAAGGCGGCCGCGACGCATGTCAATTCCTACCTGGGCAACAACGGCAAGATCAGCTTTGCGTATGACATGACGCCGGCAATGGTGAACACCAAAGCCAGCTTTGGTCTAACCAAGGTGCTCGAGGGCCGCGACTGGAGGGATACTGACGCGTTTGAGTTTGGCCTGACGTCCGAGAACGGCGCCCCGATGCCTGCGACTACGACTGCGATCGTGCGCAAGGCTGACCTGGACGACAAGGGCAAGGCTGTCATCGACTTCGGCACGGTCGAATACACCGAACCTGGCACGTACGTCTACAAGGTCAGTGAAAAGCACGCCGGGACCACGATTGACGGCATCGCCTACAGCGGTAACGTCGCGGAGATCACCGTGACGGTGAAGCCCAATAAGAAGGGCGAACTGAGCGCTGACGTGAAGGCGACCTCGGGTGAGACCGAGTTCAAGAACGCCTACGCTACGAATCCTGTTGAGTCCAGCGTAACCAGTCAGATTGCCGTGACCAAGTCTCTGACCGGGCGCGACCTTACGGTCGGTGAGTTCAGCTTTAAGCTGCGCGAGATTAAGGATGAGGACTCTGAGCTTATCGAGACCGTTAAGAACGCTGCCGACGGCAAGGTGACGTTCAGTGCCATCAAGTACACCGAGATCGGCCAGCACACCTACAAGCTGCATGAGGTTAAGGGCAACTCCGGCGGTATTGACTACGATGACGCGGTCTACACCATCGTGACGACCATCGCCGATAACGGCAAGGGCCAGCTGGTTGCCACGCACGAGCTGAAGGACGCCAAGGACGTCAAGAGCATCGAGTTCAAGAACGCCTACACCACGAATGCTACCGAGGCATCGCTTGCGGGTATCAAGAATCTGCAGGTTGACGACGCTCTGACCCCGGCTGATATCACCGGCAAGTTCACCTTTACCGTGACCGGTGAAGAGGGCGCACCTATGCCTGCGAGCACGAGCGTGCACAACGACGTTGACGGCAAGGTCGACTTTGGCAAGATTACCTTTACGCTCGACGACCTTAACAAGGCTGTGGGTGAGAAGCCCGAGAAGCGCGAGCACACCTTTACCTACACCGTGACCGAGTCCGGTGAGGTCGCTGGCGTGACCAACGACGCTAAGCCGTCGCGCGAGGTTTCCTTCACCGTGACCGATGACGGCAAGGGGAATCTGCGCGTATCCCGCAAGCCGGACGGTGATGCGGCCTTCACGTTCACCAATACCTATAACGTGACGCCTGTCGAGACGAGCGTCACCGACCAGATCACCGCGAACAAGGTCCTGACCGGGCGTGAGCTCAAGGAAGGCGAGTTCTCCTTCGAGCTCGTCGAGGGCGATAAGGTTGTCGCTACCGGCACTAACGCTGCCGACGGCGCGATCACGATGGGCAAGGTCGCATACGACAAGCCCGGCAAGCACGCCTACACGCTGCGCGAGATCAAGGGCGGAACCACCAGCAAGGGCATCACCTACAGTGACGCCAAGTACACCATCGAGACCACCATCACGGACAACGGCGACGGCACCCTCAAGGCCGAGCATGTCCTGAAGGACGCCACGGCTGCGACTTTCAAGAACACCTACAGCGTGGCCCCGCTCGATGCGGAGCTCGACTTTGACCTGAGCAAGGTCATCAGCGGCCGCGACTGGACGGATGGGGACGAGTTCAGCTTTACCATCACCGCCCCCGAAGACGCCCCACTGCCCGATCCCGCAACCGTAACCGTGAGCAAGAAGGACGCGAAGGACGGCATTGCCGCCATCAAGTTCGGCAAGATTCACTACGCTGCCGCCGGAACCTATAAGTACGAGATTCGCGAGAACGCGGGCAGCACGGTCGGCATGACGTATGACGCGCATGTCGCAACCGCCGAAGTGACCGTGACCGAGAACGGCGATGGCAGCCTGACCGCCAACGTCACCAAGAAGGAAAACGGACGCTTTACCAACACGTACCGCACTGAGCTTAACTACACCGCTGCCGGCGGTCTGTGGCTCAGCAAGTATCTGGATGGCCGCCCCATGACCGAGGGTCAGTTCACCTTTACCGTGACACCTGCTGACGACGCTTCGGCTCGCGCGCTCGGTCTGCTGCCCGGGGCTAATAGCTTCAAGTCCCCCGCAGCGGCAGAGGCAACGGTCGGACTGATCGACATTCTGGCTGGTCATGAGGTTATATTTACGCAGGCTGACGCCGGCAAGACCTTTACGTACACCGTGGCCGAGAAGAACGACGGCCAGCCCGGTTACACCTACGACGACGCCGTGCGCACGGTGACGATCGCCATCGCCGACGACACCGCCGGCACGCTCACTGCTACGACGACCGTTTCCGGCGGTCCCGAGGGCACGCATGAGACGGTCCACAAGAGTGGCGAGAACAAGGTCGAGAAGGCCCTGGTGCCGTTCCACAACAGTTACAGCGCTACGACCAACACGCCTGGCGGCACCGCCGCTCAGGTCGTTGCCACCAAGACTCTGACCGGTCGTCCGATGGCCGACGGCGAGTTCTGGTTCGGCATTGCCTACGCAGGCGAGACGGAAGCAATCCAGGGCACTCCGGCTACCAACGTTAACGGTCAGGTGAGCTTTGGAACGCTGCATTACACGACCGAGATGCTCGCCGATCTGGTAAGCGCCAAGCGTGCCATCCGCACCGACACGGATGCCAAGCTTGCATGGACTATTAACTACACGGCCTTTGAGCTTACGAACTTGCTGGACGGCAAGGGCATTACCGCCACAACGCCGAGCTTTAGCTTTAAGGTCATTGTCGTCGACAACGGCGACGGTACCCTGACGGCAACGCCCAACTACGGTGACGCCGAGCCCGTGTTCGAGAACGTTTACGGCGCCGATGCCGTTGACGCCACGCTCGCCGGTACCAAGAAGCTCCAGGCTGCCGAGGGCCTGACCCCGGCCGACATCGCGGGCAAGTTCACCTTTACCGTGACCGCCGACGAGGCGGGCGCCCCGATGCCCGAGCGCGCGACCGCAACCAACGACGCGGCCGGCAACGTGGACTTTGGCAAGATCCACTTTACGCTCGAGGACCTCAACCGCGCCCTGGGCGTGACGACCGATGCTTCTGACGACGTGTCGAGCGACGCCGGGGCCAACGCCGACGAGGCCGAAGTTGACGCCGATGAGAACGTAGCCGAGGTCGATGGCGACGAGTCCGACGCCAACGACGAGTCCGAGTCCGCAGCCCCCACCGCTCCGCGCTCGCACACCTTTACCTACACGGTGGCCGAGTCCGGTAGCGCCCCTGGCGTGACCAACGACGCCAACGCCACGCGCAAGGTTTCCTACACCGTGACTGACGACGGTGCCGGACATCTGCGTGTCGTGCGCAATGGCGACGACGGCGCGGCCTTCACGTTCACCAACACCTACAGCGTGACGCCCACCGATTCTTCCGTGACCGATCAGGTCAAGACGGTTAAGCGTCTGACCGGACGCGACCTTGCAGCTGGCGAGTTCACGTTTGAGCTGCTCGAGGACGGCGTGACTGTCGCTAGTGGCACCAACGACGCCAGCGGTAACGTTACGCTGAGCCCGATCCGCTACGAGGCGCCCGGCACGCACACGTACACGCTGCGCGAGGCTTGCCCCAACGCGCTCGGCCTGTACAAGGGCGTCACCTATGACGGCACGACCTACACCGTCGTGACCACCGTCTCCGACAATGGCGACGGCACGCTGGCCGCGACGCACAAGCTCGAGGGAACCACCGAGTCGGCTGGCTTTACCAACAAGTATCACGCCATGCCTACGCAGGTTTCCATCGGCGCCATCAAGGTGCTCGAGGGACGCGAGCTCAAGAAGGACGAGTTTAGCTTTAAGCTCGTTGGCGAGGACATCGAGTCCACCGTCACCAACGATGCCGACGGCAAGATCAACTTCGACAAGTTCGAGTACGACGAGCCTGGTACGTACGTCTACACCATCAGCGAGGTCAAGGGCGACGAGGCCGGTATGACCTACGACAAGTCCGTCTTTACCGCGACCGTCAACGTGGTCGACGACGGCGAGGGCAACCTCAAGGCGAATGTCGCCTTTGCCAAGGGCGATAAGAGCGTCGAGGGTATCGTGTTCAACAACACGTACAAGAAGCCCGAGACGCCCGTGCCGACGCCCGATCCCGGCACACCCAAGACCGTGACGAACATCGTCAAGACGGTCAAGGGTTTCCTGCCCACCACGGGTGACCAGCAGGCCGCTGCACTGCTCATGGCATTCGTCATCGCCATGGCCGGCGTCGGAGCCCTGGTCTGGGGTATCCGTAAGCGCTAGGCACGCTGGCAGCGCCCGGGGCCAAAAGGCCCCGGGCGGCCGGCGGGGAGCCAGAACATAGCCCCCACCCCCGCCCCAAGCCGCCACGGAGGTATCTCCCTCCTCCGTGGCGGCGCTTTTGTGCGTGGAGAAGAAGGGCGCGCCACAAAACCGGCCCATCTACTACGTTTAACTGCCTATCCCCGACCATGCCGAAAAGCGCTGAAACAAAACCGCAGGTAGAACGCTTGCGGTTTTGTTAAAAACGAGGGTGTGATCGGGGGTATCGAACCAAACGTAGTAGATGGGCCGGTTTTGTGGCGGGTGCCGCCAGCTGATCCCTTGGGGACGGAGGAAAACGGATCATTTTGGTCCCGCGAGGCTTGTGGAGGCACTCGTGCAGGGCCGCCCGAACAAAACTATGTCGGTTTACTACGATGAATTCGACATCCCCGACCATGACTGCATTTTTCTAAATATTGCAAGCGTTCTACCTGCGGTTTTGCAAGCACGCAATTTACCGTGGTCGAAGGCGGGCGATTCGTCGTAGTAAACCGACATAGTTTTGAAATGGCATTAAATCGGTGGCAGCCATTTTGCTATGCCGGAGCGGTTGGCCGCTGGGTAATTACCCTCGCAGGTAGGCGATGGCGATCTGCGTGCGGTTGCGCAGGCCCATTTTGGCTAGGATCGAGCTGATGTGGTTGCGCACGGTGCCTTCGCCCATGTAGGCGGTAGCGGCAATCTCCTTGTTGTCGAGGCCGCGGGCGATAAGCTCGGCGACTTCGAACTCGCGGTCGGTCAGGCTGGCAAAGGCCGCGGGCCGGCGAGGCATGTCTGCCTTGTTACCCATCCCGTCAAAGTCAACATCTTCGATTGCCTTGCCTTCGAGCACGCGTTTACCGTCCATAACCTGCGCCAACGCCGGTGGAATGGCGGCGACATCGGTTTTAATCAGATAGCCGCGGGCGCCCAGCTTGAGCGCCGACACAATGTACTCGTCATCCGAGAATGTCGTCAGAAACACTACGCGCGCCGTAGGGTCGTGTTCAAGGATTTCGCGTGCCGCCGAAAGGCCGTCGCGCCCCGGCATCTGAATGTCGAGCAGTGCGATATCGGGCGCGTGTTCGGCATAGAGAGCCACTGCGTCGTTGCCGTTGGCGCCGGTACCCACCACCTCGATCTGCGGCTGGGCGCCCAGGATAATCTTGAGCGAATCGACCACCAAGCGGTCGTCGTCGACAACGATGAGCCTCATCGGTCCTCATCTCCTTGCTGTTTGGGAACGGTGGCAAACACGCGCCAGCCGCCGGCGCCGGCGCGCGGGCCGGCGGTGAAGGTGCCGCCAAGCGCCTCGATGCGCTCGCGCATGGAGGCGAGCCCCATGCCCTCTACGGCGCCGCGGCCGCTTGCTTGGACCCCGCCCACGCCATCGTCGGTAACGATGAGCTGGTAAAACGACGGATGCTCCACGCATCGTACAATGACGGTCTGGGCGCAAGCGTGGCGCATGGTGTTGGAGAGCGCCTCACGCAGGACTGCCGCAAAGCAATTGGCGACGTTTGCGGGTGCATGCTCGGTCATAACCTCAAGCTCAATCTGCGCGCCGCTGTCCGAGCGCGCGCCTTCAACAATGCGTTCGAGCTGCACGGAAAGGTCGACAGCGTTGTCGTTGAGCGCATGGACGCTAGTACGCACAAGCTGGAGCGCCTCGTCAACCGTGCGTTTGACGTCGGCGAAATCGGCGGCGACGCCGGGCTCGTCCGCGTGGATCACGCGCAGGGCTTCGGCTTGTAGCGAGGCACGCGTGAGCTGGTGTCCGACGTTATCGTGGATCTCGCGCGCGATGCGGGCGCGTTCGGCGAGCGTCGCGAGCTCGACTTCGTAGTCCTGGCGATCGGCGAGGTCACGGTTGCGCGCCTCCAGCGCCAGAGCTCGTTCCTGCAGCTCGTCGCGGATACGGCGCATGCGCTGCTGCTCGCGCTCTAGCTGGGCGGTACGTAGCGATAACAAGGTGGCGGCAACCGAAAGGATGGCGGTCAGCAGAAGCGTTCGGGCGGTGAGCGCATCGACGCGAAGGTCCGCGACAAGCGCAAAGGTAAAGACGGAGCCAATGCTCAGTGCGATTCAGGCGTGCTCGCGGCGCACGCGTCGCGCGATGTCATAGAGGGCGAGAGGCGCAAACGGCACAAACGGCGGCACGAAGACAGCCGCGATAATGTAAGCGTAGCTGCCGGCCTCGCTGGTGCGACGGGTGCGCTCTCCCTGCGCGACCTCGGCCAGTGAGGTGGCGATAACGCCAAGGCAAAACGCCGTGACCAAGCGAGCGTCCACGGCAAGACCCATGGCGGCCGCAATGCAGCACGCCAGCACGATCGATTTGTCGAAAAGCCTGTTCATACGGGTATTGTACGCGAAGCCGCGCGCGGGGGAGGCGCCGCCCGGGGCAACCGTGACATTCCTCCCGCACGGCAAAGCGGCGTCGATCGCTCGCGCAAGCGGGGGGGGTCGCCTTCGTCTCCTCGCACTCGTGACAAAGCTCACTGGCGCGCGTCGGCGGCTCCTGCGATGATGCAATCGTACCGGGCCGCAATCAACAGAAGGGCCGCCTCATGACAGACATCGTCCACGTCGAAAACCTCGTCAAGCGCTACGACGACCTTATCGCGCTCGACCACTTTAGCCTGAGCATCGCCCCCGGCGAGATCTTTGGCCTGCTGGGCCCCAACGGCTCGGGCAAGACCACGTCCATCAACTGCATTCTGCAGCTGCTCGCCTACGACAAAGGCACCATCGAGCTGTTCGGCGAGCCCATGACGCCCGCCCGCTACGACCTCAAGCGCCGCATCGGTGTGGTGCCGCAGCAGGTGGCGGTGTTTGACGAGCTTACGGTGCGCGAGAACATCGACTATTTCTGCAGCCTTTACGTCAACGACCGCAAGCGCCGCCGCGCGCTGGTGGACGAGGCGATCGACTTTGTCGGGCTGGGCGACTTTACCAAGTTTCGCCCCGGCAAGCTCTCGGGCGGCCTGGCGCGTCGCCTCAACATCGCCTGCGGTATCGCGCACAAGCCCGAGCTCATCTTCTTTGACGAGCCCACGGTGGCGGTCGACCCGCAGAGCCGCAACGCCATCCTGGAGGGCATCTGCCGCCTGCGCGACGAGGGCGCCACGGTGGTGTATACCAGCCATTACATGGAGGAAGTCGAGCAGATTTGCAGCCGCATCATGATCATGGACGGCGGACGTGTGCTGGCGCAGGGCACCAATGACGAGCTCAAACGCATGATTCAAATGGGCGAGCGCGTGACTGTCGAGGTCAGCGCCGTAGAGACCGCCACGGTCGAGCGGCTGCGCGCCCTCGAGCACGTGCTTTCGGTTGAGTTGTCCGGCGGCGAGCTCGTCTGCACCTGCGAAGCGAGCCCGCACAATTTGGTCGACATCCTCGACACGCTGCGCGCCGCCGATGTGGCGCTCGGCCGCGTGTGGAGCGAGCCGCCGACCCTCAACGACGTGTTCCTCGAGATCACCGGCCGCGAGCTGCGCGACTAGGGGGCAGCCATGTTCAACACCATTATCATCACGGTCAAAACGCTGCTGCGCCGGCCGAGCACGTGGGTCTGGGGCGCCCTCTTTCCCATCGCGCTTTCCACGATGTTCATGTTTATGTTTGCGAACCTGAGCTCCGACGGCACGGTCGACCCGGTGCCGGTTGCCGTCGTGGCGGACAAGGTCTGGGACGCTTCGACCTTTAAGGATGTGGCGACGTCGCTTGCCAAGGAAGGCGACGACCAGCTGCTCGAGATCCACGAGCTCGACGACGCAGCCGATGCGAACCGTGCGCTCAAGGCCGGTGAGGTCGCGGGTATCTATACGGTCGACGCTGCGGGCACGCCCAAGCTCACACTGCTATCGAGCTACGACAGCTCGCGCGCATCATCGGTGCTCACCGATCGCAGCATCCTGGAGACGGTGGCAAGCTCGTATACACAAAATGCCGAGCTCATGTCCCAGATTGCCCAGGACAACCCGGCGGCGCTCGCCGACCCCGAGGCGGTTGCGCGCGCCCTGTCGCTCGAGGGCGGCACCCGCCGCGTAAGCCTGACACGCACCACACCCGACGGCACGGTCATCTACTATTACGCGCTCTTTGGCCTGGTCGCGATGATGTCTGCCGAGTTTGCCGCCTTGAGCGTTATCGACCTGCAGCCCAATCTGTCGGGTCTTGGCGCGCGTCGCTGCGTGGGCGGTCTTTCCAAAACGGCGTCGCTGGCCGGTATCTTTGTGGGCTCGTGGCTGGTCTCCTTTGCCTCGATGGCGATCGCGATCGGCTACGTGCGTCTGGTCGTGGGCGTCGACTTTGGCGGGCGCGAGGGGCTGTGTTTGGTGGGCGGCGCCGCTTCCGCGCTTGCCGCCACGGGCTTGGGACTCTTTGTGGGCACGCTTCCCGTTAAGGGCGGCAAGGCGTCCAAGTCTGGCATCCTCACGGGCTTTGCCACTACGTGCGCCCTGTTCGCCGGCCTCTACGGCGAGCCAGCGATGGCGCTTGCCGACGACGTCGCCCGCGCCTGCTCGGCTGAGTGCTGGCTCAACCCCGTCAAGCTTATCTGCGACATGTTCAACCGCCTGTATTTCTTTGAAGACTTGGGGCCTTTTGCCGTTCGCGCGGGCGCGCTGGTCCTCATGACGCTGGTGTTTGTTGCCGCCGCCACGCTGATTTTTGGAAGGAGCCGCTATGAGCACCTTTAAGACCGCGCTTCGCATGGCGCTGGCGCACCCGTTCTACCTGCTCATCTATACGGTGTTCATTTCGCTGATGGGCGTATTCATCGCGGCATCTGTGAGCTGGAACTCGTCGCAGCTCACCGAGTACAAGCCCTACGACGCCAACGTGATCGTGGTCGACCGCGATGGCAGTGATCTTTCACTTGCGCTCACCAAGCACCTAGGTTCGCGGTTTGACCTGGTCACGGGCGTCGGCGATGACACGTACGACCTTGCGGACGCGCTCTCCAAGAGCAACAGCGCCAAGGGCAGCGCCGACTGCGTGTTCTTTATCCCGGAGGGGTTCGAGGACGACCTGGTCGCGGCTGCCCGCGCGGGGGAGTCCCTGCCCAAGCTCGATGTGACCTACGGTGCCGGCACCATGGCGGCGGCGCTTTCGTCTGCCGAGGCTTCGCGCTGGATCTCGCTCGCGGGCGCTGCAGCCGCACTTGAGCCCACTGCCTCCAACGGCGACGTTGCCAAGGCCGCCGAACATGCCGCTGCAAAGCGCGCGGAGGTCCAGATCGAGCGGGTCAAGGTCGACTCGGCTGCTGCCGCCACGCTCGAGTCGTACTTCAACTTTGGCGCGTACGCGATTATCTCGTCGGTCATCGTATCGGTGGGGTTGGTGTTCTCGGGCATGAACGAGCCCGAGCGCGTGCGTCGTATGGATGCCGGCCCAATCTCCGAGCGCCAACGTTCGCTTGCCGTGTTTGCCGCCGCCGCCGTGCTCACCGTCTGCATCTGGTTTGTGTCGAGCATGATGGGCGTCGTGGGCTTTGCCGGCGCGGTTGCCGAGGTCGGCGTGGGCCGCGTGTGCCTTGCGCTGGCGGCAACGTTTGCCCTGGCGTGCACGCCGCTGGCCGTTGGCTTTACGCTGTCGAGCTTGGGCGCGCGCGAGGAGCTGCTCAACGGCGTGGGCAACTTACTCGGCATGCTCATGACGTTTTTGGGCGGCGCCTGGATGCCGCTGTCGCTCATGGGCTCGGCCGTGCAGACCGCGGCGCACTTTGTGCCGACGTATTGGGTGAACGACGCGATCGGCAAGGCGCTCGCGTCGGACCTGACGTCTGCCGTGTTGGGCGACATCGCCTGCGACCTGGGCGTCACCGTGCTCTTCGCCGCCGCCATCGCCGCCGTAGGCCTAGCCCTCGCACGCACCAAATCCCACGCCTAGCCACCTAGTCATCGGGTACTCATTGGGGACAGACTTAAACGACCAAGAGTGGTCATTGGGGACAGACTTAAACGACTAGTCATTGGGGACAGTCTTTGCCGAACCGCCGGCTTGCCGGCCGGGTTGCCAAGGACTGTCCTCAGCTACCGGCAGAAAGGGAACGTCCCTAACTGCCGGGTGGCGAAAGAGTGTCCCCAACAGCTAGTCATTTAAGAACGTCCCCAATGACTAGTCTGAGATAAAATCCAGGCCTCGCTCCAAAATAGTTCGCCATGGTTTACTATTACGCTCATAAAGTAGTACGAGGCTAACAATGGGGGATGCCATGGCAACGCAGAAAGCCTATGTCCAGGTCAAAGGGCTCAAAAAGCACTACGGCGACGGTGATGCGCGCCTGACGGTACTCGATGGCATCGACACGTCCATCAACCGCGGCGAAATCTGCGTCATGCTGGGTCCCTCGGGCTCGGGCAAGTCGACCTTTCTCAACCTGATCGGCGGCCTGGAGGATGCCGACGCCGGCTCCATCATGGTGGACGGCTGCGACCTCACGGTGCTCAAGCCCGCCGACCTGGGCGAGTATCGCCGCCGCGAGCTGGGCTTTGTCTTCCAGTTCTACAACCTGGTGCCTGATCTCACCATCAAGGAAAACATCGAGGTCACGGCGCACCTGTCCAAAAACCCGCTCAGCGTCGACGACCTGCTGCGCTCGCTGGGCCTCTACGAGCACCGCAACAAGTTCCCGCGCCAGGTCTCGGGTGGCCAGCAGCAGCGCTGCGCCATCGGCCGCGCACTCGTCAAAAACCCGGGCCTGCTGCTGTGCGACGAGCCCACGGGCGCGCTTGACTATAAGACGTCCAAGGAAATCTTGCAGCTCATGGAAGATGTCAATCACGAGTACGGCTGCACCATCATCATTGTCACCCACAATGCCGCCATCGCGCGCATGGCCGATCGCGTGCTGCGCCTGCGCGACGGGCGCATCGTCGAGGATGAGCTCAACGAGTCGCCCGTCGCGGCCGCCGAGCTCGATTGGTAGGCGGCGCCATGACACCTCTCGCAAAACGTCTCCCGCGCGAGCTGCGCCGCAATATCGGCAAGTACCTGGGCATCTTTTTGCTTATGTGCGGAAGCATCGCCCTTACCTCGGGCTTTTTGCTCGCGGCGCATTCCATCGGTTGCCTTATCGACGACATGCGCGATGCGTACACGATTGAGGACGGCCGCGTGACCACCTCCTTCGAGGCTACCGACGGTCAGCTCAAGGCAGCCGAGGACGCGGCCGACGACGTCGGCGGCGTCACGCTCTACAAGAATTTCTCCATCGACGCCATCATCAAAAAGACCGCCGGCGACGACGGCGCCAAGCGCACGCTGCGCACCTATGCGCACCGCACCAAGGTCGATATCGCGTCCTACTGTGAGGGCAGGCAGCCCAAGACGGACGATGAGGTGGCAATCGACCGCGTCTTCGCCACCAACAACGACCTCGCCGTGGGCGATAAGGTCGAGCTCGAGGGCCGCACCTACACCATCTGCGGCATCATGACCCAGCCCGATAGCCAGGCGCTGTTCCTCAACAATTCGGACTTTACGGTGAACACCATCACCTATGGCGTGGCCGAGGTCACCGACGCCGGCTTTGCCGCGCTTGAGGACGCCGGCGGCGCACCCGCCTACACCTACTCCTTCACCTTTGCCGATCGCGATCTCTCCACCGTGGACCGCACCGATGCGGAGCAGGATATGGTCGAGGCGCTGACCGATGCCGATGCGCGCGTGGATGACCTCATCGACGCCGATTCCAATCAGGGCATTGGCTATGCGCGCGACGACGTGGACGGCGACTCTACGATGTGGATGACGCTGCTCGACATTATCATCGTGATCATGGCGTTTGTCTTTGTGGTCCTTACCGACGCCACCATCGAGGAGGAGAGCGCCATCATCGGCACGCTGCTCGCCAGCGGCTATCGTCGTCGCGAGATTGTGCTGCACTACCTGGCGCTTCCCGCCATCGTAGGCGTGGTCGCGGCGCTGCTGGGCACCGCGCTCGGCATTGCGTTCTTTACCGAGCCTATGCGTAGCCTGTATTACGGCTCGTACAGCCTGCCGCCCTTCCAGGTGTACTGGAGCTGGGAGATCTTTGTGAAGTGCGCCGTGGTTCCCGCTGCCGCGCTCATCCTCATTACACTGGTGGGCCTGCTTCGCAAGATGGGCAAGACGCCGTTGCAGTTCCTTCGCCACGAGGCGAGCGGCAAGTCGGGTACCAAGCGCGGTCTGCAGCTGTCGGAACGCATGGGTTTTGTTTCCCGCTTCCGCTTGCGTATCTTCCTGCGCAACCTGGGCAACTTCGCCACGCTCTTCGTGGGCATTGCATTTGCGTCGCTGCTGCTGCTCTTTGGCCTGGCGATTCTGCCCACGATGACGCACTATGCGGACAACCTCGAGACAAGCCTGGTCGCCGAGCACCAGTACACGCTCAAGGCGCCGCTGGAGCTCGAGGGCACTGCCGAGGAGCGCGAGCAGTGGTCGGCACTCGAGCGCTTGCAGTCGGTTGACGGCGCGCTGCTTTCCGCCGCCCAGGATGCCGATGACGAGCTCGATGACGCGGCCGATGCGGCGCAGGCGGCAGCCGATGCCGCGACCGCATCTCCGTCTGCCGAGAGCCTGACCGCAGCGCAGGATGCGCTTGCCAAGGTCCAGGACAAGAAGGATGCGCTTTATGCGCGCCTCGATGACCTTGCCGATGCCCTCGGCTGTGACCGCGACGAGGCTATCGACCTGATCGACAAGGCCTCTAAGATCGACACTGACAACGACGATATCCACCCGGTCAATACGACCGACAACGGCGCGGGCGCAATCGCGCAGGCCGAGAAATATGCCGTTTACCAGCTGCAATACAACCGCGGCGATGGTAATGGCGAGGAGACGATTTCCGTCTACGGCATCTCGCCCGATTCGCGCTATTGGAAAGACCTCAACGTGGGCGATGGGCGCGTCGTCTTTGGCGGCGGTCTGCTCGATAAGTTTGGCTGGAGCGAGGGCCAGAAGGTCACGCTCAGCGACAAGTACGAGGGCGAGCATTATTCCCTTGAGTACGCGGGCAAGGATTGTGCCTGGGGCTCAAAGTCGGACATGAATATCTATATGAGTGTCGACGACTTTAACGAGCTGTTCGGCAACGACGCCGCCTATTTTAACGGCTATGTGAGCAACGAGAAGCTCGACCTCGACGCGCGCTACTTTGCCGGCGACACCACGCCCGACGACATGCGTGCCGTGGGCGACCAGTTCATCGGCATGATGAGCAAAATGATTGGCATGATGGTTGGGCTTGCGGTGTTCATCTTCTTGCTGTTTATGTATCTGCTGACCAAGGCTGTGATCGACCACAGCGCCCGCTCGATCAGCTACATGAAAGTCTTTGGCTATCGCGATAGCGAGATCTCGCATCTGTACATCCGCTCGATCACGCTGTGCGTGGCGGCGTCGCTCGTGCTGAGCCTGCCCGTGATCATCGGCTCGCTCACGGCCATCTTCCGCTCGATGCTGCTCGCCTACAACGGCAATATTGAGATCTACGTGCCCGCTTGGTCTATGGCTGCATGCGTCGGCATTGGCTTTGCGACCTACCTGGTCGTGGCGCTGCTACACACGCGCTCCATCAAGCGCGTGAGCCTGGCCGAGGCCCTCAAGGTGCAGGAGTAGTCATCGGGGACAGTCTTTGCCGATTCGCCGGTTCGCCGGCCGTGCTGGCAAGGACTGTCCCCAGCTGCCGGCAGGAAAGGAACGTCCCTAGCTGCCAGGTGGCGAGGCACTCATTTAAGTCCGTCCCCAATGAGTGGTTTCAGTCATTTAAGTCTGTCCCCAATGACTAGGTGCCGCGCTTGACATTAACTCTGCTTTAACTGGTACCATCCTCTATGTCTGTAACGCCATATAGACCGAGGGGATATATCTATGACCGCAACTGCACCCGCAGCACCCGCCAAGGTGTACTTCACCAACCTGCGCACGCATGCTCGCGAGAGCCAGCTCGACAAGCTCAAGCGCCTCATTCGTCACGCCGGTATTGGGCAGATCGACTTTGAGAACAAGTTCGTCGCCATCAAGATTCACTTTGGCGAGCTGGGCAACCTGAGCTTTTTGCGCCCTAACTACGCCCGCGCCGTCGCAGATGTCGTCAAGGAGCTGGGCGGCAAGCCCTTCCTCACTGACTGCAATACGCTCTATGTCGGTAGCCGCAAAAACGCGCTCGAGCACATCGACACCGCCTACCAGAATGGCTTTACCCCGTATGCCACGGGTTGCCAGATCATCATCGCCGACGGCCTCAAGGGCACCGACGAGGCGCTCGTCCCGGTCGAGGGCGGAGAGTACGTGCACGAGGCTAAGATCGGTCAGGCACTCATGGATGCCGATATCGTGATTAGCCTCACCCACTTTAAGGGCCATGAGCAGGCCGGCTTTGGCGGCGCCATGAAGAACCTGGGTATGGGAGGCGGCAGCCGTGCCGGCAAGATGGAGCAGCATGCCGCCGGTAAGCCGAACGTCGCGACCGAGCACTGCGTTGGCTGCCGTGCCTGCGAAAAGATCTGCGCGCACGACGCCGTCTCGTTCAACGACACCCGCGAGCGCGAGCTTGCCAGCGGCGCTACTCGCACGGTGCACGTGGCCACCATCGACCACGATCGCTGCGTGGGCTGCGGACGCTGCATTGCGGCATGCAACCAGGACTGCATCAAGCCCGGCTATGACGCCGCGGCCGACGTGCTCAACTGCAAGATCGCCGAGTATACAAAGGCCGTTGTCGACGGCCGCCCGAGCTTCCACATCTCGCTTGCCATGGACATCAGCCCCAACTGCGATTGCCATCCCGAAAACGATACGCCTATCGTCAACGACATCGGCATGTTCGCGAGCTTCGACCCGGTCGCCATCGACCAGGCCTGCGCCGATGCCGTCATGGCATCCGAGCCGCTGCCCAACACCGAGCTCACCGATAGCGCGGCCAAGATGGAGCACAACCACGAGCATCTGGAGGGCGAGCAGGCCAAGGACCCCTTCTGCATCACGCATCCCGACACCGACTGGCGCGTGTGCATCGCGCACGCCGAGAAGATCGGCTTGGGCACGAGCGAGTACGAGCTCATTGAGGTCAAGTAGCACCTGTCTATTGGACATATCAAGCGCTTTTATAGCGCAACGTTAGCAAAAGCCGCCCGTGAGCACAGCGCTCATGGGCGGCTTTTTGGAAGTGCTAGGGGGTCAGATAGACCAGTAAACCGTCCTATTTCCTAAAAATACTCGTCGAGGAAGTTGTCGACCGTGTTCCAGTAGAGTTCGGGGTCGACCTGCGCGCTCTTGGCGTGGGTGGCGCCATGGACGGTGAGCTTTTGCTTGACCTTGCTGGCGCACGCGTCGTAGTTTTGGTCGAGCATGCTGTACGGCACAAAGGTGTCTTGGTCACCGTGGATAAACAGCATGGGAACCGTCGCGCGCTTGAGTTGTTCCACGCTGCTCGCCTTATGAAAGTCGTAGCCCGCGCGCACGTTGCATACCAGGTTTGCTACATCGAGCAAGGGAAAGCTGGGCAGACCGAACACGTCCTTGAGCTGCAGAGAAAACTCGTCCCAAACACTTGTATAACCGCAGTCCTCGATAATGCATTTCACGTTTGCGGGCAGAGATTCCCCCGCGACGTTCATGGCGGTTGCCGCACCCATCGACTCGCCAAAGACCAGGATGCGCGCCTCGGGGTCAGCCTGAACGATTCGCTCGATCCATGCGACGACATCGAGCCGCTCGGGCCAGCCCATGCCGATATAGTCGCCGCCGGAGCGCTCGTGGGCGCGGGCAGCGGGTGCGAGTACGTTCATGCCGCGGTCATGGAATCGTTTGGCGTATCGGGCCATACCGATGGGCTCATTGGTGTATCCGTGTAGGCAGACAGCGTAATTGTGTGTGGTCTCTGGGGCGGCAAAATACCAAGCGGCAAGTTCGGTTCCGTCATCTGCGGTGAGGCTGCTGCTCTCGCTATTCTCTTTAAACCACGCCCGCGCCTCGGTTTCCTCGGCATCCGGCTGCTCGCCTTCTTTTTCGTTCTTGCTATCCTGCATCATCTTCATGGTGTACGGCGCTTGGGGATTCAGGGCAAAGTCAAACAGAAAGTTGCCGGCAAACCCCAGGAGCGCGACAACGAGCACCAGCGCAACGATGCCGGCTATCTTGAGCTTTCGATGGGAACGTGCGTTTTGAGCCATGCGGTATTCTCCTATAAGATGTTAATACATCAACATTTAATGCAAGCGCATTATGGACGTTCGCCGTTGATGCGTCAACAGGCAAAGAATGGGTAAACAAAGGGTCACGTATGGTGCAAATTTCGCACGTACCTTGACGCTTTGATATAGTGTTGAGAACTCTTTACGTTGGAGGATGTAACCGGCATGTCCGATTCGAGCGACAGTTCTAAGCCGCGACCCAAGACCGCGGCCGTTCCACACTACACGGTGGGTGAGGAGATCATGAACTCCGTCACCCATGGTGTCGGCTGCCTGTTGGGTATCGCGGGCCTGGTGCTCCTGATCGTATTCGCCGCCCTGCGCGGCGGAGGCCCGGCCCACATGGCCGCGGCGATTGTCTATGGCGTCAGCATTATCCTCGAATACCTAGCCTCCACGCTCTACCACGCGATTCAGCCCGCGCGCGCCAAGCGCGTGTTTCGCATCATCGACCACAGCTGCATCTACCTGCTCATTGCGGGCAGCTATACGCCGTTTTGCCTTATCACGCTCGCAAACGACGGCGGCCCTGCGCTGTTCTTTGCCGTATGGGCCATCGCCATTATCGGCATCGCCCTCGAGTGCTTCCTACGCGAGCGTCAACCGCACTGGGTAAGCGGCCTGGTCTACCTGCTGATGGGCTGGCTCGTTGTCTTTAAGCTGCCCGAACTTGTGGCGCTGCTCAACCCCGTGGCACTTGCCCTGCTCGCCGTCGGCGGCGTGTGCTACACCGCGGGCGTGCCGTTCTATATCGCCAAAAACGTGCGCTATCTGCACAGCGTGTTTCACCTGTGGGTGCTCGCCGGCAGCATCTTCCAGTTCATGGCGGTGATCCTCTTCGTAATCTAGCGACCATGCCTGCGCGCCCGCGTTCTCGTTTGGGCGCCGGTGCAATTGCCGTATCCGCCATCAACGTTTTAACCTGACGTCCCGAATCTTGGAGGTTCGAGAAACTCCCGATGGACATAACCATCTCCCTTATCACCACCCTCGTTTTGACCCTCATCAACGGCTACTTCTCTATGTCCGAGATGGCGCTCACCACGGCCAAGCGCGCCGTGTTGGAGCACGAGGCCGAGGAAGGCGACAAGCGCGCCGAGCGTGCCATTAAGCTGGCTGCCGACTCCGACCAGCTGCTCGCCACCATTCAGGTTGCCATTACGCTCGTGGGCTTCGCCTCGTCCGCCGTCGCCTCGACGAGTCTGTCCGACCCGCTCGCCACGTGGCTCATGAGCTTTGGCATCGCGCCGCTCTCCGCCATCGCGCGCGGCCTGGCGCCGGTCATCATCACCGTCGCGGTCGCCTTCGTGTCCATCGTGATCGGCGAGCTCGTCCCCAAGCGCATCGGCCTGGCCAATGCCGAGGGCGTGTCCAAGCAGGTCGTGGGACCGTTGTCGTTTTTCCAAAAGATCGCCCGTCCGCTCGTGTGGCTGACCGGCGCCTGCTCCGATGGCCTGGCCCGCATCCTGCGCATCAAGAGCGCCGACGACCGCCAAAACGTCTCGGAAGAAGAGATCAAGTACATGGTCTCGGAGCAGGACGACCTGCTCGACGAGGAAAAGCGCATGATCCACGAGATCTTCGACCTAGGCGACACCGTTGCCCGCGAGGTCATGGTGCCGCGCGTGGACACCACCATGTGCGAGGACGACGAGACGGTCGCCGACGTGTTGTCCACCATGCGCCAGACCGGCTTCAGCCGCATCCCCGTCTATCACGAGGATCCCGACAACGTCGCCGGCATTGCGCACATCAAGGACCTGATCCAACCCGCGCTCGACGGCAAGGGTGACCAGCCCATCGCCGGCTTTTTGCGCGACGCCACCTTTGTGCCCGACACCAAGGACATCCTGCCGCTACTGTCCGAGATGCAGACCTCGCACGACCAGATCGTGGTGGTCGTGGACGAGTACGGCGGCACGGCCGGCATTATCACCATCGAGGATATCGTCGAGGAGATCGTCGGCGAGATCGAGGACGAGTTCGACCCCGACAACAAGTATCTCACGCGCCTTTCGCGCCGCGAGTGGCTCGTTGATGGGCGTTTTTCGTGCGATGACGCGATTGAGCTTGGTTGGCCGCTTGAGGAAAGCGATGATTATGAGACCATCGCCGGCTGGATTTTGGAGCTTTGTGACTCGGTGCCCGACATCGGAGAGGTGTTTGAGGTCGCGGGGTACAAGTTCAAGGTGCAGTCGATGCGTGGCCAGCGCATCTCGCTCATTCGCGTGATTGCTCCGGCCGAAACCGATAAGAAGGATTCCGAGTCTTCGGTAGACGAGCCGACGACGTCGGGTGCGAGTTCCGCGAATCCGCACGACGGCGACGAGTAGGACAAGGAAGAGTAGGGGAGAGTTATGGCAGGCCTGTTCAACATCCTTAAGGTCACCGTCAGTGAGGACAAGATCTGCGCGCATGTGCTGGTGAACCCCGGCATGCCGCTCATGACCTCGGAGGACATCGAGGCCACGGCGCGCGTGTACTACCTGGTGCCCGCGATTGCCAAGCACCTGTGCCTGGGCGATTCCGGCCGCGAGTTCCAGGACTGCATGGGCCAGAC
>DBEYYU010000006.1:0-28252 GCA_048184855.1 Collinsella aerofaciens
CTGGGCAGTAAAAAGCCCGGCACCGTAACGCTGCCGTGCTTGTTCTATTTCCTGGAGCGGGCAACGCGACTCGAACCCGCGAGTGTCAGCTTGGGAAGCTGATGCCTTACCACTTGGCGATGCCCGCATATGTGGGGGATAGTATAACGCGGTTGTCTTGTTCGATACAAGGGTGGCGATGCTTGTTTTAGCTGTGAAGATTCGTTTGAAAATCGCGTCAATTGTGGAGACGAGGACCTTTAACCTCCTGTTCTCCCTATCTTCTACCTGCACTTTTGCTTGATTGTTGAATTTAAGCTCAATTTGTCAGGAATTGGGCAAGCTTTTGGTCAGGCTCCGGTACTTACCCGCATGAACCTCGGGGGTAGCCTCATCCTACGCGTCGCAACCTCCCCATGCGGCGCACGAGGGATAAGGAGCAGCCATGTCCAACGCACCCACGCACTCTGTCCACAGCGCAATCGCAACAGGTCCGCTGCTCCTGCTCCTCTTCCTGCTTTTCGGCTGCCTGACACCGGGAGCCGCATTTGCCGTCGATGGCTACGACCAGCTCGGCTTCCGCACTATTAGCGATGATTGTGGACCCTTCTTCATCGGCAAGTATGAAGCTCAAGACACCTCGATTGCCTACTGCATGAACCAGGAGCGCCCCGGCCCCACCAAACCGGGCGGCCCATGGCTCAAGTTTGATCAAGGCTGGGTGTGGCTCGACGACGAGTTCGCGGCAATCGTTTGTCACGGATATCCTACCGCCACGTCGTTTGGCGGTTACCATCTTTCACCCGATCGCGCCCGCGCCGCCACCCAGCTTGCCGTATGGATGCTCAACGGCACTACCCATGTCGACGGCACCTACTCCTACACGACCGCTCAGGGCAAAACCAAGAGCGGACACTTTACCGCCGACAATGAAGTCGTGGCGGCTGCGCGGTGGCTCCACGACAGCGCAAAATCAGGAAGCATCAAAGCCGCTCCGCACCGCGCGCGACGCTATCTAGGAGCCGTATCGGGCGGCAGCAAACGTCAAGACATGCTCTATGTACTGCCGGCGGTCTCTGTTTCCTTCCAAAAGCAGTCTGCTGACACCGTTATTACCAGCGGAAACAATACCTATCAGTTTACCGGGGCAACATTCGATATTTTTGAGAGCGCCAGCGGCGCGCGTGTCGGCACCATCAAGATGGACAGCAACGGTCGAGCGCAAGCAACACTCCTACCCAACACGGCGTACTACCTGATTGAAACGAAGGCGCCGGCCGGCTATGTCCCCCGTCGTGATCGCATCGCCTTTACCACGGGGAATGACGGCGGGCGGGTCGCCATTGATGAACAGCCCGGCACCATCAACCTGCGTATCGTAAAACTCGATGCCGCGACGAACGCCGGCCCCCAGGTGGGATCTTCACTCGCAGGAGCAGAGTTCACGTGTGTGTCGCAATCAACCCCTGGATGGGCACAAATCCTCACGACCGACGAAAGCGGTCGGGCCGCCCTCGCCGATGTCCCCTTAGGAGCCTTTACCATCTACGAATCAAAAGCCCCCGAGGGCTACCTGCCATCCAACGACAGCTGGACCTATACCGTTGGAGCCGACCAGCTCGGCGATTCAGGCGTGGTTGAGATCGAATCTCGCGTTTCCGATATCCCCATTGCGTTTAACCTTGAGATTTCCAAATTCAAGGATTACGGCAATAGCGACCAATCCGGCCTGGAGCAGCCGGCGGGTGGTGTTGTCTTTGAGGTTGTCAGCAACAGCTCTCAGCAGGTTGTTGGCACACTGATCACAAACATCTATGGCTTTGCCTCCACCAAAGATCAGCCCGAAGCATGGTTCGGCACAGGCAAGCGACCCGCCGGTGTCCACGGAGCCGTCCCATACGACCGTGCCGGCTACACGGTTCGCGAGGTTCCGGAAACCGTCCCCGAGGGTTTTAAACGTGCAGGGGAATGGACCGTCGGGGCCAATCAGATTTCCGACGGCGCCGAGCTTCAATATATCGTGGACAACCACGCTCTGTCGACGCATCTCCAGATTGTAAAACGCGATGCCCAAACAGGCGCTTCTGTTCCCCTAGCCGGATTCACCTTCCAACTCCTCGACAGCAATCACGAACCTGTCTCACAAACTTGCTGGTATCCAGCACATAACGTAATGGACACCTTTACGACTGACGCGACCGGGACCGTCACACTGCCCGAATCGCTCGTGCCGGGCACCTATTATGTACGCGAAACCTCGGCCAAAGAGCCCTATCTTGTCGGCGAAGAGATCGAGGTAAACATACCCGCCGACATGAACCTAACGCCCGTTGCAATCGCCTCGTATTATGACCACGCCGCGACCGGAAACATCAGGATCGTTAAAACCGATGCCGTAGACGGCAGCAGCCTCGCGGGCGCCGTCTTTGAGATCCGTGCCTCGGGTGATATCGTGCGCCCCGACGGTAGCATTGCCGCGCTCGACGGTGAGACTGTCGCGACCGTCACGACGGATGAAACTGGAGAAGCACGCGCGGGCAACCTCCCACTGGGATCTGGCACCGCACGCTACGAGGTTGTCGAGACTCAAGCGCCGGCAGGCTTCTTGCTCGATCAGACAACCCATATTGTCGACCTTACTTATGCCGACCAGAAAACACCCGTTGTAGAAGCACGGCTTAACGTATCCGACGATTACACCAAGGTTGATATCTCCAAGGTCGATGCAAGCGGTGAGCAGGAAGTGGGAGGCGCACAGCTCGCCTTATATGGTCCCGATAAAACCGAAATAGACTCCTGGACCTCATCCGACAAGCCACACCGCGTCGAACATCTTGCACCCGGCACCTACTCGTTGCGCGAAATGATGTCTCCGCGGACCTATGACCTTGCCGAGGAGATAACGTTTGAAATAAAGGATACGGGAGAAGTCCAATCCGTCGCGATGAAGGATGCGCCCATCGAGATCAAGGGGCAGGTCGACAAGCGTCAGGAACTTGTCCAACCTATCGAAAAGGGCCTGTTGGCTAACGGCGATGGTAAAAACCGTGCCGCGATGCAAACCAATACGGATGGGCTTTTCTCCTATACCATCGACGCTCGAAACGATTCAACTACCTGGGTTGATGAGTTCACAATTACCGATGATCTTGAGTGTGCCGAGGACGATACGGCGAGATTCGTCTCAATCGAAACCCCCGTCGCCATCGGCGACCTCAATGGTCTGTGCAACGTGTGGTATCGCACGACGCCGTTGGACTCGACAGACGTCGATGAGCCGGCAAACGCGACACTTGACGATGGGCACGAAAATCCTTGGCTTGAGTCCGACGAAGTAAAGGAAAGTCTGGGTGAGGATTGCCGCCTCGTCGATTACGACGGCTGGCACCTCTGGAAGGCGGATGTCTCGACCACGGAATCCACCACACTCGAGGCGAAAGAACTCGACCTTGCGTCCAATACCGTCGTAACGGGCATTCGCATTGAATACGGTGCGGTAGCCGCCGGCTTTACGACTCGAAGCGATGCGGATTCTTGGACCCGCGATGATCTCAAAGATGAGCACGACGACCTTGACGATGCCAAAGCAATCCTTGGCACAGACGCTCGGGGCGCAATCGTGCACATGCAGGCGACGTCGGCTTATACGCCCCAAACCGCACTCACCAACAGCGCACGCGTCGATCTTTGCCGCAACGGCGGCGGCGATAAACTTGAGTCACATGACGAGGACCGTGTCATTCAACGCTGTACCCTACCGCAGGACCTACCGGCAACAGGATCAGTTCCCATCGCCGCTTGCATCACCGCGCTCCTGACCTCGGGTGCCGCAGCCCTATGGTTCGCTCGCCTTAGGTCGATCCCAAAGAAGCGCTAGCGCGATGAAAAAGCGGGCGAGCCAGTCCCCCTGGCTCGCCCGCTTTCAATCATGTAAATCGCCGTATCTACTCTGCAGACGAAGATCCACCATCAACGATTGCCTGCTCGGACTCAGAAATCCCATCGGCACCCGTACTCTGTTCTTGCTCCACCTCTTCGCTGATTGCGGAGGCGGGGGTCGAGCCCTTTGCACCCACGATGTAGGCAGCCCCAAATCCTAACGCAATGGCAATCAAGGTCAAAATCACGTAGACAGGCCAATGGCGCTTAATATACGAAAACACGTTGACTCCTTAGAGCTCCGTCTACGAACGGCGGATAACCTCGGTCACGACCTCGGATACCGTGGCAATGTTCGTCGGGTTGACATTGTGGGGCAGGTCGTCCTCGGTACGAGCGCAAGCCAGACGCGTGCCGTCCACGCCGGCGATGGTGAGGGCTCGGCGGCTCGCCTCGAGCGCGGCATAGGCATCGGTCTTGGCATAGGGCATCTCGAGCGCGCCACAATCGACATGGAACGACTTGCACACCTTGCTGACCAGGTTCATGATGCGGCGATCGCCCTTGAGCAGCTGCTGTTCGCCCTCGACCGTCACCACCGAAAGCCTACCGGCGCCGACGGATTCAAGATTGATGAAGAATACGCCGCGGAGCTTATCGCGATGCGAAGCCAAGAAGGCCTTCATGCCGGCGCCGTCACAATCCGAGGCGCCCGTTGCCACAAACCAGATATCGTGACCGAGCAGCTCATCATCGCCCATAGAGGCGACAGCCGAGAGCATATCTTCGGAAGAAGCGCCATCGGAAGACGCAGCGCCGCCCTTCCAGCCATCGTTATCGTCCTCGAAGTTATCCCACGAACCGATACCGCGACCGGACTTCTTGGCATCGTAATCGTCTTCGACGCCCAGCCAATCACTCATGCTGTCCTGCTCGTTTTTCCTTTTACGACCGAACAGGCCACCCAGGCCGCGTTTGCGAGACTTGGGTGCCGCTGGGGCGGGAGCCGAAATGGTCTCGATCGGCTGCGCGCCCGACGCAACGGGCATAGAAGGCGCAACGGGTGCCGATGTGGGTTCGGGACCCTGGGCAGTAGCAAAGGGGTCGTTGACCTGGGCAGAGGGATCGGGAAGGTCGAACAGCGACGTGTGAGACGCAACGTTTGCCTGCTTCATAGACGGCAGCGACGGATCGGGGACCGAAGCCAGCGGAGACGAGGAAGGTGCAGGCGACGGTGCCGACGCCGGATCGGGAACATTCATCTGCGGACGCGGCGATGCCTGGGAGGAAATCTGGGCCATAAGGGAATCGACCGTTTCGTCCTGGGTGGGAGCGACATTGGCAACCGTGGCACCGGAACCACTCGGGGTCGGCATGGTGAAAATCTGCGTGGAGTAAGGCCTCGACTCATCCGTCTCGGGAGTCTCGGAAACCGCAGGCACTTCCTCCTGCTCGACCTCGGTCGAATCACCTTGATCGGCTGCCGCGTATTGCTCTTCGTCAGAGTTGGCCTCGACGGACTCGTCCTCGGCGGCATCTTGGATTTCGGCAGCATCAATGGGCTCGTCATCGTCTGCCGCGTCGCCCTGCTCATCGGAAACAGGAAGGGGCTCGGCAATTGCGGTGCCTTGCTTTTCAAACGTTATCGTGGAATCGAACTGCGCGGCATCAAACGACATGGTGCTATCGACGTGCTGCTGAGCCTCGAAAGATGTTGTTGCCTCAACAACATCCGCTGACGTCGGTTGCTGAGCCTCGAAAGACATTGTAGCTTCGGCGGCGTCGACGGGCGCGGACTGCATAGCCTCGTTCTGCTCGAACTCTTGCGCCGCGTGCTCACGTGCCGCCTCGGCTGCCTGCTGCTGAGCGATAGCCTCCTGCTCGGCAGCCTCGCGTGCGGCAGCGCGCTTCTCCTCGAAATCGTCGACAAATTTCTTGCCCTTTGCAAGCGCACCCTTAAAGAAGTTGGAAGCGCTGGCGCCAATCGACGAGAACGCGGATGCAATGTCGGCATGGGGCGTTGCCGCGGGAATCTCGGCCGAGAAATCAGTATCGCTCTCGTAAGACACGCGCCTCGGCTGTTCAACGTAATCGTCGTCAGACTCGTCCGCAACGTCTTGCGCCGGCGCGGCGGGAGCCAAAACGTCCAGTCCTGCCGCGGAATCGATCGCGGACACCGCCTCGGGCTCGGCAACGGCAGCGGTAACCGCGGCAGACTCATCAGCCGCAGCGACAACGGGCGCAGGCGCAGCCACGACGGGGGCAGGCTCGGGCTCAAACGTCGGCTCCTCGCCCTCCTCGTAATCGAGCGCGCAGGACTCGGGAAGCATTCCGAGCGCACGGATGGCATCCGAACCAAAGCGGATGTTGCCGGCGGCGTTGCGATAGAGCTTGGGCTCGGGCTCGGCCGCGGCAGGCTCCTCCGCCGGCTCAGCAGCGGGAACCTCGTCATTGAACTCTTCGGCCTGGACAGCCTGATTCTGATCCTCGGGCACGATGGCGCCAATCAGCGTCTCGTCGGCAGACGCACCCTCAAAGCCCTCGATCTGCTCGTCAAAAGCCTCGCCCTGTTCGGGCTCGGTTTGAGCGTCGGGAGCAATCGGCTGACCGAACTCGTCCTCGGCGTAGGTAGGCTCTTCGTACTCGATGGTGTTGCCGTAGTCGTTTTGCTGTTGGGCCGCGGCATACTCCGCCGCCGCGCGCGCCATTTCCTCGGCACGACGTTTCTGCTCCCCAAAATAGGTATCGAACGGAACATCGTCGGGAAACTCGTTCTCGCCCTGGAAGGGAGCAACGTTGTCCATAACGCCGAGCATAGCGGCGACAGAAGACTTGTTGCACACCGCGCCGGACGTATAGGGAAGAACGTGGCGGTTAGAGATGATGTTTGCCGCGTTGGCAAGTGCAACGAGGGAAGCGAGGATCGCGACAATCCACAGCAGAACCTTGAGCGCGCCGGGGAGCGGCAGGATACGCAGGATGGCAACGGCAGCAGGGGCAACCGTGGCAACGGGCAACAGCTTGGCGATGAGCGCACGATACGAAGCATAGGGCTCGCGGGCGAGCAGCTCAGCACGGGGAGAGTCGTAGTGTGCGACAACGACCACCGGGCGGTTGCGCGGAGACGCGAGCGGGCCCGAGGCCTTGTGGTAGGCGATGACATTTTGGCTCACGCCCGTCTTGCCCAGGCGCGAAACCACGGGGTGGCCCGTGCGCTCGAGCACGTAAAGAACGGCGCCGACAATGGCCAGCAAGGTGCCGACCAAGCCGATACCGTCGCCGACCAAGCCGATACCGCCGCCGATGCCCATCAGCAGGGCGCCGGCAAACGCAAGAATACCGGTAACGGCAAATGCCAATCTACTGGGCGCCGGGGCATTGAACTCCTGAACCTCGGGGTCAAAGCCGTGGTTGCGGAAGATCTGAGCGATATCCTCGGCAGCCAAGCGCTCTTCTTCGCTGCATGCCGGCGTAATGCCGGTGTTCTGCAGCAGGTGGTTAATATAGTTCTGGGTGTTCGCCATGTGCGCTCCACATCCATAATCCGACAAATAGGCCCAATGCATGCACATTAGAACCGTATATAGTCGAAAGTATACCCCGAGCGAGCGCAAACGACCGAATTCGGGCCATCTTAACGCCTCGAGCGGACAAGGATATAGCCTAATCTCCATATCGGACTAAAATCATGGCAGCAAACTACCTTCTCATGCGAGGATTCTATGACGGCAAGCGACGCGACCGCGACAATTAAAAAGGGAAGTTCGGAGCCCGGTTTCGATAAAACGGCTCAGCGCATCCTCAATCTTTTCTTTGTGCTCAACAGCTCCCCCGAACCGCTGACGACCGAGCAGATCGTCTTGGATTCTGACCTGGGATATGGCTCGGGCAGTATCGACTCGGATAAGCGCAAGTTTCGGCGCGATCGTGACAAACTGCTCGAGCGTGGCATCTTAATCAAGGAGGTTCGCCCCGCCGGTGCGCAGGAGACCGAGGAAAGCTCGTGGACAATCGACCGCGAGCACACGTTTGCTGCAGGCGGCCTCATCACCGCAGACGACGCCGATATCCTACTCAACGCCATCGACCAGACGCTAGCGGCCGGCTCTTCCACCTTTGCCGCGCCGCTTGCCGATATTCGCTCCAAAATTGCCTACCTCACCGGCATGTCGGCGGTGGACGAAGTACCGATCCGCCGCTCTCCCACCGTCGATGCGGTATGGAGCGCCTTTGCCGAGCGATGCGCGCTGCGATTTTTATATCAGAACGGACGCGGCGAGCAGAAAGAACGTACCGTCTGTGTCTACGGCATGTTCGAACGCGAGGGCGTGGCGTACTTCTGCGGCCTCGACAATGTCACCGACGACATCAGGACATTCCGCTGCGACCGTATCGTTCGCGCATGGCGTCCTTCGAAGGCCTACGCCATCCCTGCGGACTTCAATCTCAACGACTATCTGTTCTTTGAATTCGATTTCGCCGACCGACCGCCCGTTGCAGCCACGTTCTCGTTCGCCCCTCAGACGCAGATCGATATGATCAACGGCCTCACGCGCGGGCGAGGTGAGCTCACACACACCGATGCGGGATGGATCTGGACCGTTGACGTGCGCGACCTTGAAGCCGCCGCCTCATTTTGCATGGCCCACGCCATGGACGGCATGAGGCCCATGGCCCCCAAATCGCTCAAGCAGGCGTGGAACCACCTCATAGAAAGGACGGTGCACGAGCATGCCCGTGCGTAAACTCACCAGCGAGCAGAGACTCTCGCGCGCCATCGACATCATGGAGGCCCTCTACGCCGCCGGCGATGGCGGCATGACACGAACCGAGATTTGCAGCCGCTTTGACATCACGGGGGCGTCGCTCGACGAGATTCTCGAGATCGTCTCGACGCTCGCGGACCGAGAATCGGGCGCGCGCATCATCTGCGAATGCCGCGGCGAGCGCGTAGCCCTCACTGGTGACGCCGGGCGCGTGCTACCGTTGCGCCTGAGTGCCGCCGAGGGCGCCGTGCTCAACCATGAACTTGAATCGTTGGGGATCGAGCCGCAGACGGCAGCTCGGATTCGACATGCCCTTCTGCCCGAAGAGCTCGGCTATAACCAGCGCGTCTTTGACACCGTCAACCACGGGTCGCACTGGCAGCAGCTGAGCTGCGCCATTCAGGACGGTGTTCGTTGCCGCATCTCGTATCGCTCGATGGACGATGCGCGGCCACGCGAGCGTCTGGTCGACCCCTTGCGCATTACGGCAAACGGCGACCAAACATACCTGATTGCCTGGGACATCGCGATCGATGAGCAGCGCACCTATCGCATGGATAAAATCGAGGGACTCACCTTGACGGAAGACTCCGTCGTGCCTCACACACCGGGCGTCGCATCCCTCCACGATTCCCTTGCCCGGACGCAGCGTAGCGCAAAGCTCTTGATGCCATTCGATATGGCGGAGCATCTGGACTGGGCCGGCATCACCCTAATCGAGCGCAGCGGGGCAGACATGGCAACGGTAACCGTGCATTACGGCTCCGAGCGTTGGCTACTGAGCCAGGTAGTCGCAGCGGGCGGAGCCATCCGCATCTTGGATGACCCCGCCCTGTCAAAGCGTCTGTGCGATATGGCAAAAACCCTCGTCTGTCCGCTTTAGCGCCGCCGCTCGTGACGTGCGCGCCACAGTTGCAGATAGTGACCGATCTGCGCCGATTCGATGCGCTGGTAGGAGCTCGTGGGCAACGACGTTAAGAACTTCTTTCCGTAGCCCTTCGTCACCAGGCGCGGGTCGGCCAGAATCAGCACGCCGCAATCGGTCGACGAGCGGATAAGGCGGCCGGCCGCCTGCTTAACCTCGAGCACCGCCTCGGGCAGCGAATAGCGCGCCCAAGCGCGGTCTTCGCGCAGGTTGCGCTCGCACGAGAGCGGGTCCGTGGGGCTCGAGAACGGCAGCTTGGGGATGATGACGCAGCGCAGCGTCTCGCCGCTGGCGTCAAACCCCTCCCAGAAGGCCTTAAGCGCAAAAAGCGACGAGGTCGGCTCGTTGATAAACCGGTCGCGCAGGCGACGAGGAGATGAGTTGCGCTGCTGGCAGTCGAGCTCCAGACCCGCACGGGCCATCTTGGGCTCAACGCGGGCGTACAGGTCTTCCATGTCGCGCCGATTGGTGAACAGTGTGAGCACCGATCCGCCCATGGCAAGATGGGCGTCGACCAGCACGCGCTCGAGCGCCGTAAGATAGCTCTCGCGATCGCGCGGATCGGGGATATCGCCCGCAACGACTACAGCCATGTTCGAATCGAAGTCGTAGCTCGAGTCCAAGTGCAGCGATGAGGATGTTGAAGCACCGATGCGATCGAGGCCGACCGCATGGTTAAAGTGTTCAAAGCTTTTGGACACCGTCATAGTCGCCGAGGCAAAGATAGCCGTGTGAACCTCGGGCAGCCACTCGGTTGCCAAGGCCTCGCCAATGTCGATGCGCTCTGCGGTCATCGACTCTCCGCCGGCACGCAGCCTGCGATTGACCTGCAGCGAATACACGTAGTGTTCATCGGTGCCATCAATGATGAGTTTGAGGTTCTCGGCCAGCTCGTGCAGGCGGCGCGAGATATCACCCAGGTCAACAACAACCTCGGGCTTGTCGGCGGCGACGGCTTGCACCAGCGCGTCGACGCTCTTGTCAGCTTGTTCCAATGCGTCGATGGCAGTGTAGGCCGACGGTAAGAAATCATGCCAGTCGTCAGATTCGCGCAGCTCGGGGCCAATCCATAGATTGGCATTGTCATAACCCCCACGCGCACGGCGGCCGAGCTCGCGAACGCCATCGAACACGTCGGCGATTGCCATGCTCGCGCGCGCAACCGTCGACGTCGCCTTGGCAGTAAGGCCCAGATAGAGCGTAGAGCCCTCGGAGGTTGCCAAATCACGGGAAACCTGGCTTAGCGCGCCGGTGCTCGAGCCACCCAGGCGCTCAAACAGAACGTGTGATTCGTCCGCCGACACCACGCGCGCCCACTGGCGGCGCGCCTCGCGCTCGATGGAATGGGCCTCGTCGATTACCCAATGACGAATCGGAGGTAAAATCCTGCCCTCGGCCGCGACATTGCGGAACAGCAGGGAATGGTTGGTGACCACCACATCGGCATGCGCCGCACGACGGCGAGCGCCGTGGACCAAACATTTATCAGGGAAAAACGGGCAGAGGCGACGAGCACACTCGCGCGAGGCCGTCGTAAAGTCGGGACGGTTGACGCTGCGCCACCGAATGCCGAGCGAGTCGAGGTCGCCATCGGCTGATTGGCAGACGTACGCCATAATGACCGCGACCGCCGTGAGCGTGTCCGCCGGATCGCGCTTGGTGGTAATCTCGACCTGGCCGCGGCTCATGCGCTCAAGCTTGCGCAGGCACGGATAGTGGTCATACCCCTTGAGAGCGCAAAATGACAGACCACCGTCCAGTTGCTCGGCAAGTTTTGGCAGCTCATGGTACATGAGCTGGTCGGCGAGATTGTTCGATTTGGTCGCAATACCAACCGTGATGTTGTTACGGCGTGCTGCCTCGGCAAAAGGCACCAGATAGGCCATCGATTTGCCGACGCCTGTGCCCGCCTCAATTACACGATGAGTGCCCGTGACCAGCGCATCGCGGACCTCGAGCGCCATCGCGATCTGCTCATCACGCGGCTCGTAGGTGGGGTACATGCGATTGACCAGGCCACCTGGCGCATAGTCTGCCTCAATCTCCTCACGACTCGGCATCTTGAGGACCGGCAGTTCGTCGGCGTCCACCCGATCGTCGGCGCGATCGGCCTTGAGTACGTCGGCGCGGGCGGCGCTGAGAGAGAAGATGGAACCGGGGTTCTGCCCCGCCAAGAACGAGAAGATGGGACGATAGGACCAGGGTACGTCGGGGTGCATGTCGGCCAGGCGCGCCATGAGGCCCTGGGGCAAGTCGGTGAGCGCCACGAGCAACACGCGCCATACGCCACACAGGGCGTCGACGTCGGCATTGGCGCGGTGTGATACCGAGTCACAGCCAAACAGATCGGCCATAAAAGACAGCTTGTGCGAGGCCAGGCGCGGAAGCGCGATGCGCGACAGCGCCAGCGAATCGATCCAGATATCGCTCACGTTGACGCCGCCTTTGACCGACTCGATAAACGAGCGATCGAACGTGGCGTTATGTGCGATCACCGGGCAACCACCGACAAAATCGGCGAGAGCGGCGACGGCCTCAGCGGCCGACGGGGCATCTGCCACATCGGCATTTGTAATGCTCGTGAGCTCGGTAATCTCGGCGGGAATTAGCTGCTTGGGATGCACGAAGGTATCGAAGCGGTCGACGATCTCGCGGCCCGAAAGACGGGCCGCCGAGATCTCGATCAGCTCGTTGTCCTGCACCGAAAGACCTGTGGTCTCGGTATCGAGGACAATCACATCTTCCTCGATAAGGCCGAAGGACTGCGTTTTGGCGCGTTCGGCAAGCGTGGCATAGGAGTCGATGACAAACTGCGGCGTTCCTGACGAAACCGCGTCCTCGATTAGCATGCAATGCCCGCTCGACGAAGGCCCATACGGATCAGGCTGTCACAGACCTGCGGGAACGTCATGTCGTCTGTGTGGCGAATCTCATCCGGATACAGCGACGTATCGGTCATGCCGGGAATGGTGTTGGTCTCGAGGATGACGGGGCCGTCCTCGCTCACGATAAAATCGCTGCGCGAGATGCCCAGGCAACCGAGGGCCTTGTGAGCAGCACAGGCAAGCTCCTGAGCGCGAGCGTAATTCTCGGGTGAAATCTGCGCCGGAATACGATGGATGTCCGTAGGGTCGACATACTTCACGTCCAGATCGTAGAACTCACAGTCCTCGGGCTTGCGAATTTCGACAATCGGCAGGGCGCGCACGTCGTCCTCGCCGTACACGCCGACGGTGATCTCGGTACCCTCGATGCACTTCTCGACCAGCACTTTGTCGCCGTACTCAAACGCCTTGGCAATTGCCGCGGGCAGCTCGGAGGGCTCATGGACCAGGGAAATGCCATAGCTGGAACCGTTGACGGCCGGCTTCACAAAGCTGCGCTCGCCACAAACCTCGACGATATGATCGATATCGACTTCATCGCCCACCTCGAGCGCAAGGCCGGGGGCAATGGGAATGCCCGCCTTGGCGTACAGGAGCTTAGAGACCTCTTTGTCGGCACCGCAGGCGCTAGCAAGCACGCCCGAGGCCGTGTAGGGGATACCCAGGGTCTCCATGGCGCCCTGCATGGCACCATCCTCGCCGCCGGCACCGTGCATGGCGATAAACGCCACGTCAAAGCCGCCGGTTGCCATGGTTACCATAAAGTCATCAGCGGCCGTATCGAGCAGCTCCACCGAGGTGTAGCCGGCTTCCTTCAGTGCCACCACAACGTTCTTTCCCGAATTGAGCGAGATCTCGCGCTCAGCGGAATGACCGCCCGCCAAGACCGCTACGTGCATGTTCTCTAGGCTTTTACCCGGCATGGGCAGACTCCTCCTCTATAATTTCTGCAGCTGATACCATATTGTAGCGATACCCTCTACGTTTCCCCAAAATCGAAAGGCTTCCATGAATCCCAGGACTAAATCTCAGGACATTCGCGACTTGAGCCAAAACGATATTCGCGAGCTCGTGGCCGAACTTGGCCAGCCCGCGTTCCGCGCGAAGCAGCTCATTGAATGGGTCTTCGAGAAGAACGTTTGTTCGTTTGACGATATGACCAACATTCCCAAGGCTTTCCGCGAGCAGCTTAAAGAGGCTTTTGCCTTTGACACGCCCACTGAACTCACCAAGCAGGTTTCCAAAGATGGCTCGCGCAAGTATCTGCTCGAATACCACGACGGCGTTTCCGTCGAGACTGTCGGCATGCCCCGTCGTAACAAGCTTTCCGTCTGCGTTTCCACCCAGGCAGGCTGCGGCATGGGCTGTGCCTTTTGCGCTACCGGTCTCAACGGCCTCAAGCGCTCTCTGACCGCTCAAGAGATCGTCGACCAGGTACTTCATGTATCCAACGACTTTGGCGAGCGCGCCACGAGCGTTGTCTTCATGGGCCAGGGCGAGCCGTTTGCCAACTACGACGAGGTTCTCAAGGCGCTGCGAATCCTCAACGACCCCGATGGCATCGGTATCGGCGCTCGTCACCTCACCGTCTCTACCAGTGGCGTTATTCCCGGTATTCGCAAATTTGCCGACATCCCCGAGCAGTTCACGCTTGCTGTTTCACTGCATTCCGCCATCCAGTCGACGCGCAATAAGCTCATGCCCGGTGTTAAGAAGTACACGCTGCTTCGCCTTCACGAAGCGCTTCAGCTCTACACCGAGAAGACCGGCCGCCGCCCAACCTATGAGTATGCCATGATCGAAGGCGTCAACGATACGAATCCGGAAATGCAGGCGCTCTGCGACTTCTGCGAGGGAACGCTGTGCCACGTTAACCTCATTCAGCTTAACGACATCGAGGGTAGCCCGCTCAAGCCGTCGCCGATTCATAAGGTTGAGGATCTTCAGCGTCGCCTTGAGTCCCGTGGCATCGAGACAACGATTCGTAACTCCCGTGGTAACGATATTGACGCCGCTTGCGGACAGCTTAAGCAGCGCTTCAAAGTTCAGAAGAACGCATAGGGGAGTCGCACCCAAAACGTTTCATGTGAAACATCGAACGACCCCAGTTGCAGGATATGCAACCGGGGTCGTTTCATTTATTGACCTTAATTTTGAATCAGCTGCTACTGGTCCCATTTTTACGGCCAAAATAAGGGGTCCTTGTCTCGTGAATCAGACAAGGACCCATCACAATATGCTAAGTAATTGTTAGGTACCTAATAGCCTACATTTTCCCATTGGTTGCTGACCCAACCCTGATTAATCTTGGGATTCTTCGTTACCTGAGCAGTACGCATTGCAACATCTTCTGTCATAACATCCATTTTCTTCTTGGATGTATCGATAATATCTTGCGCACTACGAAGCAAACGACCTCGAAGTTCATCGTCTGTCGCGATCTTATAGCCAGCAAAGGCACCAGCCGCGACAGTCGTCGCCAATGCAATCGCAGTTAAAATTCTATTCCTCATCTTGGCCTCCTTGATCAAACTGAATCATTTCGCCAAGAATACGAGAGAGCTCTTCCTCGTCTTTAAACTCAATCTCAATCTTATTCTTTCCACGCGAGCTCTTCACACGCACGTTGGTATTAAAAACCTGACGAAGCACGCGGGCTGCCTTTTTAAAAGACTGAGGGGTTGCAGGCCTCGGCGTCTTAGGTGCCTCTCCGGCAGAAAACAACGGAGCAAGATTTTCTGTCGCTCTTACGGAAAGGCCCTCTGCAACAACCTTCTCTGCAAGTCGAATTCGAGCATCCTCATAGGGAACTGCAAGAATCGCACGTGCATGACCAGCAGTAAGTTTACCCTCAAAAATCATCTGCTGAACTACTTCGGGGAGATCGAGAAGACGCAGTGAGTTTGTAATTGCAGAGCGTGACTTGCTTACTGCCTTCGACAATGCCTCCTGGGTCATACCGCTGGCATCGATGAGCTGTCGATAGCCCTTAGCCTCTTCGACGGGATTCAGATCTGAACGTTGAAGGTTTTCGATAAGAGCAAGAGCCAGCATCTCTTCATCATTTACCTCTTTAATGATGACTGGCAATTCTTCAAGGCCAGCAAGCTTTGACGCCTGGTAACGACGCTCACCAGCGATGATCTCATAGCCGTTTCCATGCTTGCGAACCAAAAGCGGCTGCAAAACGCCATGTTCTTGGATTGACTCGCTCAACTCGCGAAGTTCAGTTTCGTTAAAGTGAATTCGCGGCTGATTAGGGTTGGGAACGATATCCTCAATAGGTAGTTTTGTTTCAGATGGAGCATTTGAAGCCGATGCAGCCGAACCGCCGGTCTCATACTCGGCCTCTGAAACCAAAGCATTCAGTCCACGTCCCAATCCGCCACGTTTCTTTACACTAGGCACGCTTGATCACCTCTTTTGCAAGGTTCATATATGCTTTTGCACCCTTATTTTGAGGTGCATAGGTAATTACTGGTTCTCCAAAAGACGGAGCTTCGGAGATTTTAACCGTACGGGGGATTAGCGTCTTAAACGCCTTATCACCAAAGTACGATTGAACCTCCTCAACAACCTGATTCGATAGTGAAGTACGCGAGTCATACATGGTCATAAGCACACCATAGGTGTCTAAGCCCTTGTTCAGCCTTGATTTGACCATCTTCATTGACTCAAGCAGCTTCGTAACGCCCTCGAGTGCGTAATATTCGCACTGGATCGGAATCAAAACGCTGTCTGCTGCGGTCAAAGCGTTGATAGTAAGCAGGCCGAGCGAAGGAGGACAGTCAATGAAAATAAAATCGAACTCGTCCTGAATCGGCTCAAGCAAATCTTTGAGGCGGGTTTCACGTGCAATTGCGCTTACGAGCTCAATTTCGGCGCCTGCAAGCTGAATTGTAGCTGGAATTACGAATACCTTTTTGCAATTTGTATCAAGAACAAGTGATTCTGCCGGCACATCATTCAACAATGCATCATAGATGCAGTGATCAAGGTCTTCTTTTTCAATTCCGAATCCACTGGTGCTGTTTCCCTGCGGATCAAAATCGACAATCAGTGTCTTACGACCCTGCTCACCCAGTGCTGCTGCAAGGTTTACAGCCGTCGTTGACTTACCGACGCCGCCTTTTTGATTGATGATTGCAATGATACGCGTGTCTTTTGCGCTCTTTGAACGCTTAACGTCGCGAAATCCCACGGTCCCTCCTGGTGTGTATTAAAGCTGTCAAACGGAGGATGTTTCACGTGAAACATTCCGAATCGATATCAACCGCCATGTTTCACGTGAAACACTGCAAGCTGTTAGTATCCATTATGTTTCACGTGAAACATCTAGGCAAGCGGATTCTTCTTTGCCACGCCATTTGCACGAGGCAATGAAACGGATGCTGGATGACTCTTCTTAAGAACAATGAACTCCCTGTGACCCAAGCCTTCAGGCAAATCAATTGTGTCATTCAGAAGCAAAGTGAAGCCGCAAATCTTAGCTGCTGACATGCCGGAAGCAAGCTCCTCATCCGAAGGATTGCCCTTGGTTATAACAAATAGCCCTCCATCCTTCAGATACGGAGCCGCATACTCAACAAGAATCGGTAGAGGGGCCAGTGCGCGGGCGGTTACAACAGAGAACTGCTTCTTATGGCTCCGAGCATATTCTTCAAGACGATCATGAACCGCATGGGCATGTTTCAATCCAAGAGCATGGACAAAGGAATTTACCGCATCAACCTTCTTGCCAACAGAGTCAATATAAGTAGCTTTACGATGCGTGGTTATGGTTAATGGAATACCAGGGAAGCCCGCACCTGTTCCCATATCGAGCAAAGCTCCCTCAGGAGCCTTGTTGATATAGGGGAGCAAAACAAGTGAGTCGAGGATATGAAGTACTGCAGCATCTTCTACGTTAAGAATACGGGTGAGATTGGTTGTCTTATTTGTTTCTAGAACCAAATCCAAATGCTGAATACATTTCCTCAGCTCAACATCAGCTACGCTCAAGGAATACTCTTTGCAATAGAAAGCTAGACGACTCAACATCTCGTCAGCTTGCTGATCAGTAAGTACTAACAACGAAAGCTCCTTTCTGACAAAAATCAGCGTATCGAGAACTTTTGACAAAAAAAGGGGACGTGGAAACCACGTCCCCTTAGCATAAACTCGAGTAGATTATCGAGCAACAATCACCACATGGCGATCAGGGTCAGAACCCTCAGAATGAGTATCGACGGCATCATTGCCACGAAGTGCAATGTGAACCAGTCGACGCTCGTAGGCATTCATGGGCGGAAGCGAAACACTCTTATGAGTGCGAATGGCACGCTCGGCAGCAGACTGAGCCATGGAGGCAACCTTGTCCTGACGGCGGCTCTTGTATCCCTCGACGTCCACTACAACCGGATACCTAAAGCCAAGTTTGCGGCTCACCAGCAAAGAGAACATAACCTGAAGGGCATCAAGGGTGCGACCATGACGGCCAATGAGAACAGCAAGGTCGGGAGCCGTTACATCCAAAATCAGCTCACCTTCGTCGCCCTCATACTCATCGATAGGAGAGTTGGCGGCATCGAAGTGCGAAAGGATGGAACGCAGGATGGAAATAGCAACATCGGCAATGGTGTCGAGCTCCTCATCGGTCAGCTCTTCACCAGCCTTGTAGCGCTGTGCAATCTCGGGATAATCGCCCGCGACCTGCGGGGCAACCTCCTCAAGCATATCCTCGATGATCTCTTCAGACATAACGTACTCCAAAAGTTAGGTACCTAAATAAGATTGATATCCCATTACTTCTTCTTGTGCGGGCGCGGCTTCTTCTCTCGACGAGTGACCTCAACCTGCAGCGGAGCGTTCTTAAGACGCTCCTCCTCATCGGCCTTCGCCTTGTCGATGACCTTCTGCGTCACAAAAATCTGCTGGATAACCTGCCAAGCAGACGAGACGTCGTAGTACAGCAGAACACCAACGGGAAGGCTCCAGCCCATCCAAAGCATCATGACCGTCATGACAACGGCCATCATACGCATGCTCTGAGCCTGCTGGCCGGTCTGGTTGCGCGACATATAGAGCTGCGGAATCAGGGTCAGGACGGCGAACAGGATCAGGCAAACCAGCGCAGGCAGTGCAACCATAAAGCCATCGGCAAAGGAAGCACTCGGCGTGGTGGTCAGGTCGGGCAGGATGTTGAAGAACGAGAACGTGCCGTCGTTAAAGTACTGCGGCAGGTTGCGCAGCAATGTAAACAGGGCGAACAGGATAGGCATCTGAATCAGCAGCGGCAGACAGCCAGCCATGGGGTTGAACTTGTTCTCGCTGTAGAACTTCTGCATCTCCTCGGCCTGACGCTGGGGATCGTCGGCATAGCGCTCCTGGATCTCGAGCATCTTGGGCTGCAGCACCTGCATGCGAGCCGTCGACTTGGTCGACTTGAGCATGAGCGGCGTCAGCAGCAGACGGATGATGACCACCAGGATGATGATGGACAGGCCCCAGTCGACCGCAAAGGTCTGGATGAGCTTGAGCAGCTCGAAAAGGATGTTAACGATCCAATCCCACATGTAAGTTTTCCTCCGATAGCGAGTGCCCGCTAGGGCACAGGGTCATAACCGCCGACGTGCAGGGGATTGCAACGAGCGATGCGCCTCACGGCAAGCCAGCAGCCTCTCAAAACACCGTGCTTCTCAATCGCCTGGATGGCGTATTGCGAGCACGTTGGGTAATAAATGCAGGCGTCAGGCAATAAGGGCGAAATAACCTGTTGATATATGCGAATAGGAGCGATGGCAACACGTCGCAAAACGTGATTGCTCATCGCTCCTCCCCGGCAACGCCGGCGCGCTTCATAAGCGAACGCAACGCCTTGTCCATCTCCTGCGGCGAGGAAACCCTCGTCTTGGGAGTTGCAAACAAGATGATGTCATAACCCGCAACGGGAAATCCGCAGCTGCGGGCGGCCTCGCGCATCACACGCTTAGATCGGTTGCGCACGACGGCACAACCGAGTCGCTTAGCACCAACGAAGGCGACCCTTCCGGAGTCGCCTTCGCCAACCGATTCACATATGGTCATTCGAATCAGAGGGTGATTGAAACGACGCCCCTGACTGAACACATGCTCGAAATCTTGCCGAGACTTAATAGTCTTCATGCGAGATGTGTGTATCGCTGCTAGACAGTGAGACGCTTGCGGCCCTTGGCGCGACGACGGGCGAGCACGGCACGACCACCCTTAGTGGCCATACGGGCACGGAAGCCATGGGTCTTGGCACGCTTACGCTTATTAGGCTGATACGTACGCTTCATCTTAAGTTCCTCCTGCTGCATTTCGAGTGTCCGCGGGGACGCGGACGCAGATATAGACACGTGAGCTTGAAGATTGTAGGGAAATCAATGTTCAAATGTCAAGAAATCAAAGGTAAAAGGTTGCGCAGTTCACACGGTTCCCCCATAAGCACAACCGAAATTTGCGCCTCATGGCAACCTTTCACGATATTTCATCGAGTTTTCAACAGGTCATGTTGGCAATGTTGAGAACTTTTCGCCCATTTTCCAAAGTTTTCAACAAGTTTTGAAAAGTTGTCGAAAGATGAGAAACGTTGCACGGTGAGCTACTATTTGTTCGAAACCTTTTGAAAGATTGCGAGCGGCATGTCTGACGACTTTTACACCATGGTCGATTCCGGAGACCCGGCACCCGACAACGAGCACATCACCGGCGTGCGCGAAGAGCGTGCGGAAGGCGAGCAGGCGACCACGCAGGCGCCAAAAGCCATGTACGCCGCGCGCATCGCCGTCTATGACGACATGCTGTCGACACCGCGGGTGATCGTCATTGATCCGCAAGATGTCCGCACGTATTTGGAAGAGACGACCAACACCGTCTACCAGTGCATGAAAGAACAAGGTGGCCATATCTCGCTCATGGTCATCCGCGAGATTGTCGAAAACTTTATCCACGCACACTTTGCCGAGCCCATCATCTCGATTCTGGACGGCGGAGACACCATCCGCTTTGCTGACCAAGGACCCGGCATCGACGACAAGGAACGTGCTTTCGACTTTGGCGTTACCAGCGCAAACAGCAAGATGAAGCGCTATATCCGTGGAACCGGAGCAGGGTTTCCCATGGTGCAGGAGTATTTGGAAAACGCCGGCGGTGCCGTATCCATCGAGGACAACATGGGCAACGGCACCGTGGTTACGGTAAGCCTGAACCCTAAACGCGTGCAGGAAATCGAGCGTGCCGGCGGACGCGGCGCTGCCGTGCGGCCCGAGACGGAGCAGCCCACATATCCCCTGCCGGGAGCTTTTGCGCAGCAGCCCATGGCAACGCAGCAGATGCAGCCCACCGTGGGACAGATGCAGCAGCCCGGAATGCCTCCTACACAAGAACCCCAAGCGGCATCGATGTCGATGCCGCCAAGCATGCCAGAGGCCGTGCCGCTGGCGGATCAGGATGCAGCAGCAATGCAGCAGGCGACGGGCGCACCGGGTGGCCAGCAAATGGGCTATCAGCCGTACCAACAAGGATATCCATATCAGCAGATGCGGCCACTGGGGTACGGCCAGCAGTTCCCGCAGCAGTACCAGCAAGGATATCAGCAGCCGTACCAGCAGATGCCGCAGCAGCAGTACAACCCCTGGGCCCAGCAGATGCCTCCGCAGCCTTACCAACAGTGGCCTCAAAGTTTTCAACAGCAAATGCCACCGATGCAGAGTTCTCAACAACCAGCAGCTCAAATGATGTATCCTAATGCAGCAAATCAGCATGCGCAGCCACAACCGGACGTGTTCGTAAGCGATCGCGGCAACGCCGCGCTGGGCTATCTGGCGCAAAATCAAGCGTGCGGTGCAACCGATCTGGCGAGGGCGTTTGGAAACTCGGCCCCCACTTGGTCACGCACGCTCAATGACTTGGCGCAGGCCGGCTTGGTCATCAAGCATGGCCAGAAATACCATCTGACCGAACTCGGCGCCGCTCGCGTGCGAGCTCAGAGCTAAAGAACGGGAGAGACAGTGGACGAGGAAGCAAGCATCATCCTGGGGGATGCCATCGCCTTTTGCCAGCGCGACGGCCAAGATGCACGCCTCATCAACATGCTGGGGCAATCGCGCGCCATAAGCCTGACCGAAGATACGCTCACGATCGAGGCCCCCTCGCGCTTTGCCATCGCGCAGCTCAAAAAGCATCAGCCGACTATTGAGGCCTATCTGGAAGAAATCGCCTTTGCACCGATCGCGCTCGACGTCGTGGCACCGCAAGGCGCCGCGACGGAATCCGCTGCCGCCACGGCGCCCGCCACGGCGCCCGCCACGGCTCCCGCTGCTTCCCCGGCGGTGCCGGCCTCCGCAGGCGACGCGTCGACGGTCGAGCACCAGCACAGCGATGTTTCCCGTGAAACCATGGCACCGTTGCCGACCGCGGCGGCGACGCCAACGAACGCGCCCGTCACGCACATGCCCATCGCTCACGACGCAGCGGCGGGCGCGGATTCGGGCATTGCAATCAAAAACACGCTCTCGGCCGACGATTTTCGTCGCATGATGAACCAGATGAAGGGCGGGGCGCCGACTAAATCCACGCAAGCCGCGACCCCCACCTCACCCATGCCAGCACCGACCGTGCCGGCCGAACAGAATACGGATGGAGCCCCGCTCGCCGCGAACTCAAAATTTACCTTTGAGAACTTTGTCTACGGCCCCGAAAACAGCCATGCCTATCGCTCGGCACTCAAGTTTGCCGCCCTCGCGGACGAGCGCGGCACATGCACATCACTGTTCATCTACGGCAAATCGGGCCTGGGCAAGACGCACCTGCTGCTTGCCATCAAAAACGAGCTCGCCGAGAAGTCGCCCGAGATTAAGGTCAAGTATGCCAACTCCCAGGCATATCTGGACGACCTGATGACCGAGTTCGACCGTCAAAAGAAGAGCAACGCTCCCATCATGCAGGCGTACCACGGCGTGGACGTGCTCATCATCGATGACATCCAAAACATCATCGGCAAGCGCGCGAGCGTGGACTACTTTTTCCAGCTCATGGACGAGTTCATCCGCAACAACAAGAAGGTCGTCATCGCGGCAGACCGCGCCCCCAAGGACCTAAGCATGGACGAGCGTCTGACCAGCCGCTTCAACGCCGGCATGCTCTGCCTGGTTGCAGAGCCCAGCTACGAGATGAAATACAAGATCTTGCAGCGCTATTACGAGAACACCATCGTCGCCGCCCCCGAGGCAGGCGACGACTCGCTGCTGGCGGCCTATGGGGGCGACGGCGGGCACCTGACCGACGAACACTTTAAACACATGGCCGAGGTCTCGGGCACCAACATCCGCGAACTCGAGAGCTTTTGCGAGCGCTGCGCCGGCGAGGCGGGTGACCGCGAGCGCGAGGGCGGGGAGCTCACCTTTGACGATATCGACGCCATCGCCAGCCAGTACTTCGACACATCGGCCAAAAAGATCAACGTCCAGACGGTTCAGTCCGTCATCGAAGAGCAGTACGGCGTGACACACGAGGAGCTCATCGGCCCGCGTCGCAACGCCAATATCGCCAAAGCACGCCATATCGCTATCTACCTGGCCATCGAGATGTGCGAAATGACGACCACGGCGGTGGGCGCCGAATTTGGCAACCGTAACCACTCGACCGTCAGCACGAGCTACAAAAAGGTCCAGAAGATGATCCAGGAAGACCGCACCGTCACCGAAGACCTCAAGTCACTGCGCGATAAAATTACACTGCGCTCGTAGGGAAATAGAGACACCTGTTGAAAACTTGTCGAAACCACGGGCATAAGGTGTTTAAAACCCAACCCGCGGTGATGAAAAGTTTTGCGCAGGTTTTGAACGTGGAAAACCACCCCCGTTGCACACAGGTTGCTGTCGATTCTCTTTCTGGGTCTGACCTGCGTCTTTGGGAGTAATCAACAGTTTCGTCAGTGCTATTACTATTATTAAGATATTTATATCTATAGAAAGGTATTAAAAGATGAAGTTCACCGTCAGCCAGAGCTCGCTTACACAAGCCATCGGCGTCGTTATGAAGGGCGTCGCTTCGGCATCCACCCTTCCCATCCTGTCGGGCGTGCTCGTCAAGGCGCAAGACGGCATCTTGGAATTCCAGACCTCTAACTACACCATCTCGATCCGTCATCGCATCGCGGCGCATGTCGAAGAAGAGGGCGAGATGGTTATCCCCTGTAAGATGCTCTCCAATATCACCAAGACCCTCCCCGATGCCCCGGTCACCTTTGAGCTGTCCGAGCGCCAGGTGCTGATTGGTTGCGAGAAGAGCTCTTTCCGCCTGAACACGCTCGATGCTAATGACTTCCCCGAGTTTCCGGCCTATGCCATCGAGAGCGCCGTGGAACTGCCGACCGATATCTTGTCCGAGATGGTCGGCCGCGTGTGGCGCGTCACCTCGACCGACAAGGCCCGCCCCATCCTGGGTGGCGTGCACATGAAGGTCGAGAACAACACCGTGCGCCTGGTGGCGACCGATTCCTTCCGTTTGGCCGTGTGCGATACGCAGGTCGAGACCTCGACCCTCGAAGGCTCCTTTGAGCTCAACGTTCCGGCTGACGCCTTTAACGACGCACTGAACATCATGGACAGCCAGGCGACCATCATGATCGGGGCTACCGACACCCAGGTCGTCTTCGAGGCCGGCAACACCACCTACGTGTCGCGCCGCATCGAGGGCGTGTACCCCAACTACAAGCAGCTCATCCCCGATTCGTGCGTGACGAGCGTCAAGATCGACGTCGCCGCCTTTAACGCCGCCCTCAAGCGCGTGGCCGTTATCGCGAGCGCCAACCCCGCCGTCAAGTTCGAGATCGATGTCGAGAACGGGCAGATGGGCCTGTCCTCCATCTCCAATGACCAGGACCTTGCGCAGGAGACGATCGATGTCGAGGCCGAGGGCGAGTCGGGTACCATCGCCTTCAACTACCACTACATCTTCGGCTGCCTCAATGCCCTGTCCAAGGAGAAGGAGATCACGCTGGAGCTCAAGAGCTACTCGCAGGCGGGCATCTTCAAGTCCTACGACAAGATCAACTACCTGTACCTGGTCATGCCGGTTCGCATCTAGCGCTGCGCCATGACCATGTTCGCCCGCGATCTTTCCGTCGCGCACTACCGCAGTTTCGAGAGCTATCGTCTTGCCCTGGACGAGGGCGTGACGATACTTGCGGGACCCAACGCGGCGGGAAAGACCAATCTCATAGAGGCGCTGCAGCTGCTGACGAGCGGCGCCTCGTTTAGGCATCCGACCGCAGCCGAGCTCGTCCATGATGGCGTGGGCTCGTGCAAGATCGAGCTGAGGCTCGAGGGCGACGGCCGCGTACTTGATATGGGATTGAGCGCGGAGGACGGTAAACGCTCGTTTAGCCGCAACGGCAAGAGATGCTCTGCCGCCGGTGTGCGCGGGGTTCTGCCGAGCGTGCTGTTTTGCCCCGACCATCTGGACATGGTTAAGCGAGGCGCCAGTGTGCGCCGCGCCGCCCTCGACGACTTTGGCATGCAACTGAGCGCACGCTATGCCGATCTTGCGAGCACCTATGGTCGCTGCGTGACCCAGCGTAACGCCTTGCTCAAGGAGGCCTGGTGCTGCCGCGAGATGCTCGGCGCGTGGAACGATTCGATTGCCCGCGCGGGCGCGGCTCTGCTCGTGCACCGGTTGGCCCTGCTCGACCGGCTGGCGGGCCATGTGCGTACTGCCTACGGGCAAGTGGCGTCCGGTGAAGCCGCCAACGTGTCCTATGCGTCCACGCTGGGGGATTTGCCCCAGGTCGATGATCGCGAAGAGCTGAAGGGCTGGGCGTACGAGCGCATGCTGGCTGCCCTTGATGAGCACGCCGACGAGGAAATTCGCCGCGGCGTGACGTTGGTGGGACCGCATCGCGACGAGATTGAGTTTGCTGTGGCGGGTCGCTCCGCCCGTTCATTTGCCAGCCAAGGTCAGCAGCGAACGTTGGTTCTGGCCTGGAAGGTGGCGGAGGTGGCCGTGGCTCGCGATGTCCTGGGCACCGCCCCACTGCTGCTTTTGGACGACGTGATGAGCGAACTCGACGGCGAACGCCGCGGTGCTTTCCTGCGGCTGATCGGCGATGATATCCAGACGGTCATAACCACGACCAACCTGGGGTACTTTACCGATGACCTGCTTGATCGAGCCAAGGTGGTGAGCATGGGTGAGACGTGCTAATTACGAGCGCGAGAGCGAAATGGTCGCCTTCAGTGGCTTTTTGAACGCAGAGCGCCAGCGCATCCTGGCGGCTGCGACCCCTGAGCGCCGTGCGCAGATGGAGGCCGCCGAGGAGTCGCGCGCGGTCTATCGCGCGTGGAACGCGGTGTGCTCGGGCACGCGCGAGGGGCGGCATGTGACGGGCCTGCGCTACATGCCCGAGTCCAATGAGCTGCTGGTATATCTCGACTCGCCCTCGTGGACGCAGGAAATGACGTTGTTGCGCGAGATCATCCGCGCGCGCATGGAGCGCGCCGGTGCGCATGTGGATGGCCTGGTGTTCAAAACCACCGCGCCCGGTCACACGCCGCCCGCCGCCAAGGAGCGCCTTCGCCCAGCGGCGACCGAGCGCCCGCCGGCCCCACACGCCGACCTCAGCGATGCCGAGCGCACCGAGATTGAGCGCCAAGTGGCGCCCATCGAAGATCAAAAACTGCGCGAGGCCCTCGAGAACGCCATGAGAGCCAGTGCCGAGTGGGCCAAGGGCGTGCAAAGCAAAAAAGAGCCTTAAATCGCATCTGGTGGCCTTGTAGAGCCAAATACCCTCGTTCCCGAGGGTATTTTTTTACGATAAACTAGTAAGGCTGTACACATTTTCTTGACTGAAGGAGGACGTGTGGCAAACGAAAACGATTACGATGGCGGCGAGATTAAGATTCTCGAAGGTCTCGAGGCCGTTCGTAAGCGCCCGGGCATGTATATCGGCTCGACGAGCGCCAGCGGTCTGCATCACCTGGTGTGGGAGATCGTTGACAACTCCGTCGACGAGGCCATGGCCGGTTTCTGCACCGAGATCCAGGTGACGGTCCACGCCGACAACTCCATCACGGTCGTCGACAACGGGCGCGGTATCCCCGTCGACGAGCACCCTGTTAAAAAGATCCCGACGCTCGAGGTCGTCATGACGATTTTGCACGCCGGCGGTAAGTTCGATAATTCGGCCTATAAGGTCTCGGGCGGCCTGCACGGCGTTGGCATCTCCGTCGTCAACGCACTGTCCAAGCGCGTGGTCGTTCAGGTTCGTCGCGACGGCAACACCTACGAGATGGAGTTCTCGCGCGGCAAGACCGTCAAGAAGATGGAGGTCGTGGGCACCTCGGATTCGACGGGCACCACCGTCACCTTCTGGCCCGACGATGAGATCTTCGAGACCTGCATCTACGATTTCGATACGCTGCACAACCGTCTGCAGGAGACGGCGTTCCTCAATAAGAACCTCAAGATCGTGCTGACCGACGAGCGCGAGGCGACTCCCCATGTGGAGGAGTTTTGCTACGAGGGCGGCATCATCGACTTCGTCAAGTTTCTCAACGAGGGCAAGGACGTTCCCGAGGCCTTTAAGGAGCCCATCTATATCGAGGGCAAATCGGACCCGGACGCGCCTGTGACCAAGATGGGCGAGGTCGAGGTTTCCCTGCAGTGGAATAGCGGCTACGGCGAGAATGTCATGTCGTTTGCCAACGACATCTACACCCCCGAGGGCGGCATGCACCTTGAGGGCTTCCGCACCGCGCTCACCCGCGTAATCAACGATTACGCGCGCAAGCAGAACCTGCTCAAGGAAAAAGACGCCAACCTGACCGGCGACGATGTGCGCGAGGGCCTTTCGGCCGTTATCTCGGTCAAGCTGCCCGATCCTCAGTTTGAGGGCCAGACCAAGGCAAAGCTCGGCAGCTCCTATATGCGCGCGCTCACGCTCAAGATCGTGACCGACGGCCTCGCCGATTACTTGGAGGAGCACCCTAAGCCCGCTCGCGAGATCGTCAAGAAGGCGCAACAGGCTTGCAAGGCGCGCAATGCCGCCCGCAAGGCGCGCGAGGCGACCCGCCGCAAAAGCCTGCTCGAGACGGCTTCCCTGCCCGGCAAGCTCGCCGACTGCTCGGTGCGCGATGCCGAGCTGACCGAGCTCTTCATCGTAGAGGGTGACTCGGCAGGCGGTTCGGCCAAGGACGGCCGTCGCCGAGACATCCAGGCGATTCTGCCCCTGCGCGGCAAGATTTTGAACGTCGAACGCGTTGGTGACCATCGCGCGTTCTCGAGTGACACCATCCAGTCGCTGATTACCGCGATCGGCTGCGGCGTCACGACGAGTGCCGGCGACGGCGGCGACTTCGATATCACCAAGGCGCGCTACCACAAGATCATCATCATGACCGATGCAGACGTCGACGGTGCGCATATCCGCATCCTGCTGCTGACGTTCTTCTACAAGTACATGCGTCCGCTGATCGATGCCGGCTACGTCTACGTTGCCTGCCCGCCCATCTTTGGCATTAAGGTGCGCAACAAGATCCACTACGTGTATCCCAACGGCCGCCAGCCCGAAGACGAGATCCTGCGCGACACCATCCAGAGCCTGGGCCTGAACCCCGACGATAACGACGAGGACGGCAAGGCCAAGGACGGCAAGATCACCAAAAAGCGCAAGGGCTATACCGTCCAGCGCTACAAGGGCCTGGGCGAGATGAACCCGGAACAGCTGTGGGAGACGACCATGAACCCCGAGACGCGCAGCATGTTCCGCGTGACGCTGAAGGACGCCATCGCCGCCGACGAGATGTTCACGCTTTTGA
>DBEYYU010000007.1:0-34343 GCA_048184855.1 Collinsella aerofaciens
GCATGGGAGCCCCTTCCATGAATGCGGCGTGGCCGCCACGGTTGGATTAGACACTCACCATTGTCGGCCTAATCCGCGGTCTTTCATGCAGCAGGGGCTCTCAATGTTTTTATGTCCTGCTCATATCGTCTCTGCCGGCACCTGGGGACACTCCTTGCGGGGCGTCCCCATTTTGTTTTCATCCCGCACGTTTTGTGAAACACGGCTAACTTTTAGGCAAAGTAGTAAGACATGGGCAACTTTTGCAGTAAAGTAAGCGGTGGAAAGTATCCAAAGGCTAACTAGCAATCATCGCGAAAGGCGGCCCATGGCCCTACGTGAATCCGGAGAAGACTATCTCGAATCGATCTACGTTCTGTCGAAACGTCAGGGCATCGTGCGCTCGATCGACGTTGCGGAGTACCTCGGCGTAACCAAGGCGAGTGTTTCCAAGGCCATGGCGACGCTGGAAAGCAACGGCTATGTCGAAATGGGCAAGCGCGACGTTCATCTGACGGAGCGTGGTCTGGAGGTCGCTCGTCAAATGTGGGAGCGTCACTGCTTTTTCGTGGGGCTGCTGGAGGATGCGGGTGTTTCGGCTGAGGTCGCGTCGCAAGAGGGCTGCCACATGGAGCACTGCCTAAGCGAGGAAAGCTTCGAGAAGCTGAGGGCGATGCTGGGACGGGACGGTGCTTCGGCGCCAACAATGACCGACTAGCACTCCCGCAGTGGCGCGCCTCCCGCGCCGGAACGGCGCGGGACAGCGACCGAGACGAGTGGTCCCACCAACTAAGTCCAACTCAGACAAGGAACCCCACCAGCAAGCGATGCCCAAGAACCGCCAGCTGTGTCAACGCAGGTCGGGGCCGGGCTTGGTTTTGAAAACACTCCGCAGCGCGAGGCCCGTCTTTCCGTTGCTCCGCAGGAGCAGGATAGACGGGCCTCATGCGCGAGGACGTTTTCAAAACTAAGCCCGGCCCCGACCGGACAGACCACAAACACTACAGGTTCTTGACACCCATCGCGCGCATGGCGTTCAGGATGGCGATGATCGCTACGCCCACGTCGCCGAACACAGCAAGCCACATGTTGGCGATGCCGAGCGCCGCAAGCACCAATATCAGCAGCTTAATGCCCAGCGCAAAGATGATGTTCTGCCAAACAATCGCCATGGTCTTGCGCGCCACGCGGATCGCGCGGGAAATGTTGGACGGCTTGTCGTCCATGAGTACAACGTCGGCGGCCTCAATTGCGGCGTCGGAACCCATGGCGCCCATGGCAATGCCAACGTCTGCGCGGGTGAGCACGGGCGCATCGTTGATGCCGTCGCCGACAAAGGCGAGCTTGCCCTTGCCCGATTCGGCTGCCAGCAATGCCTCGACGCGCTCGACCTTGTCGCCCGGCAGCAGCTGCGCGTGGAACTCGTCGAGCCCCAGCCGCTTGGCCACCGCAGCAGCCACTTCCTCGCGGTCGCCCGTGAGCATGACGGTGCGCTTGACGCCGGCGGCGTGCAGGTCGCTGATCGTCTGCTCGGCATCGGCCTTGACGGTGTCGGCAATTACAATGTGGCCGGCATAGATGCCATCGACCAGCACGTGAAGGATCGTACCGACGACCTCGCAATCGGGCGCTTCGACTCCGGTCGCGGCGAGCATTTTTGCGTTGCCAACGACGACGTGCTTGCCGTCGATGGTTGCCGTCACGCCGTGGCCCGCGTCGTTGGCGGAGTTGCTAACGCGCTTGGGGTCGACCTCGCCCTGGTAGGCGACACGCACGGACTGCGCGATGGGGTGATCGGAGAACGACTCCGCAAGAGCTGCGACTTCAAGCAGCGACTGCTCGGTGTAGCCAGCCTCGGGGTGTACCGCCACGACCGAAAACGTGCCGTTGGTGAGCGTGCCGGTCTTGTCAAAGACGACGGTGTCCACATCGGCGAGCGTCTCGAGGTAGTTGGAGCCCTTGATGAGGACGCCCAGCTTGGATGCGCCGCCAATGCCGCCAAAGAAGCTGAGCGGGACGCTAATCACGAGCGCGCACGGGCAGCTGACGACCAGGAAGGTCAGGCCGCGCAGGATCCAGTCGGACCAGGCGCCGGTGACCAAGCCGCCGCCGAGCGCGAGTACCGCGGCAGCGCCGGTGACGGCGGGCGTGTAGACGCGGGCGAAGCGCGTGATAAAGTTCTCAGTGCGCGCCTTCTTTTCGCTGGCATTTTCCACGAGCTCCAGGACGCGTGCGACGGTGGACTCGCCAAAGGGCTTGGTGGTGCGCACGTGGATGAGCCCCGTCATGTTGATGCAGCCGCTGATGATATCGTCTCCGGTTTTGGCCGGGCGGGGGACCGACTCACCGGTAAGGGCGGCGGTGTCGAGCTGGGTTTCGCCCTCGACGATGACGCCGTCGATAGGCACGCGCTCGCCGGGCTTGACCACGATCACGGTGCCGACCGCGATGTCATCGGGGAAGACCTGCTCGAGTGTGCCGTCGGGCTGCTCGACGTTAGCGTAGTCGGGCGCGATGTCCATCATGGCACTGATCGACTTGCGGCTCTTGCCCACGGCGTACGCCTGAAACAGCTCGCCGACCTGGTAGAACAGCATGACGGCGGCGCCTTCGGCCATGTGCGGGTCGGTATCGGGGAAGAGCACCATGGCAAACGCGCCGATGGTCGCGACGGCCATGAGGAAGCTCTCGTCGAACGCCTTGCCGCGGCGGATGTTGTTGTATGCCTTTTGGAGCACGTCGTAGCCGGCAATCAAAAACGGCACGAGGAACAGTGCGAAGCTGGCGTAGATGTCGCCCGGGGTGCCGAATGCGGCAGTGAGGGTGCCGAGCTCATCGAGGGCGTACACCACGGCAAAAATGCCCAGCGCTACCAGTATGCGGTTGCGCTTATGCTCGAGTGACTCTTTTTTCTTGCGCTTCTTCTTTTTCTTCTTGGGGTCGGCGGTGGCCATGACTCGTATCCTCCCATTTGAACGTATGAACACTCGCTCATACAATTTCGCGAGCAAAGGCCGCGGCAAGCGCGGCCTTGCGGGTTGGCGTAAACCTGGGCTAGAGAATGATCTCGCAGTCCGGCTCGGCGTCGGCCGTAAACTCTACAACGCGGTTGAGTACCTCGTCGAACTCGGCGTCATCGGCTTCGAGCGTCAATTTTTGGGTCATGAAGTTGACGGACACGGATTTGACGCCCTCGAGCTTGGCCAGCTCGTCCTGAAGCTCGCGCGCACAGTTGGCGCAGTCGATTTCGTCGAGCTTGAACTGCTTTTTCATGGGGGTTCCTTTCTCTGTATTTGCGGCTTGGGTGCAGGCCGCGCTGGTACCGTGGTTGGTCGCTATTCGCAGATGTGGCTCATGCCTTGGTTGAGCATGGTGTAGACGTGGTCGTCGGCGAGCGAGTAGAGGATATTGCGCCCGTCGCGCCGGAATTTAACCAGGTGCGACTGCTTGAGTGTGCGCAGCTGGTGCGACACCGCGGACTGCGAGGTTTCGGTCGCTTCGGCGATGTCTGCCACGCAGAGCTCGCGGCCCATGAGGGCATAGAGGATCTTGATGCGCGTGGTGTCGCTGAAGACCTTGAACAGGTCGGCGAGGTCGTAGAGAAGCTCCTCGTCGGGAAGGTCCTCGGGCGAGCAGGTGGTCGGGATCGCGGGTTCGGTGGCCTCGATGTCGAGTTTCGTTTCATCAACGCGGATGCTCATTGCAATATCCTTTCATATGAACATGCGCTCATATAATTTACTTTCGATTATATGAGTGCATGTTCATATGTCAATGACGTTCAGGTAATTCGTTGTACAAAATGATGGGGAATAGTGGACGAGATCCCGGACTGAGCGTTTTTTGATAGTCGATGCCAAGGTGGGTACCCTCGTGCCGTGCAAAAAAATGGAGTATTCTGCAACTATAGGGGGTCCGCTAATTTATTGCAGGTCATATAATGCAGTTCAAGAGTTATCTTAGGGTGTTAATCCGATGAGTTCTTCCTCAAATGTTGCCTAACGCTCTCACGCAAGAGTGATTTCGCTTCACATTTGGATCCACTCGAGGGTGATAGACACCCGACCCTGCTGAATACTCGCAATTTTGCACGTCGCTAGGGTACCCACCTTGTTAGCCGGCCTAGTCTCCGGCCCCGAAGACCCTGCCCTCGGGCGCGAGGCTGCTTGTTTGGGCAAATGATGGGCTGTCGGATTCGACAGTCTGCATGTCATCGATTGCCGGAACTTCATTAATTGTCGGGTCATCCAGCGTGATGCCTTCGAGCGTTGCTTTTTCGAGGTCGATTCGTTGACGCTCTTCGGAATCCTGGCGAAGCTGCTTCTGAATTCGCTTTTTCTCTTCTATAAACCTTCTGAGCACAAACTGTCTCAGGTCCTCTTGCATGATTTGAAAGTCTTTTGGCAGACGCGAGGGGCGTACGCCCTCTTTCCGCTGGATTGCTTCCATGACCCTAACGAAAGAGCTGGCATGCATAAAGGAATAACGACTGACGGTGATGATTCCGTACCCCATGGACGCAAGTGCATTCTTGCGCTCCTCATCGATGGCGCGGTCTTCTTCCGCGTCATGATAAAAACCGTTGTATTCAATGTCTGTGCGAGATTTCTTTAGATACGCATCCATAAAGAACTTTTTGCGTCTCGTGAGATTCTTTGCGGCAGCGGTGACCTGTACCTCGTAATCGGTCTCAATTCCCTTAATACCAAGCCCTCCTTCGCTTTTGGGCAGCGTTAGCATCATGACAAAGGCTGTTTCCATAGGAGACCGGCATCCGTCGCGCACACATTGGATCGCCTTTCGGGCAAGAGCCAGACCGTCGCATCTGGTAACGGAATTAAAGAACTGTTTCAATCTCTCGGTCGAGTTGAGCGCGAAACGCTCGGTATAGGAGGTGGGAGAGTCGGTTCCAAGGGAATAAGCGCCGCATAGTTCAAAGTAGTACTCCACCAGTTCGCGAAAAGGAAGATAGGTGGCGGCCTGAAGTGCGCAAAGCTCAACGCCAACAATGAAGATGCCATCTTCAAGCTCTATAAAGCGTGAGTTCGAGAATCGTTTTGAAGAAACGTGGCATTGACAGTTCATTGCATGGCGCGCATTCCTGCGATCAAACACCATCACCTCGAGGGAATCATTCGCGTCGAGGGAAACATCATGTTTGGTGAGCCATTCTGCGGCTGCGTCAAGGAGCGTTCCGGTGGGACATGATCCGTAAATCGCGGCAGGGTTACAGGACTCGATGCCTTTCGCAGACACCGAATGCGCGGCCTGGTAGACCGCTTTTGCAGTGGTATGTGACAATACGATACTCATGATATATATCGTGTCAGCTAATGCCGTGTTGACGGCGCTGAGTGGAAAAGCCGTTTTAGAGGTCTAACCAAATGCTGTCCAAAAGCTTGACGCAATTATGAGTTGGTATGCCCTAAATAAAAGTTTTCGCAGCTTAGCTATAGCATATAAATACTCAATTGCCGCACATTTGATAGTGATGCATCACCATCCGACAACGAATTACGTGTCGGGAATTGGCCGAAATCGTTCGCAATGAGTGTTCAGAATTTGTGATGGCAAATCTATCTGTGGAACGTAGGGCGGCCCCGCTGCGGGGTTTCCCGCTGCGAGACCGCTCGTGATCTACGCCGGGGTTTGTCGCAGGCGTTTCTACTTGGCGAATAGGTTCTTGAGGTTGAACTCGGCTTGGACGGTGCGGAGCATGAGGTCGGTGTCGTCCAGGCCCAGATGCTGCTCGTTGGCGTCGGCGGCGAGGGTTCCACGGCGGCGCGCCCAGTTCTCGAGCGCGGCGGGGGCGGATTCGCGGGGGAGCGAGCGGACGTCGGCATCCAGGCTGCGGCAGATCTGGCGCGAGTCGATGACGATAATCTTGCCGGCACGACGCGCCTCGGCGTAACCGTCCAGGTGAATCTTGAACCAGCTGTCCTCAAACGCGGCGTTGTGTGCCATGTACGGGTACTTCTTCATGAGCTTGAGCAGCTGCTTCTGCAGCTCCTTGTTCTCGCGGAACGGCTCCTTTCCGTCGATGTCGTCCCAGGTGATGTGGTGGATATTCGACAACGGCACATCCTCGCCGCGGTAGATATCGGGCAGGCCGCAGTAGTGTGCCTCGGCGTCGTGCGGGACGGCGTCGCTGGTGAGCTCCATGATCTCCCAGCCCACGTTGATAATGTAGCCGCGCTCGGGCGCACGTCCGGTGGTCTCGATGTCGATGCCGAGCACCGTGCCCTGGATAGGCTTGCGGGCGTACGCCACGCCGAGCGCGTCGCGGTCGCCGCGGATTTCGCGCATGACGGACGCAGCGGTACGCTTTTGCATCTTGCCGATGGCGGCGCAGGTGTCGGCATCGGACAGGCCGCGCGAAAGCGTCGCGGGCGTCACGTTGCGCAGGCGTGCCTCGCCAATTTGGTCGCACAGGTCGCGGTTGCGGTCAGCCAGGTCGCGCACGGTGGCAAAGTCGAAGCTGGGGTCGCCCTCGGCGGTAAAGTACTCGGTTTCGAGCACCTTAAGGGCCTCCTCGCCCTTCTGGCGCTCGGATTCCATGGCGCCGTGATCGCCATAGATAAACATGGGAATAAACGGCTGGCGCTCGTATTCGAGTGCTTGTGAAACGTTCATACAACTGCTCCTTGGATGGGCCGCGTCGTGCGGCTCAGTGTCATTAAGATGTGGCGAGATGATAGTTTACCATGGGCAACTATTGGCATCGCGCCTAGGACAACTACAATACCCTAGTTGACCGCTAGGACTTTTACAATGCTGCCGAAAGACACGAAAGGTTCCATCCGTCATGGATTTGCTGATTGATATTCTGCTCGACGCCGGCAAGGACACGCTCTCGCTGGTACCGTTCTTATTGGTGACATATTTGGCCCTCGAGACCCTGGAGCACGTCGCGGGCGACAGCGTTAACGGCGCCATCAAGCGCGCCGGCGCCGCGGGTCCCGTGGTTGGCTCGTTGCTGGGCATGGTGCCGCAGTGCGGCTTTTCGGCAATGGCGGCAACGCTGTACGCCGGTCGTGTCGTGACCTTGGGCACGTTGGTGGCGGTGTTCCTTTCGACCTCCGATGAGATGCTGCCGCTGTTGCTCGCCGAGCAAGTTCCCGTGCAGACCATGGCGATGTTGCTCGCCTCGAAGGCGCTGATTGCGCTGGTCACGGGCTTTATCGTGGATGCGGCTATCCGCGGCCTTCGTCGTAATGCCCGCGCGCATGCGGCGATTCGCCGTACCGTGCTGGGGACCGCTGCCAATCCGGCTCATGTGAACTGCGCGCACGACGACCATACCGGGGGCGACATCATTGATGAAGTGGCCGAGGCGGGCGTAAGTGCTGATCACATCCACGAGCTGTGCGAACGCGATCATTGCGGCTGTGACGAGGATGAGGACGAGCACGGGCACGACCACAGCCACGATCATGGTCACGCGGACGAGCACGAGCGCCACCACGACCACAGCCACTCCTACGAGGGCGCGCCCATCGTGTCGATCATCCGCAGCGCGATCTCGCATACCGTGCAGGTGTCGGTATTCATTTTCCTGGTGACGCTGATTCTGGTCGCCGTGCTCGAGACCTTTGGCGAGTCGGCGATCGAGCAGTTCCTGCGCGGCAACGAGACGCTTGCGGTCCTGGGCTCGGCGCTTGTCGGCCTGATTCCCAACTGCTCGGCCAGCGTCGTCATCACGCAACTGTACCTGGAAGGCGCGCTGCAGCTGGCCCCGATGCTCGCCGGCACGCTCATTTCTGCCGGCGTGGGCTACCTGGTGCTGTTCCGCACCAACCGCAGCGCCCGCGAAAACGTCGTGTTCCTGGTCATGATGTACGTCATCGGCGCCGGCTGGGGCCTTATCCTATCCGCCGTTGGCCTTTAAGTAGATTATTGGGACATGTCTTACGATCTACCCCTGTGACCAGGGCATTCCCCGCTGCCAAAACAAAAAGGTAGATTTTTAGGCATGTCCCAAAAATCTACCTTGGTTAGCGCAGCAGCTCGGTGAGGTTGCGCTTAAAGCGGGCCCGGTCTTCGCTGGTAAATGCCGCCGGACCGCGAGTGCGACCGCCGGCGCGGCGCACCTTCTTTTCCTCGTGGCGAATAAACAGTTGCATGTCGATGGTCGCCTTATCGTAGACGCGCCCGCGCACGCCGATGGCGGCGGCATCGCGCCCGAGCACCATGCTCGCCAAGCCAATGTCCTGCGTCACGACTACGTCGCCCGCCTGCAGGCGTTCGACAATGGCAAAGTCGGCGCTGTCGGCGCCAACGCTCACATCGAGCGTCGTGACCCAAAATCCGCGTCGCGCGTGCTCAGCATCGCGCGGGTCGTCGCGGCTAATGTGCCGTTCTAGGTTTTGCGTGCTGTTGCCGGCGATAACAACGGCGACGCCCGCCCGCCGCGCGCAGTCAATCGACTCGCGCGTGACCGGGCAGGCGTCTGCATCAATAAAGAGCGTTCGTGGCATCTAGTGCACCAGTTTGCCAAATTGAGTAGCACGAACAATCAGCGTTACGCCAAACACCAGCAGTGCGGCGCCGCTAAAGATGACGAGCATCTTGGCCGACCACAGCGGATAGATAAACACGAACATGCCGGCGATGATGGAGAGTGCGCCGCTCAGGATGGCGAGGGCGCGGTTGGACGAAAGCTCGGACTCCAGAATGGACATGACACCTTCGACAATCCAGCCAAAGCCGGCCACGATAACCACCATCGTGGTGAGCGTCGCGGTCGAGAAGGCCTGGTTGCGCAGGATTATGGCGCCGCCCAAGATAATGAGTAGGTTGGAGATGATGCTCGTCACGCGCCAGCCGGTGGGCAGCAGCGGCTCAAAAATGGCAGTGAACAGCCTGATGGCAGCAGTGATTACAAAGTAAAAACCCAGGACAGTCGTCAAAAAGACGAGGGACTTGGCGGGTGCAAAAAGCAGCGCGATACCAGCAATGAGCGCTAAGACGCCCGTGATGGCGTAAATCCAGCGCACGGCCTTGACGGCTTTGCCCGCCATGCTTTTCTCGTCAAATCCAAACTGGCTCGATTTTTGGTCATCGTTCTTAAAGATGCCCATAATGTCTCCTTTCCGTGCGGCGTAAGCCTTGATCGTTACAACCAGTATCGCCTAAAGGCGCTGGCGTATGGGTCGGAGAGGGCGAAACGTAACCCAAAGGCCCCGAATTGTTTCCGTTGTTCCCCACGTTGCGATTTTCTATTCAACAGGTGTAGAACATTGCAGCCCTGTTCGTTATTGCCTACGTTTTAGGTTAGATTTTCCTAAGGACAATTGGCTTGTATTGGGGGTCCCTATGAACGAAGCAGTTCCCGAGGCGCCGTCGAGTGTCGAATCGATGGCAGAGCAGGGTTGCGAAAAGCTCGGCTTGGAAGCGTTTGATGCGCTGGTCCGTCGTGCCCGTACGTGCCGCCGTTTTGACGAGTCCATGCGCGTGCCGCGTGAGTTTTTGCTCGAGCTGGCAGAGCTGGCTCACCTGACTCCCTGTGGTGCCAATGCTCAGCGTCTTCGTTTTCATGTGGTGAGCGATGCCGAGGATTGCGCGCGCGTATTTGATGAGCTCGCGTGGGCCGGTGCGCTTAAGGATTGGCCGGGTCCTGCCGAGGGTGAGCGCCCGACCGGCTACATCGCGATTTTGGCCGAGCGCGCCGTTCCGGGCAAGCCCGCCGCTCCCATTACCGAGGTCGACACGGGCATTGCCGCGCAGACGATGATGCTCGCCGCCCGCAGCGCCACGCCCGAGGTGGCAGCCTGCATGTTCAAGGCCTTTACGCCCCACGCGATCGATGCCATGGGGCTCGATAACGACAAATATGAGCTCAAGCTGATCATGGCGTTTGGCGTTCCGGCCGAGACACAGGTGATCGATGCGATCGATTCCAACCCCGACGGCTCCATCAATTATTGGCGCGACGAGGCGCGGGTGCACCACGTACCCAAGCGTCCGCTTGCCGACGTGCTGCTGTAGTTGTGCGTCGTTGCGGCGCAATCCGGCGGCAAAATCACCACAAAGACTCCTGTCCCCTTTGTGGTGGTACGAGGGGAGGGTGTGTGGCAGATCTGTATTTGGTGCGGCATGGGCAGACTGAGCTCAATGTGCAGAGCATTTTGCAGGGCTGGCACGATTCGCCGCTTACGGCGCGCGGGCGCGAGCAGGCGCTGACGGCGCGTACGGCGTTTGCGGCGCGTGGCGTGGCCTTTGATCATGTGTATTCCTCGCCGTTGGGCCGGGCGCGGCATACGGCCGAGCTTATCGTTGGCGAGGGCCGTTCCATTGAGCTGGTCGATGACCTGCGTGAGTGGCATTTTGGCTCGCTGGAGGGCACATCAAATCGCGAGATGCCGCCGCAGCCCTGGGGCGATTATCCGGTGGCCTTTGGCGGCGAGTCGGAAGTGCAGCTTCAGTCGCGCATGGTCGCGGCGCTGTCCCGCATCATGGCCAGGCCGCAACATGACTGCGTGCTGGCGGTTTCCCACGGCTCAGCCTGCCAGGAGTTTCTTGAGTATGTGACTGGCGAGGGAGAGCTACCCGACAACGGTGCCGTGCTTCATTTTGGCTATTGCGACGGGGCGTTTTCGCTCTTGTGTTGGTAACGAACGAAAGGACCCCTATGAATAAAGACCTGTATCTGGTTCGTCATGGGCAGACAATATTCAACCTTAAGCGCATCATTCAGGGTTGGAGTGACTCGCCGCTCACGCAGCTGGGCTGCGATCAGGCGGCGCGCGCCGGTATGTTTTTGCGCGCACGCGGCATTGAGCCCGATCATGCTTACACCTCCACACTTCATCGCACCGAGCAGACTATCGCCAACTTGTGGCCGGGCTTGGCGTACGAGCGCCTGGACGGCCTGCGCGAGTGGTTCTTTGGCGACTTTGAGGCCGAGCGCGTGGTGCTCATGCCCGAGCGCCCGTGGCGCGACTTCTATTGCCAGTTTGGCGGCGAGGGCCAGATGCAAGTGCGCGAGCGCATGGTGGCGACGCTGACCGAGCTTATGCAGCGTCCGGACCATATGTGCGTGCTCGCGGTAAGCCATGGCTCGGCCATCAAGGAGTTCATGGACCACGTGAAGGGTGCGGCGGCTGACGAGCGCGATCGCGTGCCGGGCAACTGCTCGGTGCTGCACTTTGCGTTTGACGACGAATCCGACACGTTTGAGTTGGTCGAAGTCTTTACGCAGGAGGATTACGCGCGCGAGCTGGGGCTTGAACCACTTGTGGCGGCAGCAGGCCCGCAACGGGGATAACGCGAGCGTGGCGGCACGGGTCGCTGGCATAACTTCTCGACGCAAAAGGGGCGGAGATGCATGTACCTGCTGCATCTCCGCCCCCTGTTTGTTGAGCTGTCGATTTTTGTGCCGGGCGCTTTGGTCTTGCTAGAACCGTGCGACCTGGTGCGTGAGCAGACCCGTCGGAACCTGCGGCGCGGCGCCGCTGACCTGCGCGGCGGGGAAGAGCGCAGCTACGGCAAAGTTGAACGGCTCTTTGCCCGTGTAGGTGCCGGCGGCACGGGCCTCATCGGCCAGCAGCTGCGACGCCCCGGTCAGAGCGGCGGCGTAGGTGGGGTCGTCGGCCAGTGCCGGCTCCGGTGCTTGGTCGAGCATAGCGCGGATGGCCCCGACGGCGTCCTCACGCTTGACCTCCCACGCGCGGTGCGTAATGCCCGCGGGGTCGGTGACGGCGTAGAGCGACGCGCCCTCTTTGGCGGCGCCCAGGATGATATCCATGACGGGCGAGGCCTCGTAGGCGAGCGACACGGGACGAGGCTGTACCTTGAGGTCGGCGATTGCGCGCGCAGCGGCGGTCGTATCGGCGGCAACCGCGTCGCCGCCCGCCAGCGCACCAACCGGGCAGATCGCCACGACACCTGTTACGCGCCCCGGCTCGCCCGAGCATTCGTACACGTAATACGCCGCACCCGGGTCCTTGAGCATCAGGCCATCGGCAATGGCTCCGCGCAGAGCATCGTTGCCGCTCAGGATGCTGCCCATTGCAGGCAGCGCCTCGAGCACGCGGTCCTGAGCCGGGCGGATGCAGGGAAACGGAAGTGCTTTCATGGGCGGTCCTAACGCACGAGTCGGTTTGTTCGCGGCTTATTATGCCCCAACTTGGCCGCTCGCGTCCCAGAGCACGTTATCGGCGAGCGCGATCAGCACCTGCTGACAACGAACGATATCGGCATGGGGCACATATTCGTTGGGCTTGTGCGCGAGCGCGAGCGACCCGGGACCGTAGCTCATGCAATTGCGGTTACCTGTCTTGCCGGCAATGACAGCGGTGTCGGTGTAGCCGGTAAAGAAGCCGACGGTCGTGTCCGCCCCCGTCACGTCATCGGCGACACGCTTGAGCGCGGCTAGAAGAGGAGAGCTTGGATCGCGCTCGATAGCGGGGCGGTCGCCTGTCACGGTGTAGCTTCCATGGCAGCCGGGGACCGCGGCTTCGGCAACGGCGATGGCCTGCTCTACCATGCGCATCGCGGCGGCCGTATCGGTCGGCGGGGTCAGGCGCATGTCGACCCAGACTTTGGCGCGGTCGGGCACGACATAGGGGCGATATCCGCCCTCGATTTGGCCAAACGTGATGGTCGAAGGCCCCAGCTCATCGTGCGCGGGCAGCGCCATAAACGCGCGACGGAGCGAACACACGACCTCGGCCATGGCAGCGACGGCATCCGCGCCCTTCCAGGGCTGGCTCGCATGCGCCGTCACGCCAGCCATTTCAATCTCGAACCACGTGCGTCCCTTGTGCGCCACCTGAATCTGTCCGTCGGTGGGCTCGGTGTCCAGCACCCATTCACGCGAGCCGACCCAGCCGGCATCGATAGCTGCCTCTGAACCACGCATAAAGTCTTCCTCGTCGACCGAGCAGATGAGTGAAAAGCCGCGGTAGGGCAGCTCGCCTTCTGCCGCCACGCGCTCGAGCGTATGGACCAGTGCGGCAATGGCGCAGGCCAGGCCACCCTTCATATCACAGGCACCACGGCCGTAGAGTTTATCGTTGCGCACGATCGCTCCGAGTGGCGGAATGTCCGCGTCCCAGCCATCGCCCAAGGTGACGGTATCCATATGGCAGATGTAGACGAGCCGTGGCTCGTCGCTTTGGCCCGGCACGGTGACCATTAGATTGCGGCGTCCGGGGAGTACTTCGTGCTCTGCAATCTGCACAGCATCGAGTACCGGATAGCTCAGCTGCGCCAACGGTTCCTCAACCAACGCTTTGATATAGCGCTCAATCTCGTCCTCATACGCACCCGGGTCTGAGCTGTCGATCCGCACGAGTCCTTGCGTAAGCCGCCAAGCAAAATCTGTATCAACCATAGGCACCTCACAGATAGTTAGGTCAACATACAGATTGTATGCCAAGAAGCGGCTCGGTGCATTTAATGGAGCGCTCACAAAAACGGGGGCGCCTCTCGTGCGAAAGGCGCCCCCGCGGGCATTCAATGTCAATGACGGGCAGGCCACATGGGGAACTGCTCGTCAGATCAGCCGGCGCTATTTGATTACGCGCACGCGATACATCGACGGAATCTGCTTGAGCGCCTCGATGGTGCTGCTGTCCAGGTGCTCGTCGGTGTCGAACATGGTGTAGGCGTTCTCGCCGGCGGACTCGTTGGTCATACGCTGCACGTTGGCGTTGTCCTTGGCCAGGATGGCCGTGATCTGGCCGATCATGTTGGGCACGTTGGCGTGCAGGCAGGCAATGCGGCTTGCGGCGCGCGCCTTGCCCATGCTGCAGGCGGGGTAGTTGACGCTGTGCGCGATGTTGCCGTTCTCCAGGTAATCCTTGAGCTCGCTGATGGCCATGTCGGCGCAGTTGGCCTCGGCCTCGCCGGTGCCGGCGCCCGAGTGCGTGGTGATAAACGTATTGGGCATCTTGACGGTCTTGGGAGTGGCAAAGTCGCAGCTAAACCAGCTGAGCTTGCCTGTACGCAGGGCGGCGTCGACGGCGTCCTCGTCAATGATGGTCTCGCGTGCGTAGTTGATGAGCACGGCGTCCGGTGCCAGCAGGTTAATCTGCTCGGTGCTGATCATGCCGATGGTGTCGGCCTTGCTGGGCACGTGCACGGTGAGGTAGTCGCAGCCGCGGCAGAGATCCTCGAGCGTGCCCACGCGCTGCACCTCGCGGCTCAGCACCCACGCGTGCTCAACGGAAATGAACGGATCGTAGCCATAGACGTCCATGCCCAGATCGACGCAGGCGTTGGCGACCTTGGAGCCCACGTTGCCCAGGCCGATGACACCGATGCGCTTGCCCTTGAGCTCGCGGCCCACAAAGGCCTTCTTGGCCTTTTCGGCATCGACCTGAATCTCGGGGTCGTCGGCGTTGTCACGCACCCAGTTCATCGATTGCTCCACGCCGCGGCTCGAGAGCACCAGCATGCCTAGGACGAGCTCCTTAACGGCGTTGCTGTTGGCGCCGGGGGAGTTAAAGACGACGACGCCCTTCTTGGCGTACTCCTCGACGGGGATGTTGTTGACGCCGGCGCCGCAGCGGGCGATGGCGCGGATGCCCTCGGGCAGCTCGTAGCCGTGCAGGTCGGTCGAGCGCATCAGAATGGCGTCGGCCTCTTCGGCGGTGCTCACAAACTCGTAGCCCTCACCAAACTCGACCTTGCCGTCCTTGGTAATGTCATCGATGGTTTTAATCTTGCGCATGGAAAACTCCTTAGCAGGTTTTGATCTATACAGGGTGGTCTGAGATGGCTGATCGGCCCGCGCGTTGCGGGCTAGTTAGATCGCGGGCTCAAACTAAGCTGCGCTTCGAAGTCCTTCATGTACGAGGCCAGTGCCTGCACATCTTCCATGGTTACGGCGTTGTAGACGCTAGCGCGCATGCCGCCCACCAGGCGATGGCCCTTGACGTTTTGAATCTGGTGCTCTGCCGCGCCTGCGACAAAGGCCGCGTCTAGTTCGGCGTCGCCGGTGCGGAAGGTGACGTTGGCGATGGAGCGGCTGTCGGCCTGTGTGGTGCCATGGAACAGCACGCTGTGCTCGAGCAGGTCGTAGAGCAGGTTGGCCTTGGCCCAGTTGCGCTCGGCCATGGCGGCAAGTCCGCCGGTCTGCTCAACCCAACGGAACACCTTGCCGCACACGTAGATGCCAAAGGTGTTGGGCGTGTTGAGCATGGAGCCCTTGGCGGCCTGGGTCTTAAGGTCCATGTACTGCGGCGTCTGCGCAAAGGCGGGGCCGTCGGCGATGAGGTCGTCGCGCACGATAACCACGGTCACGCCCGCGGCGCCAGCGTTTTTCTGCGCGCCGGCGTAGATGAGCCCGTAGCGCTCGACGTCGAGCGGCTGCGACAGAAAGCAGCTCGAGACATCGGCGACCAGCGGCACATCGCCGCAGTTAGGCAGCTCGTGGTACATGGTGCCAAAGATGGTATTGTTCTGGCAGATGTAGACGTAGTCGAGCCCATCGCCCGCGGCCTCGGCGGCAATGCGCGCGTTTATGTCGGCCATGTCGGGGATGCGATCGAAGTTGGTGTCCTCGGAGCTCGCGAGCAGCACAGCCTCACCGTACTTGGCGGCTTCTTTGTATGCCTTGTTGGCAAAGTTGCCGGTCACGATGTAGCCGGCGTGGCCGCGGCGCATGAGGTTCATGGGGATGCCCGCAAACTGCAGTGTGGCGCCGCCCTGCAAAAACAGGACGCGGTAGTTGTCGGGGATGCTCAGCAGGCGACGCAGGGTTGCCTCGGCGTCGTCGATGATCTGCTGGTACATGCTAGATCGATGGCTCATCTCGAGCACGGACATGCCGCAACCGCGGTAGTCCATCATCTCGTCGGCGATCTCGGCGAGCACGCTTGTAGGCAGTGCGGCCGGGCCAGCTGAGAAGTTGTGCACACGTGCCATCTTCTAGTTCCCCCTCGTAGTCGTTTGAACGTTCGGGATACTTTAGCACAGTGCAGCGCCAGGCGCGACCGCATCTCGGTAAAACTCGAGTGCACTGCTATGATTTACAGGATGGTTACATGGGGGAGGGGTTTATCTCGAGGCTAGCATCCGATCCGCCTCGGCCTTCGCTTGTTTCCAGGGGCGCACACGACCGTTGGTGAGGTCGTCGTAACCATGAGCGATGGAGCGCTGAATGCGATCTTCGCGCTCCTGAATGGCGGTTAGTGCGCGGGTCTGCTCGTCATAGGCCTCGGCATCCATGACGACAAGCGATGCCGACCCGTTTTTGGTTAGGTAGACGGGCTCTTTGGTTTGGTGGCAGCTATCTGCTATGGAACCAAAGTTGCGTTGCAGATCTGAAATAGGCTTTACGACAGGCATATGAAACTCCTTACATAGAATCATATGTATAACTCTATGTTGAGTGTAGCGGAGGGTGGCGTTGGGCGCGTGCGTGCCTGCATTCGTAAGCGCGGTTGTCTGGCAAGTGTGATTTGGGGCGACCTCGTTAAAGTTTCTAAGCTGCGAAAATGACCGTTAACCGGATTAAATTTTGTTGCTCAACATTTGACACTCTGGGCGTGGTAACTTTTTTACCAACAGGTATGATTATTGTCATGTGCGCCGCGCCTGCCTGCCGGGTTGCGGCGCACTTGTGACAGCCTTTGACACCCTTGGAGCGTGTACTGTGGATGTAACCACAAAAAGCGTTCGGGGGGGGGGTGCTCACCCGCGAGCAATTCCTCCCGCATGAGATGCGCATCGTCGCTGCCCTTCGTATGCAGGGCGCAAGCGACGAGCAGGTCATTGTACGCGTAAAGAGTGAGAACCTCTTTCAATATCCCACGGAGCGCATGGTCGCCAACCGCGCAACCGTGTGCCTTCGCCGCCTTGACGCCATGGTGCCCACGGACGCCGTATGCGCCGCGCGCGGCATCGACCCCAAAACCGCCGTCGAGGCTGCGTCATCCCTAACCAGGCTCATGGCATCCGGCACTCCCACGCAGGCGGACCAGGCCATCTTCTACAGCATGATCTGCCGCTACGATATCGTGCGCGAGCTCGTGCTCGTCGAGGTAGGGGAGCGCCTACAAAACTTCGATTATGCCTTTACGGCGGTTGACATCAACGCCTTTATGACACGTTTTACCACGGAGTATCCGGACGCGGCCCGCTGGACTGAGGCCACGGTCAAGCGCATTAAGGGCTCGCTCCGCCAGACGCTCCGCCATGCCGGCCTTATCGGCGAGGGCCAGGGCCCGGAGTCCGAGCGCCTGTCTGCGCTCTTCCTTGACCCCGATATTGAGCATGCCCTTCTGCAGCTTGGCGAACAGTCGCTTGTCGTTGCCCTTACAGGAAGGGCGGTAATCTAGCATGGCGCACATCAGCACCGCCGACGGTCCCGCGATAACTCCGACGACCGACATCACCGCCAACATCGGTATCCGCTCCCGCGACCGCGTCGTGGCAGCCCATTCCCATGCCAAACGCGCCCGCCAGGAGTTCGAGCGGCGCTCTCAGCTCCTCCGCGCATGTCTGAGCAACGAGGATTTTCTCTCCAACAAAGGCATCGGCAACGAGATTGGATTTCATACCTTCTGCTACGACCCGGCGCTCGAGTTTGAGGCCCGCGCGTTATTTGACACCCTGGCGCATGACTCCGCGGCTGGCAAGCTCCCCTGTGCGCTCAAGGTCGTAAACCTCTATGACGTTGTGCTGGCGATTCTTGATGACCTCGATGTTCTTGAAGCCATGCAAGAGCAAGAAACTGATTTTGGCTCAAAGGCAGTGCTCGATGACGTGGTTGATTATTGCCAGCCTGATGTTGTCTCCGATGTGGTTTTGGACCTGACGCAACCACATGTACCGGGCGATGCGATTTTGCTCGTTGGGGTTGGTGAGGTTTACCCCTTTTTGAGAGTCCATAACCTGTTCGATTCAATGCAGTCTGACTTTTCTGATGTCCCCGTTATTGCGGCTTACCCCGGCACCTTTAACGGTTCATCTGTCACCTTGTTAACAGGCTTGCAGCAGAGAATTACTATCGCGCAATCGATATCTCTTAAGTGCGACTTTCCGCCCGCTTTGTTGACTGCCGTTCTCCAGCTTTAAGGAGTTTACAATGGATAACACAACTGTTCGCAATCTCTTCGCGAAGGACATCAACCGTTCCATTAATGGTGTTGTTGTCGCTGACGATGAGAAAGACGAGTCAATTAGGCAAGAGCTTAGCGAGTATGTGGTGACGCGCGAGCTGCAAGGTCACTTCGCAACTTTATTTAAAGCCTACGGCGATTCTCTGTATAACCCTACCAACAAAATGGGCGTATGGGTCAGTGGTTTTTATGGGTCCGGTAAGTCACACTTTCTTAAAATCTTGAGCTATTTGCTTGGGAATCTCAATGTTGATGGGAAGCGCGCTATCTCTTTTTTTGATGGCAAGATTGCCGATCCGTTGGTGTTTGCTTCCATGGAGCACGCCTGTTCCGTTCCTACGCAAACCTTACTGTTCAATATCGACACCAAGGCGGGGTCGTGGAAGGGCGATAAGGCATCTGTTGCTGTTCTCTATGGATTCCAGCGCGTGTTTTATGAGGCGCGAGGGTTTTACGGCGTTAAGCCCAAGCTTGCTCAGCTTGAGGAGTACATCGATGAGATAGGTAAAACTCAAGAGTTTCGCGACGAATTTGAGCGTCTAACAGGAAAAACATGGCTCGAAAATCGCAAGACCTATAGGTATAACAAGGCTTTTCGTAAGCTTCTTAAATCTGTTCTGGGCATGAGCGACGATGAAATTAGTGCATGGGTCTCTGCTCCTGATGACGAGCTTCTTCAGCCTGATGAATTTGCTCAAAAGGTTAAGGAGTACATTGACGCTCAGGCGGCTGCCAATGGTGGCGATTTTCGCTTGGTCTTCATGGTTGATGAGGTTGGCCAGTTTATTGCTAACGGCGGCAATTCTGATCGTCTGTTGAGTCTCCAGACGGTAGTCGAGGAACTCGGATCAGTTTGTGGTGGCCGTGTTTGGGTGATGGTTTCGAGTCAAGAAGACATCTACAATCTCGGTTTACCGGGCGGGCTGGATACGAGCATGTTCTCTAAGATCTTGGGTCGATTTGATACTCGCCTTTCGCTTTCCAGCTCCAGCGCTGACGAGGTCATTCAGCGCCGTATTTTGGAGAAGACCGCACCGGCGGCCGATGCGCTTGCCCAACTCTATAAGCAGGACTCCGCCGTCCTCAAAAACAACTTCACATTTGAAGGCTCGCGCGCCGATCTTGCGGGCTATGCCAACGCCAAGGAGTTTGTCGCCAGCTACCCGTTTGTAGGCTATCAGTTCAAGCTGCTGCCCGACGTCATGACCGAGGTACGCAAGCACGGTGTCAAGGCCAAACACATGTCCACGGGCGAGCGCTCCATGCTGAGCGCTTTCCAGGAGAGTGCTCAGGCTATCCAGCATGAGCAGACCGGCGCTCTCGTGCCCTTCTGGCGCTTCTTCGACACAATCTCTAAAGACCTGGAGCACGGCATCATTCAGGTCGTCGTCTGCGCGGAGCGCGCAGCTGAAAACGCAGAAGGTCTTGAGAGCTACGATGTTCGGGTGCTTAAGCTCCTGTACTTGATCCGCTACATCGGCTACGTTAAGGCCTCGGTCGAGAACATCTCCATCTTCATGATTGATAGCCTTGACGTGGACAAGCGCGCCCTTAAGGACCGCGTCAAGGAATCCCTCGCCCGCTTGGAGCACGAGAACTACGTTGCGCGCCAGGGTGATACCTACAGCTTCCTTACCGATGAGGAGCAGGAAATTGCACAGGAGATCGCGCAAACCCCGATCGACAACGCAAAGGTGATCGAGTCTATCAAGAAGCGCCTGTTCGAGAGCATCTACACTGCGCGCAAGCTCACCCGCGAGGCCAACGACTTCCCCTTTGACCGCTACGTGGATGGCTCGATTCATGGATCCAGCATGGGCGGTATGGAACTTTCCGTGGTGACCATGGCCAGTGACTTGGGCTGCGCCGACGATGCCGAGTTAGCATTGAAATCTGTGGATAAAGCCATCGTGGCCTTGAGCGACGAGGTGGATTATTGGACCCCACTCGTCAACGCCGCCAAGATTTGCATGTACGCCCAGACGCGCAACCTGCAGGAGTTACCGCCGAGCACCCGCCAGATTGTCGAGGCCAAAATGCGTGAGAAGGACTCTAACGAGAAAGAGGCTGACACCCTTTTGACCGAGGCGGTGCTTCATGCACGATGCGCCGTCAACGGGCGCATGGTTGAGGTCCGTGCCACCAAGCCTGCGCAGGTCTTCGACCAGGTGCTCGCGCAGTTGTGCGACGTAATCTTTGGTAAGGCTGGCTATATCGGCGCGCCGGTCGAGGGCGATTCCGATATCCGCTCCACGCTGGCGGGCAATATTCAAGCTGGGCTTGATGGCATGGACGCTGGGAATGCGCGTGCCCTCAAGGATGTCGAGGATTACCTCAGAGTGCAGCATCAGCGTCATTTGGATACCGCTATGGGTGATATTCAGCGCAAGTACCAGCAAAAGCCCTATGGCTGGCGCGAGGTCAATATCGCAAATGTGGTGGCGCAGCTTGTGGTTGAGCAACGCGCGCAAGTGCTGTTTGGCGGTCAGACGATCCAAGCCAACGACAATCGAATGGTGGCGTTCTTGCGCAAGGATGCCGATAAGGTGCAGGTGCGTCTACGCGTGCGTATGAGTGACCGTTTGCTGCGCGATACGGGCGATCTTATGCGTGACCTGTTTGACCTTGATACCGTGCCCTCCGATGAGGATAAGCTCGTGGCCGAGCTTAAAGAGCGCCTTGAGAGCCTTCGTCAAGCCTGCCTCGATATGGCGCACGGCTTCTATACGGGCATCAAACCGCTCTATCCGTATCCTGGCGAGAGTGAGTGCGATAAGATGCGCTCTGAGGTCGTCGACGTCCTTAAGGACCAGAACGAGTCCGAGGCGTTCTTGACCACGTTCACCAAGCATGAGGAGCGCTTGCTCGATGCCAAGGAAGACTTTGACAAGGTGGTTGAGTTTTTCGGGTCCAACCAACGAACAGCGTTTGACCACGCCAAGGATTTCTTGAGCCGCACCGAGGGTATCGAGTATGCCTCCGATGACATTCCCAGCGCGGTTGAGAATGTGGCAAAGGTGCGTGAGGTTCTCAAGGATCCCAAGCCCTACGGCCGCATTAAAGACCTGCAGCCGCTTATGGATCCCGTCGAGGACGACATGAAAAAGCTGCTGGGCATCCGCCGCAATGAGTTTTTGCATCGCATCGAGAGCGGTCTGCAAGACTTGCAGGCACAAGCAGAGAGCCAAAAGGGCTTTGTCAAACAAGCCAAGGATGCCATAGCAGACGCCGGCACCAAATACGAGTCGTTCAAAAACCGTGCCCACAGCGCTCAAAGCCTCAACGAGCTGAGCGTTGCCGCGACTAACTGGGGCAATTGGCTCAGCGCAGCAACCAACGGGATGTACGACGCTGTGGATGCGGCCCGCATGCGTATGGACAACGAGCGCCGCACCACCGAGGTCACGAGTACGGGTGAGGTGGTCAAGAAAATCTCCAACAAGGGCGTTGCGTCGTCAGCGCCCACGCCTGCGCCCGTGCCCCAGCGCAAGATCAAGACCGTGCGCCGAGCCGATCTGGCCAAGCCGAGTCGTCTCTTGTCCACAGAGGACGTGGAGCGCTATGTGGACGACTTGCGCTCCCGCCTTATGCAAGCACTCGCTGCAAACGACGAGATTCGTATCAACTAGCCCGCAGAGCCACTGGCGCCAAAGCGCGCACCGGTGGCTTATGGCGTTTAGAAAGGCTCATCAACCATGAACGATTCTGCTCTTAAGAGCTTCTGCACTTGGGCCCGCACGGAGCTCATCAAAGGCGTGGAGGCGCAGATGGTGCGTTACGGCATCACCGAACCTGCACCTGCGCCCGCTGGGTCCGAGACCGTCAACGGCCTGCCCCTAAGTCCGGCTGAGGTCGAGCAACGCGATGAACTGCTGCACATGCAGGCAGAGGTGGGTCACGAGGCGCTCCGCGATCGTGCGGCATACACCTGGTTTAACCGCATCGTGGCCATTCGCTTTATGGATGCACGCGGATGGCTCCCCAGTCGCATGCGCATGCTGAGTTGTGCGGACAGTAGCCATGGCAGCGAGGCCGTGGAGAACGCACTGGACGTGGAGATTGCGGCGGCCGATGTCGATCGCATAGCCGAACTCAAGATGGCGGGCTTGGATGAACCGCTGTGGCGTTACCTGTTTGTGGCTCAGTGCGAGGAGCTTGCCGATTGCCTGCCAGGCGTCTTTGAACGCGTGGGCGGAGCCATGGAACTGCTGCTGCCCCAGGGCCTCATGATGTCCGATGGCGTGGTGGGCAAGCTCAACGCCGTCCTCGCTGACGAGGACTGGCGCGAGGGCGTGACCGTTCTGGGTTGGATGTATCAGTACTACAACGCTGACGTTAAAGACGAGTTCTTCAAGTCCAAGCGCAAGGCAGCGGCGGAGGACATCGCGCCCGCCACGCAGCTCTTCACCCCCGAGTGGATCGTGCGCTATATGGTCGAGAACTCGCTCGGCCGTCTGTGGATGCTCAACAATCCGGGGAGTTCGCTACGCGAGCGCATGGGGTATTACATCGAGCCCGATGCTGAGCACGAGGACTTCATCCGCATTTCGAGTCCCGAGGAGATAACCCTCTGCGACCCCGCATGCGGCTCGGGCCATATCTTGGTCTATGCGTTTGAGCTGCTCTTCCATATGTACGAGGAGCGCGGCTATCGTGAGCGCGAGATTCCCGAGCTCATTCTTACTAAAAACCTTGCAGGTATGGAAATCGATTCCCGCGCGGCACAGATCGCGGAGCTGGCGCTTGCCATGTGCGCCCGCGAGCACGACCGTCGCTTCTTTAGGCGTGGCGTTCGCGCCGACGTTACCGTGCTCTCGAGCATCCCGCTAGGGGAGGACGAGCTGCCGGGTAACAAGAAGCTCGCCGAGGAGCTGAGTCATTTGGGCGAGATCGGTTCGCTGCTCAATCCCTCAGAGGACGAGATCGACGAGCTCAAGGCTGCCGCCGCGAGTTGTTCCGATGACCTTTTTGCCGCTACGGCCAAAACTAAGCTCGAAAGCGCTGCCGCCATCTGCGAGAAGCTGTCCCGTCGTTTTATCTGCACCGTTGCGAATCCTCCGTATATGGGCAGCAGCAGCTTTAACCCCTTCATGTCCAAGTGGGTCAAGAAGAACTACCCCGACGTGAAGAGCGACCTGTTCTCCAGCTTTGTCGTTCGCATGTTCAATCTCGCCAAGGACCACGGCGAGTGCGGCGTCATGTCGCCTTTCGTCTGGATGTTCATCGGAAGCTATGAGAAGCTCCGCAACGAGATTATCGACAACAGAACGCTGACCTCTCTCATCCAGCTTGAGTACTCGGGCTTCGCTGGCGCGACCGTGCCCATCTGTACCTACACGTTCCACAATTCGTTCGTCAAGGGCTACAAGGGCGGCTATGTGCGCCTTTCGGACTTCGTTGGTGCTGCTGTCCAGGCCCCGAAGGCCCTCGAGGCGATCCGAAACCCCGACTGCGGCTGGTTCTATCGCCGCGACGCCGACACCTTCAAGCAAATCCCCGGCACCCCCATAGCCTACTGGGCCAGTGATGCCCTTGTTGAATCGTTCTCAAAAGGAAAAAGGCTCGATGCTATTGCTACTCCGCGACAGGGCTTGGCGACGAGTGATAATGGCCGCTTTTTGAGGAAATGGTGGGAAGTGGCGCCTTCCAACACATCGCGAGATTGCGGCGGCAGGTCCGAGGCAAAGCAGAGTGGTTCCCGCTGGTTCCCGATTATTCGGGGCGGCTCCTATCGAAAGTGGTGGGGTGACTACGACGAGGTGGTTAATTGGTTTGATGACGGTCGGGAGATGAAGGAAGCGATTCTGGCCAAGTATACTTATCTCTCTACACCTGACTTTGTAATCAAGAACCAGGGCGACTACTTCAAGCCTGCGGTTTCCTGGTCTAAAATTTCTTCCAGCCTTGCTTCCTTTAGGTTTGCGCCTCGAGGGATGCTATTTGAGGTAGCTGGAGCATGTCTTTTTGCGGAGCCGAACGAGCTTCGATACATCCAGGCTTTCTGCAACTGTTCCATTGCCGAAATTGATTTGGCGTTTATGTCGCCGACTCTAAACTTTGAGGTAGGCCAAATCGGTCAGTTGCCGATTATCCAAGATGAGGATGCCGAACCGACTGTCTGCTCACTCGTTGAAGACTCTCGCTCAATTTCAAAGGCGGACTACGATTCGTTTGAAACCTCCTGGGATTTTAAACGTAATCCTCTTGTCTAGGTGATCGTCATGGCTGAAAAGAAGAGGCACAAGCCTGTCGATAAGACTATAATTGAATATGTCGAACCTAAGCCAAGCTGGATAAAGGCTGTTAAGGTTAATGACCCTAATGACGTCATGGGTTCTATTATTCAGTTTTTTCTGGTTGAATCTCCTTGTAAAGGTGTGAGTAGCAGAGGGATATCGCTTCTCGATTATGGATGGGCCGATAGTGTTCCTCCTAAATCCGGGTACCTTCACCGAAGATTATTGGAAGTGGCCAATCTCTGCGATGGGTCGACGCTATTTACGGCCACACGAAAAGAAGAGATGTAAAATAGGTTTGTTGATGCTGATATGCCTGGCAATTTTGCTTCAACTTGTACCTCAAATCGCGTTGTGGCGCTCATCAACAGCAATTTTGTGCTTGATTTATTTCGGATTATTAGAAATTCGTTGGCACATTGTCGCTTTCAATTGGTCGAAAAGAACGGTGTAGATTTCATTGCTTTTGAAAACGGTATGCCAGGAAAAGATCTCATTGGAGCGGATTCATTTGAGGTGAGTTCTCGTTTATTTCTTAAATGCAGCACTCTCATTGATTGGATTGCTGTGGTTAAGTCCGAGGCTGTATATGAGGCGGAAGAAATTGCCCGAAAGAAAGAGACCTCAGAACGGGAGTGGGAAAACAAACGTCAATTGGTTTTGTCTCGAATCTCGAGTGGGTCCTGCTCAAATAAAGATGAACTCGGGAAGGACTGTGAGCTATCTAAGCGTAATTTAGATAAATTGCTTGGCGAGCTGAAGGCCCAAGGGCTTATTGCTTATTCACGTTCTAATCGAAAATGGGAACTTACTGGTGACGCAAATCCGTGAGTAAGAGATGCTTCATCTTTGATTGCAAAGAACGGCGTGTCGAATGAGCTTCCAACGTTTTTATCGCAAAGAGACTCGCTGTCTCTCGAAAGTGACCTTTTGAATGAATATTAGTCGGCGTTTTTAAATGAGAGGGCGGTCAAATATGGCCACTTTACTTCAAGAAAAATACGAGGCTCGCAAGGCCGAGGTCAACGCTCACTTTGAGCAGCTTCGCGCCAACGAGGAGGAACTCAACCGGATTTTTGCCAAGATCTACAACATGGAGGGAGAGGTGCCCATCGAGGTCGAGGACAAGTACGTCTCGGTGGCGCGCATCTTCGATACGGCAGAAGAGATTCCGGAGAGCTACAAGGGCAACAAGTACGTGCGCACCAGGCGCGAAGAGATCGCCTCGCTCATAAGCTATGCCGCGGGCTGCATGTTTGGCCGCTATTCGCTGGATGTGGACGGGCTGGTTCTGGCCGACCAAGGCGCCACAGTCGATGACTATCTGGCCAAGATGCCCGATCCCGCGCATGTGACCTTTATGCCCGATAGCGACAACGTGCTGCCCATTACCGATGACGAGTACTTTGACGACGACATCGTGCGCTACTTTATCGACTTTGTGCGCACCGTGTATGGTGAGGAGACGCTTGAGCAGAACCTGGCCTTTATTGCCGAGGCACTCGGCGGCAAGGGCGCCTCGCGCGAGGTCATCCGCGCCTACTTTTTGAAGGACTTCTTTAGGGACCACTGCCAGACCTATAAGAAGCGCCCCATCTACTGGCTGTTCGACAGCGGCAAGAAAAATGGCTTTAAGTGCCTTGTCTACATGCATCGCTATCAGCCCGACCTGTTGGCTCGCATCCGCACCGACTATGTGCATGGGCAGCAGGAGCGCTACCGTGCCCAGATCGGCTATGCCAACGATTCCCTTGCCACCGCCGAGCGCGGCGAGCGCGTGCGCTTGGACAAGCGCGTCAAAAAGCTTAACGACCAGCTCAAGGAGACTATTGCCTTCGAGGAGAAGCTGCACCACTTGGCAGACCAGATGATTAAGATCGACCTGGATGACGGCGTCAAGGTCAACTACGCCAAGTTTCAGGATGTGCTGGCAAAGATTAAGTAACTGCAGATACGGTAAGGATATTCATGCCCAAGATCGATGTAGAAGAACAGCTCAAGCTGCGGTTTTTGCAGCCGTTGCCCTCATGCGTGCCGCGTCGTGTGGTGGTTTGGCACGATGTGGACGGCGAGTTTTCTCCTGAGTTTGAGCGATTGGCTGCCGTGGGTTTCGACGGCGCGGGGGCCGATGGCGGTGTTATGCCCGCTCACGGTGACTTTGAGCGCCCGGTTCGGTTTGTTGAGGCCTGCGAGGGCCGCATGTTTGCCGTCAAAAAACTTATCAACCGCGATGACCTTGCGAGCGATATCTTGCTGTATCGCCGTTGCCCGCGCTGCAGGCTTGAGGGTGATTGGCTTGCCGATGTTGAGCTGTATGCCGATCAGTTCCAGGCTGACTATCTTTCGCTTTTGGCCGATCAGCTGGGCATCGAGAATATCGACGCCGTGCGCGAGAGCCTGCGCGAGCACAAGACGTTCTTTGATGCCAAGACCCGTTGCGCTAAGTTTGCCGCGTGTGTTCCGCATGCCTCGGGCGCATCCGATATCGAACTCGGCATCCTTACGGTGATTTTTGGCGGTAAAGAGCTTGGTGACGCGCGCCCCGCGTTTGTGCTGCGCGGCTGCATGACCACACTGCTGCACGAGGGCCCCGAGGCGCTGGCCGCGCTGGTGGATAAGTACAGCGTGCGCGATGTTCTCTCTGCCTTTATGCTGCGCTGCTATGGGTTTGATGGGCCGCTGTACGAGCGTGACTCGCTGCTTATGCTTGCATCCCATGTGCTCCTTACGGCGGCATCAACTGCGCTTCCCGAGGGAGTGCTCAAGGGACTCGAAAGTTATGTGGCTCTCGCTTACGGCCCCTATTGTCTTGAAGCGGTGCGTACGTGGGACCAGACCGCCGATACCCAGGCATCGAGCGAGGACCTATTTGAGATTTGCCGTTTGGTTGAGGACGCCCGCGGACTCTTTGCACGGTTCGAGACCTTGCCGATCGATGTGCTGACCTCGCTTGATGTGTTTCCGTGCGTCAACGAGGCCGTGCTCTCGCAGCTGTTCTGCTCGTTTGCCCAGGGCGCGGACCGTGTTGAGGATGCGCGCGCCTTTGCGGCGCGTCGCTGCGACCTAAGCTGGTACCGTCGTGTCGAGAGCTACTTTGACCTGCTTGCCGCTGTGGCCGATATGTGCGCGTTTAGGCAGGCGCACGCGGGCGGCTTCCATCTGGCGCAGCCCCAGCAGGTGTGGGATGCCTACACGTCCGATTGGTATGCCATGGATGCCGCCTATCGTCATATGTGCACCGCGTATCTGCGGGCGCGCTCCGTCGAGTGCGATGTACTCGAGGAACCTGCCCGAGCTGTGGTGGATTGGGCGGAGAATCTCTACAGTAACTGGTTCTTGGTCGACGCCAATACCTGCTGGGCGGCCGCTGCGCAAGGGGAGTGGGCCGATTGCGGCTACATCGATGGACCTGCGCGGCAGGATGAGTTCTACTGGCATGTGCTGCCCACCTATGTGGGCTCTGCTAAAACGACAGTCGTTATCGTGAGTGACGCGTTGCGCTATGAGGTAGCCCGCGAAGTTGCGGCGCTGCTCGAGCGCGAGCGTGGCAGCAACGTCAAGGTTTCTAGCATGCAGGCGGTCTTTCCCTCCATTACTGAGGTGGGCATGCCCGCGCTGCTGCCACACCAAGCGCTTGAGCTTGCAGCGGATGGCTCGTTTGTGTTGGCTGACGGCATGCCCACTGCCACGACTCCGCAGCGCGAGGCCGTGCTTGCCCACGTTGAGCCCACGGCCCGCGCTTTACGCTCGAGCACATACCTCAACATGACGGGAACCGAACGCAAGACGCTGCTCAAGGACTCAAAACTCGTCTACCTCTATCACAACAAGATCGATGCCACGGGCGAGAAGGCCGCTACGCAGGACGACGTCTTCGGTGCCTGTGCGGACGCCGTGGAGGAACTTGCCGCATTGGCGCGTCGCGTGTGCACCGACGCCCCGGGCGCGCGTGTTGTTATAACGGCGGACCACGGCTTTATCTACACGCGTCGGGAGCTCAGCGAGTGCCAGATGCTCGGCAAGCCGGACCTTCCCGTCCTTGACGCTCCCGTCATGTGCGGCAAGCGTCATCTGGTGGTGCCCAACGAGGCCGTGGGCGAGCTTTCGGACGAGGTACGCGGGGTGTTTGTTAATGTTGACATGGGACGTTTGGGCGCCGGTTTTGAGGGGTTTGCCCCGCGCGAGAATGTGCACTTCAAGCGTCCCGGCGGCACTAACAACTACGTCCACGGCGGCATGAGCCTGCAGGAGCTCTGCGTGCCCGTTATCGGTTTTTGGCGTGCGCGCTCGGGTTCCAAGGACTTTGTCGACACGCGCGCGGCGACGCTGCGCGTACTAAGTGAGGGACGCCGAGTGACCAACTCGCTCTTCTCGGTCAACTTGATCCAGGAAGAACCCGCCCAAGGCAAGGTTTTGCCGTGCGAGTACGAGCTGGTGTTTACCGATGCAAGTGGCAACGAGGTGAGCGATACGGTCAAGGCGCATGCTAACAAGACTTCTGTTAACTCGCAGGAGCGCGTGGTGCATGCCAAGTTTGCGTTGCATGCAGCGGATGGATTCTCGGCCAAGGGTCCGTACTATCTGGTCTGCCGCGAGCGCGAGACGGGCAAGATCGTTTGGCGCGAGACGTACACCATCGCTGTTTCGTTTGCACCTGTTGCTGATTTTGGTTTTTAGGAGTGTGCCCTATGTTTGATAGCCATGATGACGATCTGTGGGAAGTTCCCTCGATTGATGTGGATGTGCCTACGGAGGCTGCGGTGCCTGCTGCGGAGGCTGAGACTGCCGCGCCCGTGGGGGCTGCGGTGCCCGCCGAGGACGAATCCTCGACCGATGGCTATGACCAGGCTGTGGCCGAGGCCCCCGAGGACGACGGTTACGACATGGATGGGCTTGACGGCAAGCTGCTCGAGCACTTTGCTGGCAAGATCGTGCGCAAGGACCTGACGGCCCTTATGAAGCGCGGCGCCAACGTGCCAACCTTTGTGCTGGAGTACCTGCTGGGCATGTACTGCTCGACCGATGACGAGGAAGCCGTGGCAGAGGGCCTGGATCGCATCCGCAGGATCCTCACCGATAACTACGTGCGTCCCGACGAGTCCGAGCGCATTAAGTCCAAGATTCGCGAACTGGGCCGCTTTACCATCATCGATAAGGTGACGGCCAAGCTCGACGAGTACAAAGACATCTATGTGGCATCGTTTGCCAATCTGACCATCGAGCCGTTTGTAATGCCTGCCGAGTACGTGCGCGACTATTCCAAGATTCTGCAGGGCGGCATTTGGTGCATTATGAGCATCGAGTATCGTCACCCCTTGGATGAGGAAGACGAGTTTGGCATGGAGGTCTTTGGCGACGATGCGCCGCGCCGCTCCAAGGCCAAGCGCAAAAAGCGCGGACCCGAGGACTCTCCGTTTAGCGTGGTGTCGCTCACGCCCATCCAGATGCCCAATCTGGACCTGGATGCCATGATCGACGAGCGCCAGTATTTCTCGCGCGACGAATGGCTCAACATGCTGCTGCGCTCCGCTGGCTATGAGCCCAGCGAGCTTTCCGAGAAAGAGCGCCTGCACTTTATCGAGCGCATGGTGCCGCTCATCGAGCGCAACTACAACCTTTGCGAGCTGGGTCCCCGCGGCACCGGCAAGAGCTATATCTACAAAGAAGTCTCGCCCTACGCCATCTTGCTTTCGGGCGGCCAGACCACCACGGCCAACCTGTTCGGCCGCATGAACTCCATGCGCGCCGACCGCGTGGGCTTGGTGGGCCACTGGGACTGCGTGACGTTTGACGAGGTCGCCGGCATGCGCTTTAAGGACACCAACGCCGTGCAGATCATGAAGGACTACATGGCGAGCGGCAGCTACGCGCGCGGCCGCGACCAGATTAACGCCGATGCCTCCATGGTCTTTGAGGGCAACATCAACGACACCGTGCAAAACGTCCTTAAGACCACGCACCTGTTTGATCCGTTCCCGCCGGAGTTTAACAACGATTCGGCCTTCTTCGACCGTATCCATTACTATCTGCCGGGCTGGGAGATTCCCAAGATGCGCTCGAGCCTGCTGACCGGGCATTACGGCCTGATCACCGACTGCCTGTCGGAGTTTTGCAAGGAGATGCGCCGCAAGGACTTTACGCACCATATCGACCGGTATTTCCGCTTTAACAGCGACTTTAACAAGCGCGACGAGATCGCCGTGCGCAAGACCTTTAGCGGTCTGGCCAAGCTACTGTTCCCCGACGAGGCCATGGACAAGGACGACGTGCGCTGGCTGTTGGACTACGCCATCGAAGGCCGTCGCCGCGTAAAGGAGCAGCTCAAGATTATGGCGGGCGTTGAGTTTATCGACGTCAACCTGGGCTATATGGATGCCGACAACCCGCAGGACGTGCACGTGGTGCGCGTGCCCGAGCAGAGCGAGGACACGCTGATTCCCGACGGGCCGCTGCTGTCCGGTCACGTGTTTGGCGTGGGCAGGTCGCAGGGCGGCGAGGTTGCCGTGTACAAGTTGGAGAACAAGGCCGTTGCCGGCGAGTGCAAGTTTAAGCACGAGGGCGTGGCCTTTAACAAGCCGGTGCGCGATACGCTGGAGGCCGCGTTCGACAATTTTGTGAACCTGGCGAACCGCGTGGCGCCGGGCATGCACATTGGCTCCAAGGATTACCTGCTGTTCTACAACGACCTACAGAGTAAGGGCCTGTCCGAGGAGGTTTCGCTCGCCGAGTTTGTGGGACTTTGCTCCGCGGCGTGCAATCGCCCGGTGATGCCCGCGCTGGCGATTCCGGGCATCTTGCGCATGTCGGGCTCTATGGACGAGATCCGCGGGCTCGAGGACATTATGCGCGTGGCCAAAAACGCCGGCGCCAAGCGCGTGATTTTGCCGCTGAGTGCCATCGCGGGCCTACAGAGTGTTTCGTCCGAGATAATCTCGGGACTGAGCCCGGTGTTCTACATGGATGGCGACCCGGTCGATGCCGCGAAGAAGGCTCTGGATCTGTAGAAGTGCGGGCGAGCGGGCTTGAGTGCGCGTGGGCCCGCGGGCGTGTTGGTGCGTAGTGCGTGAGGAGGCCTTGCCATGGCGGGCGAGCGTTCTGTTGGCGAGCTGCTCGACGAGCTGTTTGGCTTTGAATCGGTAGGCAAGCGTCAGACGGCGCTTGAGCAGTACGATCGCGGGGAGCTGGTGCGCAAGGCGCGCTCCCGTGAGCTGTTGGGTGTGCTTAAGGGCGTCGAGGCTTCCGAGCACGCTGCGCGCGAGTCTGCTGTGCGGGCTGTTGACGGGTATGTTCGCCGTGTTGAGGGCGCCGCGCTTGCACGCGCTCGCAAGCAGGCGGGCATTGTTGGACCGCTACGGATGGAGCGCCGCTATGCTGCCTTTTTGCGCATGGAGGAGAAGGCCGAGTTGCTGGCCCGTTTGGAGCAGACGCTTGCGTTTATCGAGGTAAAGCTGCGGGCCAATACTGCGGCCAAGGTTCGCACGGCGTACGATGTCGCGGGGGCTTTGGTGTTGCAGGGCACGGCGCGTTTGAGTGACGTGCGCGTTGTGGATGCCGTGCCCCTGGATGCCGATCTGCTATGTACGCAGCTGGAGCAGATGCGCTGTGCCGCCGACGCGACGGACCTTGCGGGTATGATCACAGCGACGTTTGAGTCCGAGCTGAGTGCGACTGGCCCGCAGGGCACTGACGGGTTTGCGGGCGATGTTGCTGGTGACGTGGCGTTGGAGCGTGAACTTACCAACGTGCGCGGTGCTGCGCAGCGGGCACGCTTGGCGGCGCAGGCGTATCGGGCCGAGCGTGCCGCCCGTATTGCGGGGAGCATGGTGGAGCCGGTATCGTTGCCCGAGCCTGCGCGCGTTGCGATCGAGACGGCGTGCGATGCCGGGGAGCTTTCCGAGTTGCTCGCTCAGGTTAAGAAGTCGTTTGAGACCTACCGTCGTGTTGTTGCCGACGGCGGGTTATTCTGCGCGTTTGGCACGGGCTCGCCGCACGGCATTTGTTGCGGCACGAGCTATTTGGACTACGATTCTCGGCTTGATGAGGACGTGCTGGTGGGCGAGTACGATGGTGCAACCAGGCATACTGTTCGGCGTGAGGTTACGATTCCCGAGCTGGTGGATGAGGCTTCTGCCGAGGGCGGCGATTCGCTCAAGGTTGCCGTGGCGCGCATGCGCGAGTTTAACGGGCGTCGCTACGATGGTGTGCTGGATGAGGATCCTGCGCGCCATGTGAATGCGTTTTGGTATGGACTCAAAAAGCTCAGCCAGTATTGCGAGGCTGCCGTGCGTGTGGATGAGCGTGCTTGGGATTGCTTTATCGATAAGGTGCAGTTCGCCTACGATGAGCCCGTGGGGCGTTTGGCTGCACAGATGGACGACAAGCAGGTTGCGGCTTTTGTTGCTGCTGTGGACGCGCTCGGTGCTAGTGAGTAGGGGCTTGGCTCGATAGGAGGTTGCACCATGAAGATCGAAGTTGACGTAGATCAGCTGCGCGAGAGCCTGCTCGACCGTGCGGGGAGTGCGGCTGGCGTAGGCTTTCCGGCCGCTATGCTCGATGTGGTGGATATTGAGGACGAGTCGCCCCAAGAGCTCCTAGCCCGAGCCGAACGCGAAGGCCTCGACCTCCGCGACTTTGCCGCCGACGATGACTACGGAGCGTGGTGACCCCGGGTCAGTTCATCCTTTTCTTCCTGAGATATAAGAGAAATCCCTTTTTGAACGTCCTTCGGGTTCCAAAAAATAGCCGATCCGTCTTGGTTTCTTCCTTACTGTCAAACTTGATAGCCGTTAGCTCGATCGTGCAGATGTAGTCGGCAACTTGGAATAGCCGGTAGGCTCGTGGTGTGGCTTCTCGGTATACGATGACATCCCTTGCTAGAACGTACTCAAGCGCAGAATGAATGACCTCCGTTACAATCGGTTGGCCGTTGTCGTAGTAAATCTTAACGGTGTCGTATCGCTGGAAGAATTCCAGATGGTCGAAAAGTTCAACTGTGAGGTCTCGCCTCATTCTCTCCGCAAGACCGTTTTGATTGTCGGCGAATTCGCTCATTCGGTATTGCAGGCAGAGGTAACGTATGGGGAGATGCTGAATGAACGCGCGAAATGCGCTCAGCATGTGCCGTCGATGCTCTTTGGGAAGATCTTTGTAGTCGCCGTTTCCATTCAGTAGGGGTCCTGCATGAAAAGGCGTATTGGGAAGCGAGGACTGCGAAAGGGCGCGCTCGTAGTGGTCAATGCGTTCAACGATTGCATCGTTTTGATCGTGAAAAACGAGGGTGACGAGGTAGTAGTTGGAGACGCCTCCGAGGTCGCCAGATTCGTCAACAAAGACGGAGAGTTCGCTCATGGTGGGCCTCCATTTTTGCAAAAAAATGCCGGGGGTAAGACCCCGGCTCTTGGAGGCCCCTCTCTTGGAGGGAACCGACTTCTTTATACCACGAGATGAGGGGCGCTTTCAAGTAAAATTATAGTATGCAAACATATGTTCGTCAAACTACCTGCGAAAAGTCCTTAGCCGTTAAGAGGTGGGGTAGGGCGGCTCGTAAATTGCAGACGCAATAGCGCCGGCAGTTTCGCGAGGACTATTTAGTCTTGACTCGCATAAAAAATGCCGGGGGACATCCACCGGCTCTTGGAGGTCCCTCTATTCGAGGGTACCGAATTCTTTGTAGCATGAGATCGGACGGCTTTCAAATGACGCCATGTGGATGGGATGGCGCGCCTGATAAAGCCCTCAATGAATGGCATCTAACTAGCGTTCGTGATGTGATAGAAGTCGGTTATCTCAAAAGAGAAGGCTTCCTAGTGCCGGGGACGTTTTCCCCGGCTTTTTCATTACGGTGTCAATTCAAATGTTTTTCAACCCATCCCCTCAATAACTTGCGGTGAAATAGGGACTGTTTAGGCTGCTAGAAGGGGGTGCGGACGATTTCTTGGACCGCGCCTAGGCGTATCCAAGCTTCCTGCGGTACTCCATCGGGCTCAGCCACCCGAGGGACTTCTTGATCCGCTCCTCACGATAGTACACGAGGTAGGCCTCGAGCCTTCCCATGAAC
>DBEYYU010000008.1:0-8969 GCA_048184855.1 Collinsella aerofaciens
CTTCGCCGCAGACTTGTAGCCGTGGCCTCGCTCGAAGAGCCCGATCGCCGCCTTCCTGGCCTCGATGTCGTGCTTCACCCTCAAGTCGACTCGCATAAAAAGCCTCCCATTTCTCGTGTCCAAGAAATGGGAGGCAGTTCAATGCATACTTCGACGGGGCGGTTTCCTTTTTCGCGAAGGTCCCCCTCTAAGCGCCGTGCATTTTCAGGAGTATTCAACATAACCAAGAGCTTCGGGCGCCACGATAAGTGCCAAAGACCGCGAATATCCCTGCAAATCAAACGCTGTCAGCCCATAACCCCGACCATCATCCGTAGAAAACATCGAGAAATCCCGATTTTTTGCCCGAGGTCGATATGCAGGGGCCTTCGATTGCAGAATACTCGCAAAAATGCACGTCGCCACCACCCCCACATGGCGCGAACCAAAACAAAAGCGCGGCCTTCCTTTCCGGCGCACTCCGCAGGACGAAAGAACCTCCGCCGCACGAAGTGCGCAGCGGAGGTTCTTTCATGTCCGAGGACGCGCCGGAAAGGAAGGTTGCCCTCGGGCCGGACAGCTAAGACAGCTTACGCGACGGTGTAAACCCAGTTGTGCTTGTCCTCGACAGCACCGGACTGGATGCCCGTCAGGGTCTCGCGGAGCTTCTTCATCACGGGGCCGATCTCGGTGTAGCAAGCCGGGAAGGTCACGGTCTCGTCGGCGCCGTAAACCTTGTTGTCGATCTCGCCCACCGGGGAGATGACGGCAGCGGTGCCGCACAGGCCGCACTCCACAAAGGTGTCGGCCTTGACCTCGGCCCACTCGACGGGACGCTGGTCAACGGTCATGCCCAGGTCCTGAGCGACCTGAACGAGCGAGCGACGGGTGATGGAGGGAAGGATGGAATCGGTGTGCGACTGCGGAACGACGAGCGTGCCGTCCTCCTTCACGAACAGGACGTTGGCACCGCCGGTCTCCTCGACATAGGTGCGGGACTCGGAGTCGAGATACAAGTTCTCGGCATAGCCCTCGCGGTGAGCCTCCATCGTGGGCTTGAGGGACATGGCGTAGTTCAGGCCGGCCTTGATGTTGCCGGTGCCGTGCGGTGCGGCGCGGTCGTACTCGGAAACGCGCAGCTTGACGGGCTTGAGGCCACCCTTAAAGTACGGACCGACCGGGGTCACGAGGATGCGGAACGTGTACTCAGGAGCGGGAGCCACGCCGATCACGTCACCGGAGCCGATCATAAACGGACGCACGTACAGGGTCGCGCCGGAGCCGAAGGGCGGAACCCAGGCGGCGTTGGCAGAAACGACCTGCTTGACGGCCTCAACGAACTTGTCCTTGGGGAACGGGGGCATCTCGAGGCGCTGGGCAGAGTTATACATACGCTCAGCGTTCATGTCGGGACGGAAGCAGACGATGCTGCCGTCCTCGGCGGTGTAGGCCTTCAGGCCCTCAAAGACCTCCTGGCAGTAATGGAAGATACCTCCGCACTCGGAGACATGCAGGGTGTGGTCGGTGGTCAGGCCGCCCTCGTCCCACTCGCCATCCTTCCAATGAGCCTCGTAGCTGTAATCGGTCTTCATGTAGCCAAAGCCGAGGCTACCCCAATCGATATCCTTCTTCTCGACAGTCATATGTCGCTCCTTACATACACAGTTGCATACTCGCGAACCCGCACGCAAGGACCGAGGCCGACCGCGTCGCAACGTCGCACGCCCGGAGCGTAGAGCCGGACGGGACACGCGAGCAGCATCAAAGCCGATGGCACGTCGATTCGCATGCACGAGATTGTACTCCGCACGCGCGTCGGATAAAACGTTTTTCTTTAACTAACTAAAGTATTTTCATTTGACCGAAGCTGAAGAGGCCCGCCACCGTAAACGGTGACGGGCCTCAACTGCACGGTTTGCGCGCTGGCTCGAGCTACGCGTTCTTTTTGCCCAGCTTAGCCTTAACCAGACCGACCACAGTCGGAATGATCGATACGGCAACGATGCCGACGATCAGCAGCTCAAAGTGCTCCTGCACAAAGGGGATGCCGCCAAAGAAGTAGCCCAGCAGTGTAAAGAGCGTCGACCAGGTAATGCCGCCCAGCACGTTAAAGATGACAAAATTGCGCCAGTGCATGCCGCCCATGCCGGCGATAAAGGGCACAAAGGTGCGGATAAACGGGAAGAAGCGACCCAGGAAGATGGCCAGGTGACCCCACTTGTCCAAGAAATCCTCGGACTTTTTGATGCGCTCAGGCGTCATGGCCTTGACCTTGCCCGAAGCGATAATCTTTTTGCCAAAGAAGTGACCGATCATAAAGTTGCACTGGTCACCCAGGATGGCAGCAGCCCATGTGACGGCCAGCAGTGCCACGATGTTAAAGCCACCGTTGTGGGCAAAGAAGCCCGAAGCAAACAGCAGTGAATCGCCAGGAAGGAACGGGAAGAACACCACGCCTGTCTCAATGAAGATAATCAGGAACACGCAGCCGTAGGCCATAAGCGGGCCGGCGGCGATCCAGCTGGCAATCGCGGTGCGCGGGTCTTTGAGCAGCTCGGCGATAAAATTGATGAAACCCATGAAGTAAAACCTCTCAGTTGTGGGCGCGGATACGTCCAAGTTGACCAGTATACGGTTGCGGCGCCCCCTCGTGCGCAACCCCACAAAAGCATGACTCCATTACCAGCAAGTTTGCATAACTGACACCTGTTGCGCAAAGCCGCCAGGATTGTCCTTCCTAATCCCTAGCGAATCGCTATACTTTATTGAATCGCATTGCTATGACGCTAAGGGAGGGCGGCCGGTGAGCTTTATCAATACCATTCGCGAGGACATCAAGACCGTCCAAGCGCAAGACCCCGCCGCGCAAAGTGCCCTGGTCATCTTCCTTTCCTATCCTGGTCTGCACGCCAAGTGGAACCACGTGCCCGAGCACTGGCTCTGGGAGCACGGTCATCGCTCGCTCGCCCGTGTGCTATCTCAAATCACCCGCCACATCACCGGCGTCGAGATTCACCCTGCCGCACAGATCGGCAAGCACTTCTTTATCGACCACGCCATGGGCGTCGTCATCGGCGAGACCACCATTGTGGGCGACAACTGCGTGCTCTACCAGGGCGTTACGCTCGGCGGCACCGGCAACGAGACCGGCAAACGCCACCCAACGCTCGGCGATAACGTCACCGTGGGCACGGGCGCCAAGGTGCTCGGCAACATTCGCATCGGCAACAACGTCAAGATCGGCGGCAACTCGGTTGTCGTCAAGGACGTGCCCGACAACTGCACCGTCGTGGGCGTGCCGGGACGCATCATCAAGCGCAACGGCTGCCGCGTGTTCGAGGAGAGCTTCGATGCCAAGCAGCATCGCGAGTACATGCCCGACGACGCCGCCGAGCAGTCCGCGCTCAACCGCCAGGGCATCACCGAGAACGCCCGCCGCGTCAAAGAACTCGAGCGAGAGGTGGCCGAGCTCAAAGCCCTCATCGCCAAGCTCGCGGACGAACGCTAGAGGCGGACGACCACCGACAACATTGACGCCAACGCAAAGGCGCGCCAGAGGATTCACCCCCGGCGCGCCTTATTTGTGATGTGACATGCAGGACTGTCCCTTTGTCACATTATGCGAACTGGCTCAGATAGAGGTCGGCGTAGGCACCCTCGGCAGCCAGCAGCTCCTTATGCGTGCCCTGCTCGATAATGTTGCCGTGATCCATGACCAAGATCAGGTCGGCATCCACAATCGTCGACAGGCGGTGTGCGATCACAAAGCTCGTGCGCCCGCGCATAAGCGCATCCATGGCACGGCCGATGGCAAGCTCGGTACGCGTGTCCACGCTTGAGGTCGCCTCGTCCAGGATGAGAATCGCCGGGTTGTTGAGCAGCACGCGTGCGATGGTCAGCAGCTGACGCTGGCCCTGGCTGATGCTTTCGGCATCGTTGGCCACGCGCGTGTCGTAGCCCTGCGGCATGGTGCGCACAAAGAAGTCGACCTGCGCGGCACGAGCCGCGGCCACAATTTCGTCGCGCGTTGCCTCGGGGCAGCCGTAGGCGATGTTTTCGGCAATCGTGCCATCGAACAGCCAGGCGTCCTGCAGCACCATGCCAAACTGCTGCCGTAGCTCGCCGCGATCCATGCGGCTCGTATCCACGCCGTCGAGCGTAATACGCCCGCCGTCAATCTCGTAGAAGCGCATGAGCAGGTTGATGAGCGTCGTCTTGCCTGCGCCCGTGGTTCCCACCACGGCAATCTTCTGGCCCGGCTCGGCGGTAAACGACACGTCGCGCATAAGCGGCTTGTCGGGCGAATAACCAAAGCGCACATGCTCAAAGGAGACGCGGCCCTCCACGCGACCCGGCAGCTTGGCGGCCTTGTCCGGCAGCGGATCGGCCTCCATCTCGGGCTCATCGAGCAGGTCGAACACGCGCTCGGCGCTCGCCAGCGCGCTCTGCAGCGAGTTAAAGGTAAACGACAGCTGCGTCATGGGCTCGGACGCCTCATAGATAAACTGGAAGAACGCCTGGAACACGCCGACGGTCATATGCCCGGCAACCAACATGCTGCAGCCCACAAGCGCAATAACGATCTGCGCCAAACGGCCGATAAAGCGCACTGCGGGGCCGACAGCATTGATCATAAAGTCGGCCTTGGTGCTCACACGAGCCAGTTCCTTCGAAGCCTCGTGCACCTCAGCGGAGCTCTGACGTTCGCGGTTAAACGCGCGGATCACCAGACGGCCCGAATAGCCTTCCTCGACCGCACTCGTAATCTTGGACACCCACTCCTGGCGCTCGCCCGTCACATCGCGTGTGCGGCGCGAGACGACCTTCGTCACCAGCAGCGACAGTGCCGTAAAGAACAGAAAGACGAGCGTAAGCTGCACGCTGAACACGAACATCACGCTCACAGCACCAACAACCGTGCCGATCGACACGAGCAGCTGCAGCAATCCGCGCTGCATGCTCTCGGACATCTTGTCCAGGTCGTTGGTCGCGCGGCTGACGACCTCGCCGGGACGATGCGCGTCAAAATAGGCGAGCGGCAGACGGTTGAGCTTTTGCGCGATGCGGTTGCGCAGGCACAGATTGAGGCGTTCGGCCACGCTCGACATCAAAAAGCTCTGGAGCGCGTAGAACGAGGCGGCGGCCGTCCAAATCAAAAAGTAGATGAAGATAGTCCTGCCGCAGTTCTCCCAGGTGATGCTGAAGGTGGCGTTGTTGACAAACGCTACCTGAATGTGACCCCACAGCTCATCGATCACGCGGGCGCTATATGCCGGCGCGGCAGTGTTAAAGATGACATAGAACACAATGCTCGCGAACACGATATAGAAGCGCCAATGGTCGCCGGCAGCCTCACTCCACAGGCGGCGCACCGTCGCCCAGGTATCCCGAGGTGTCTCGTCCTCGTCTTCGTCGTCCACGTCGCGCATACGCTCTGCCTCGGCGCGGGCGCGCTCGTCCTCGGCACGTTCGTTTTCCTCGTAGAGCGCTTGGCGGCGAGCCTCGCGCTCGGCTGCAGCCTTGGCGGCGTCATCCAGCTCGGTCGACGCGGCAGCCGTTTCCTCGACCAGTCCCGCGGCAGCGGCGTCATCAACGCCGCCCTGCTTCTTGAGCTCCTCGGTCATGCTACTCACCTCCCTTCATCTGCGATTCCGCGATGGCGCGGTACACCTCGCAGGTTTCCATAAGCTCGCCATGCGTGCCCAGACCCACAACCTCGCCATCCTTGAGCACGACGATCTGGTCGGCGTGCAAGATCGTCGAGATGCGCTGCGCGATGATGAGCACCGCAGCGTCACGCGTCTCGTCTTGCAACGCATGACGCAGGGCGGCATCGGTCTTAAAGTCCAGGGCCGAAAAACTGTCATCGAAGATATATAGATCGGCATGCTTCATGAGCGCACGGGCGATTGCCAAACGCTGGCGCTGGCCGCCCGAAAAGTTCGTACCGCCCTGCGCCACCGGGGTATCGATCCCCTGCGGCTGATCGAGCACAAAGGTGCTCTGGGCAACCTGGAGCGCATGAAGCATGTCGGCCTCAGTCGCGTCTTCGTTGCCAAAGCGCAGATTGCTTGCCACAGTGCCCGAGAACAGCCACGCCTTCTGCGGCACATAGGCAATGCGCCCGCGGATTTCGTCTTGCGTAAGCTCGCGCAGGTCCACACCATTCAGGCGAATGGAGCCCTTGGTGGCATCGTGGAAGCGCAGCAGAAGCTTTGCCACCGTCGATTTGCCCGAGCCTGTCGAGCCAACGATCGCAGTCGTCTGACCGCGACGGCAGGCAAAGCTCAGGTCGCACAGGGTGTCCTCGTCGGCATCGTCAAAGCGAAACGACATGTGGTCGAACACGGCCACCGCATCGGCTTCGTCTTGGGGCTCGCGCGCCCCGTCATCCAGCGTGCGGTCACCGTCCACGATGCTCGGCTCGATCTCCAGCACCTGCTGCGCGCGCTTCAGACATGCGGCGGCGCGCGGAAGTGTCAGCACCACCATCTGCGCCATCATCACAAAGAACAGGATCAGAATTGCATACTCCAGCACCGCCGAGATACTCGCAATCTGCATGGCGTGGACGCCCACGCGGTTGCCGCCCACCCACAGCACCGCCACCTCGGCGATGTTCATCAAAAAGAAGCTGGAGCTGTCGAGGCCCACAAACAGGTGGTTGACCTTGATGGCGTTGGCCGCGTAATCGCTAAACACCTCATCCAGGCGCTGCTCCTCGTGGCGCTCCTTGTTAAATGCGCGGATGACGCGCACGCCCACGATGTTCTCGCGCAGCACCACGTTCATGCGGTCGATAAAGCTCTGCAGGCGCATAAAAATCGGCGCGGCGTTAGCCACCGTAAAGACCGCCGCCACCAGCACGATCGCAACCACCACGCCCAGCAGCGTGCCCATGGCGGGATCGATGAACCAAGCAAAAATGATGCCTGCCACGGCCAAGAATGGCACCGGCAACACCAGCTGAATCGTCTGAAGGACAGCTTGCTGAATCACGTTGATGTCGTTGAGCGAGCGTGTGATCATCGAACCCGTGCCAAAGCGCTCAAAGTCGCTGGCGGACAGCTCGAGCGACTTGTCGTACACGGCATTGCGGATATCGCAGGCCACGTTGGCGGCCAGGCGCGCCGAAAGATAGCAGCCCAGCACCGTGCCGCCGCTGGCCATGCCGGTCGCGATAAGCATGTACAGGCCGTTACGTAAAATATAGTCGACATCGCCCGTGGTAATACCGGTGTTGACCATGTTCGCCAGCATCGTGGGAACCAACAGCGTACCGACGTTATCTATCAGCACCGCAAACAGCGTCACCGCAATCAGACCGCGGTACGGCCTCATAAACCTCATTAAGAGTCGCATGTGTCCCCCTCGCCCTTATCGTCAGCCTCGTTCTCGGCGGCCACTTGCCGTTTAAATGCCTCGCACTCTTCGTTCAGAACATGGGAGAATTTACCGACCAGGCGCATGATCTCGCGCTGTTCCCACGGCTCGAGCGCTTCGAATGCCTGTTGCTCGGCTTTTTGCGCCGGTAACGCGTAGCGCTTGGCAAACCGCACGCCTTCTTCGGTCAATCGCACAACCTTGTTCTTACGACTGCCCTCGGCAAACTCCAACGTCGCAAGCCCTCGCGCCCCAAGCGTCTTGATCGCCGAATTGATGGTCTGTTTGCTGTAGAACCATTCACTCGTCAGCCGACTCACGGCAACGCTTCCGCCCGCTGCACTCGTGTCGACGAGCATCCAGTAGGCGCAGTCCGAAAGACCGCAGGTACGCGCGAACTCCGAATAGATACGGTCAAGCCCGTTAAGCATCCGGTCGAAATCGACCAGGCTAACTGCACTATTCATCTCTCCCACCATTCGATAGTCCGAGTTTTGACCAATTTATATCTCTACATTAGTCCGAGTTTTGACTATCGTCAATACGCTCGTTGTTTATGGTCGGCTCTACATAAGCATATCGACAAAAAAGACCGCCGGCGCGGGGGCGGCGCCAGCGGTCACGTGAAAATCGGGTTTTATTGCCTGTTAAGCGGCGACGGCCTCATAGACCGTAGCACCCGAGAAGCTGTCATGCAGGCTTTTGCCGGCAATCCACGGCAGCTCGACGACCTCGCAGACCGTGTTGACCAGCTCGGAGCAGTCAGTAAAGTGGCCCTTGTCGTTGAGGGCCTCGCAATCCTGAACACGCCAATAGCCATCGGTGTGCGTGATGTAGTACTCGTGATCGTTGATCGACACGAAAGCGCGCGTCTTGGAACGCAGCAGCTTCAGAAATCCTTCGAAATCGGTCTCGACGACATCTCCAGCCTGGAACATGATGTTACCTCCTGGCCCGGCGCCACCACGGCGCATTGATAAACGTTGGTGCTCCTTTAGTAAAACCTTTATCAGAGGTTATGCGTTCGTCATTTAGGCAAGTGGTAAAAAACCGCAGGGTAGACGGGATAAAACGTTTAACCATCCCATTTGTTTGTCACATTCTGAAGGTACTTTTATGCAAACCTACTTTCCCAATTGGAATCTATCCTTTTGGCCGGGCAATTGACCGTCTATCGTTTAAGCCCGGCGGGTATGAACGGGGCATCTGCAACGCCACCGCAAGGAGACACCATGGAGACTATCGAAGCACTCATTCACCGCCGCAGCTGCCGCAACTACAGCGATCGTCCCGTCGAGGCCGAAAAGCTTGCACGTATTATCGAAGCCGGCCAATATGCACCGAGCGGCATGGGCCGCCAGCCGGTGACGTTTGTCGCCGTCACCGACCCCGCGACCGTCGAGCGTCTCTCACAGCTCAACGCCCAGGTCATGGGCAGCAACGGCGACCCCTTCTATGGCGCCAAGACCGTTGTTGTGGTGTTGGTTGACCGCAGCGTGCCCACACATCTGGAAGACGGCTCGCTCGCCATGGGCAACTTGCTCAACGCCGCCTATGCACTGGGTGTCGATTCGTGCTGGATTCACCGCGCGCATGAGGTCTTTGAC
>DBEYYU010000009.1:0-18501 GCA_048184855.1 Collinsella aerofaciens
GAAGGTGAGGGGGATCCAGCCCGAGGGGATGTAGGAATGCGATAGGAAAGTCATAGATGCGGGCGTGTTGGCTAAAATGGGTCGGCCGGGATTGGTCAATCTCGGCCGACTATATTTGGCTAAAATAATCCGACGCTAACAAAACAGTTCGTATTCCACCGCAACTTTGTTATTTGCCCTTGGGCTTGCTGGCGTAGAACTTCTTCTTTTTGGACTTGCCGGCAGGGGAGGGTTTGCCGGCAAAGTTTGATTTGCCGTTGCCGGCCTGCGTGGGCGCGGGCGCTGCTGCACGAGGCTTGCGCGCCTCGGGGTTGCGCAGCTCCTCGGTTCGCTCGGCAATCTCCTCGGCGCTAAAGCCGACCTCGGCCATGGCGTCCTCGATGGGCAGTCGGCGCACGATATAGCAGTGGTGCACCTTCTGGTTGCGCGCGAAGTCCTCGGGGATGGTCTGTGCCGTAATGTCCTCCAGCACGACGCCCGCACGCGCGAGCTTGCGCGTTTCGGGGCGGAAGCCGCGCAGGTTGCAGCTAAAGATGGCATGTCCGCCCTGTGCAAGCAGGCGAGATACGCCGGCCAAAAGCTCAACATGGTCGCGCTGGACATCCCAGGTGCGGCGGCCCATCTTGGACGAGTTCGAGAACGTGGGCGGGTCGACAAAGATCAAGTCCCAGCGGTTGCGCGTCTGGCGCTGGTCGCGAATCCAGGCGAGCACGTCGTCGCGCACAAAATGATGCTGCGGACCAACAAAGCCGTTCTGGCGCATATTGCGCTCGGCCCAGTCCAGGTAGGTGTTGGAAAGGTCGACTGTCACGGTTTCCTCGACGCCGCCGTCGGCCGCATAGCAGGTGGCGGTGCCGGTATAGGCGAACAGATTGAGGAAGCGGCGTGCCTGTTTGGCGTGTTCGCGCACCAGGTTGCGGGTGACGCGGTGATCCAGGAAGATGCCCACATCCAGGTAGTCGTCAAAGTTGACGGCAAAGGTAAGGCCGCCTTCTTCGATGAGCGGCAGACGCCGGCGCGCGATGTTGGCGCGCTCGCCCGATCCGCCCTTGCCGGCGCCCTGCTTGCCGTACTGCGAGCCGCCGCGCGAACGCATGCGGGCCTTGGCGTGCACATGCTCGGCCGGAACATCAAGGATGCGCGGCGCGATGGCCAAGATGTCGAGCATGCGGGCCTGGGCAAGCGCGGGGTCGATGGTCTTGGGCGCGGCGTATTCGGCGATGACGAGCCAGCGGCCCGGCGTCTGCGGGCAACCCTCGTACAGGTCGATGGCAGCGGAGTAGTCGGGCAGGTCGGCATCGTAGACGCGATAGCAGCTCACGCCCTCGCGCTTGGCCCACTTGCGGCGCAGACGGGCATTCTTGCGCAGGCGGTTGGCGAACTGCTCGGACTCCGGGATGAGCACGGGCAGCGGCTTGCCGTCGCCCAAGTCGAGCGTGGCGGCAGGTTCGGGCATGGAGGAAGCGGCGGCTTCGTCGTTGGCTTCGTTGGCATCCGCAACCTCGGCCTCGGCATCCGCGCTGGTCGCAGCCTCAAACGCTGCAGCGGCGTGGTCGAGTGAGGGCCAAACCTCAAGAGCCGCCTCCTCGTTATTGGGCATGACGGCGATCGAGCGCTCGGGCTCGGCGTGGAGCGCGCGGGCCAGCAAGCCGTCGCGGGTGAGAGCGGCGACCGGCGCCGAAGCGAGCTCGGGGGCGCGGCGCAGCTCGCCGATGAGCGTCATGGCATCGTGCATGAGCGAAAGCGGGGTCTCGGTCGTGTCCGCGACCAGGGCGGCACCGGCGACGGCGCCCGCATGGTCCAGCACGGTGGCGGGCTTGGCGGCACAAAAGTCGACAAAACGCTTGTAGCCGGCGCACTTGACCATGCGCTCGGCAGTCTTGCGGGCGGCGGGGTCGATGTCTACGGCCACGATGCGCGCCTGGCGCTCGCGCGCTGCCGCCTCGCGCTCGCGCGCCTCGGCAAGCAGCTGCTCCCACAGGACAGCGTCGTGCAGCTGCCAGCCCTCAAAGCCCCAGCGCTCGCGTGCGGCGCCCGGGGCGCGGTTGGTCAGAATGTTCACGGCCTCCAGCAGCAGACCGCCGCCGGCGCACGAGGCATCGATCAGCGTGGGAAGGGCTTCGTTTTCGTAATCGTCGGCCGTCAGCTCGCGCTCGCATAGTGCGGTCCAGCCGACCTGCGCCAGCACCAGGGCGGCGTAGTCGGGGCGCAACACGTGCGCGCCCTCGCCGGCACGAGTCGCAGCGGGCGGCAGACGCTTGAACAGCGGGTCGCCCGAAAGGTCCAGGCTGATGCTCGCGCGGCGCTGACGCAGCGAAAGCAACAGGTGAACATCGGGGTCGGCGGCATCGACGTCGGCGCGACGGCCCGTGGTCTCGGCCAGACGGTCGCACAGCGCGTCTTTGGCGCGCAGGGCCGAGAAGCGCGTGTTGCGCAGCTGCTCGGTCACGCCGCGGGCGGTGATGGCGATGGTGGCGCCGGGGCGGATGATGGTCTCCCAGGCGATGTCGTAAACGCTATCGTACAGTTCATCGGCATCCTGCGCCTCAAAGCGCCCGAGTACCACGAACACACGGCTCGCCAGGCGCGACCACAGACAGGCGCGGTAGCCTTCTTCGAGCTCGCCCTCAAATGTAGCGCGGCCCTTCAGCCGGCGAACATGCGAAAGCCCGAGGCGTTTAAGCTCATCGGCGAGTGCGGACTCAAAGCCCTCGGGGCAGCTTGCGTAAAATTCCATGGGTGACCTCTCTGGTTGCGTCGCTCCATTATATGATGGATACTTCGTTTACTCTCGCCCCCGAAAGGAACCCATATGATTGATGCGTGCCCCGATTCCGCCGTGCTCTTTTTTGACGTGGACGGCACGCTGACGTCGTTCGATCCCGACAACATGACCGACAAGGACTTTTCGGCGGTTCACCCCTCGCAGGCGGTCGTCGAGGCGTTTCATCGTCTGCGCGACGCGGGACACCATGCATTTATCTGCACGGGTCGTCCCTTGTGGCTGATTGCCGATGGCCTGCGCGCGCTGAACCCGGCGGGTGTCGTTGCCATGGCGGGAGCGACGCTCGAGGTCGAGGGCCGCGTGGTGCATGAGGACTGCTTTGACGAGGACGTTATTGAGGAGCTTGCGCGCCGTATGGCCGCGGCAGGGATTGAGGCCTTTTTCGAGACCAACGTGGCTACTTTTGCCCTGGAACCCGCGGGTGTTGAGCAGTCGTCTCTGATCGGCACTTCTGTGGTGCACAGCACCGAGGAAATGCGCGTCGACGGCAGTCTGCGCGTGGGCAAGGTATGCCTCAGTGTGCCCAGTTTGGCTCGCGTGGCCAACGATGACGGCTTTATCGATCGCGAGTTTGAGCTGTGCAACACCGGTGGCCAGAATCGCGAGCTGAGCCCCAAGGGCATTGACAAGGGCGTGGGCGTGGCGCGAGCGCTGGAATACCTGGGTCGCACCGGCAACGCGCGCACCTTTGGCTTTGGCGATTCCGGCAACGATCTGGGTATGCTCGCCGCTGTCGAGACGGCCGTGGCCATGGGCAACGCTATGCCCGAGGTCAAGGCGCTCGCCGACTACGTGACTGATGATGTCGCACACGACGGCACCGTCACAGCGATGCAGCATTTCGGCCTCATCTAATGAATCCCACGTTCTGACGTTTGCTCAAACTGCGACTCTTTGCTTTTGCATGCTCAATCGATTTATCAATCCAAACACTGAGGTGTTTATACCGTTCGCCGAGAAGATAAAAAACCGCAGCTCACGCCTTGATAAACGTAGGTAAAGTGTTTAGCAGTTTATCGGCCGTATGCTAGCGAAAGGAATCAGGCAGATGGCAATCAAGGTGTTCGCTGACGGTGCAAACCTCGAGGGCATGCTCGACATGTACGAGAACGGCAACGTTCAGGGTTTCACGACCAACCCGTCCCTTATGAAGAAGGGCGGCGTGACGGATTACCGCGCGTTTGCCAAGGAGGTCCTGGCCCACATCACCGATGTGTCCGTTTCGTTTGAGGTCTTTGCCGACGACGTCGAGACCATGGAGGTCGAGGCGCGCGAGATCGCTACCTGGGCCGAGAACGTCTACGTCAAGATTCCGTGCGTGACTACCAAGGGCGAGTCCACCGCCGAGCTGGTCCGCAAGCTTTCCGCCGACGGCATCAAGGTCAACGTCACTACCATCTTTACGCCTACGCAGGTCGATGAGATGGTCGAGGCCGTTGACACCGAGACGCCGTCCATTATCTCGCTCTTTGCCGGCCGTATCGCCGATACCGGCGTCGACCCCATTCCGTTTATGACGGAGTCGGTCAAGAAGGCCGCCGCCAAGCCCAACTGTGAGGTCCTGTGGGCGTCCACGCGCGAACTTATCAACATTTACCAGGCAGAAGCCTGCGGTTGCCAGATCATTACAGTGCCCAACAGCATCCTGGCCAAGCGCAAGAACATCGGTCGCGACCCGTACGAGGTCTCGCTCGACACCGTGCGCGGCTTTGCCAAGGATATCGCGGCGCTCGGTTTCCATATCCTGCCGTAAGCAAGGGTACCCCCGCCTGCGCCGTGCAAAATTGAGAGTATTCAGCAAGGTAAAGGTCTTTATCAGTTAACCGAAGCATGGAACGGCCCCCGTTTTGGCTCTGACGACGCTAAAACGGGGGCCGTTTTTTGCTTTTTCATCTCTGAGGGGCATCCGGAACGGTGGAATTTGCAGAATACTCGCGATTTTGCACATCGCTACAGGGGGTACCTTTGCTTTGGCGGTTTACTTGCCCTGCACCATGGTGAGCGAGATCTTCTTGCGGTCGCAATCGACCTTTTCGACCCACACCTTGACCGTGTCACCGACGCGCACCACGTCGCTCGGGTGCTTGACAAAGCGGTTGGCCAGCTTGGAGATATGCACGAGGCCGTCCTGGTGCACTCCCACGTCGACGAAGGCGCCAAAGTCCACTACGTTGCGCACCGTCCCCTTGAGTTCCATGCCGGGTTCCAGGTCGTCGATGGAAAGCGCCGAGCGGCTAAAGACCACCTCGGGCGCGTCGTCGCGCGGGTCGCGGCCGGGCTTCTTGAGCTCGTTGACGATGTCGATGAGCGTAAGGGTGCCGCAGTCCAGGTCGCTTGCCAGCGCCGAGATGCTGCCCAGACGGCGCTCGATGTCGGGCACGCCGCCACGGCTGAGCTCGCTTGCCGCAACGCCGGCACGCTCCAGGACGGCCGTGGCCACCTCGTAGCTCTCGGGGTGGACGCTTGTCGCGTCGAGCGGGTTCTTGCCGCCGCTGATGCGCAAAAAGCCTGCAGCGTTGAGATATGCCTTGGGTCCCAGCTTGGGGACCTTCTTAAGCTGACGGCGATCGGTAAAGGCGCCGTTTTCCTCGCGGTAGGCCACGATGTTTTTGGCCACGCTCGGCGTGATGCCCGATACGTATCCCAGTAGGCTCGCGCTCGCGGTATTCACGTCGACGCCCACGCGGTTGACGACGTCCTCCACCACATGGCCCAGGGTGCGCGAAAGCTCGGCCTGGTCAAGGTCGTGCTGGTACTGGCCAACGCCGATGGACTGGGGCGGGATCTTGACGAGCTCTGCCAGCGGGTCCTGTAGACGGCGGCCCAGGCTCATGGCGCCACGCACGGTGACGTCCAGATCGGGATACTCCTGGCTGGCGAGCTCGGAGGCGGAGTACACCGATGCGCCGGCCTCGTTGACGATGGTGTATCGCAGCTCAGGCGCCTGCTCGGCGATGAACTCCGAGACGACTTCCTCGGTCTCGCGGCTGGCGGTGCCGTTGCCGATGACGATGGTGTTGACGCTGTCCTTTTTGACGAGGCGGGCGAGCTCGCGCTTGGTGCCGGCGACGTCGTGGCGCGGCTTGGTGGGGTAGACCACGCCGTGGTCGAGCAGCTTGCCGGTCTCGTCCATAACGGCGACCTTGCAGCCGGTGCGGTATCCCGGATCGAGCGCGAGCACGCGGGCACCGCGCACGGGGCGTGCCGAGAGCAGGCCCTCGAGATTCTTGGCAAAGACGTTGATGGCCTCGGCCTGCGCGCGAACGGTGAGCTTGGCGCGGGCTTCGCGCTCCAGCGAGGGGGCCATGAGGCGCTTGTAACCGTCAGCGATGGCGGCGTCAAAGACGGGAGCAAACACGCCCTGGCGGCGGGGCCAACGGCTGCCGAGGCGTGCCGTGGCGGCAGCGCCGTCGACGTTCACGCGCACGCGGAGCTTGCCCTCGCGCTCACCGCGGTCGATAGCCAGCACGCGGTGGTTGGGTATACGGCGCAGCGGCTCATCATAGCTGTAGTACGGCTCGTAGGGGGTCTTCTCGGTGGGGTCGGTGGCCTCGACGACGATGTCTGCGGTGTTTTGCGTAAAGGCACGCAGGTCGGCGACGTTCTCCGGGTCCTCGGCTACCGTCTCGGCCACGATGTCGGCGGCGCCGGCGAGCGCCTTTTCGGGCGTGTCGAAGCAGGCCTCCTCATTGACGTATGCTGCGGCGGCGTCGAGCGCACTGCCCTTGGCCGAGGCCTGCATGATGATCATGTTGGCGAGCGGCTCCAGGCCGGCTTCGCGGGCCTTCTGCGCGCGAGTCATGCGCTTTTTGCGGTAGGGCTTGTAGAGGTCCTCGACACGCTGGAGCTGCGTGGCCTCGCGAATCTGCTGCTCGAGTTCGGGCGTGAGTTTGCCCTGGGCGTCGATGAGCAGGATGACGTCCTCTTTACGCTGCTCAAGATTGCGCAGGTAGGACAGGCGCTCGTCGAGCGCGCGCAGGGCGACGTCGTCCATACCGCCCGTTGCTTCCTTGCGGTAGCGCGAAATAAAGGGGATGGTGTTGCCCTCGTCGATGAGCTTGACGGCCGCCTCGATGTTGGCGGCCTTAAGGTTGAGCTTGCGGGCGAGCTGGGCGATAAGATCCATGGGACTCCTTGCGTTTAAGGTGCGTTTGCAGCACAGGGCTACCAAGGATACCACCCGTCCCAAAAGGCTGTTTTGGGGCCGCGCCACGAAAACGACCTATCTACTACGTTTGAACCGTATGGGTCGACCATCCCCCGGTTTTCCGAGAATACGCAAGCCGTCTACCTGCGGTTTTTATTTCGCGAAATTTGGCATGGTTAAGGGCGATCGGTTAAACGTAGTAGATAGGCGCGTTTCGTGGCGAACGGATCAAGCCGAGGCGCAAAATAGCCCCCGCCCCAGAAAAATCGTCGGCAAGGTAGCAAAATGCCCCGCGGACAGGAGGCTGCTCGCGGGGCAAAGAAGAGGGGCTTGTTGGTGGCGGACCGAAGGGTTCGGCATGGGGTTTCTGCCGCGGCCGCTCTTAAGGCATTACAGCTCGACGAGCTGGCCGGTCTCGGCGGCCTCCTTGATGGCGTTGAGAAGCGTGAGCGTCTTGACGTTATCGGCGGGGGTCACGACGGGCTCGACCTCGCGGCGGACAACCTTCACAAAGTGCTTGAGCTGCATCTTGTGCGGCAGTGCCGGGTCGACGGCCGGAATCTCCATCTGCAGCGGCTTGTGCCAGTTGGAGGCGCCGTCGTAGGAGAACTGGTGCAGGCGGGGCAGCGACAGGGCGCCCTTAGTGCCGCCGATAAAGTAGGCGTCGGCGTCGAAGGGGCGGTACTGCGGATCCTCGCGAGCGGTTGCCTCCCAGTTCCAAGGGCTGGCAGTGGCGTCGGAGATGGTCATGCTCGCGAGCGCGCCATCGGCAAAACGGACGTTGACCACGGCGGAGTCCTCGGTCTCAAAACCGCGGGCGGCGCTGGACTGCATACCTTGGACGGCAACGGGCTCGCCCAGCAGGTAGCGGAGCAGGTCGACGTCGTGCACCAGGTTGACTAGGATCGGGCCGGCGCCCTTCTTGCGGCGCCACTCGACATCGAAATACTCGTCATTCTTATAGATCATGTAGTGGAAGCTCGACACGGTGAGCTTGCCCAGCTCGCCGGACTCGATGATCTCCTTGGCCTTGTTGACGAAGGGGTTGTGGCGACGGTGCTGACCCACGAGCACGGGCACGCCGGCGGTCTCGGCCTCGGCGGCAAAGGCCTGGGCATCCTCCAGGTCGTTGGAGATCGGCTTTTCGACCAGCGGCACGATGTTGCGCTTCACAGCCTCGCGGGCAACGCCCAGGTGCAGGTCGTTGGGCGTGGCGATGATGACGGCGTCGGGCTTGACCTCGTCCATCATCTGGGCGGGATCGGTGTAAAACGGCACGCCGGCGGCCTCTGCCGTGGCGCGGGCGCCCTCAAAGGCGTCGGCGATGGCGACGAGCTCGGCCTCGGGCTCCTCGGTGACAAAGCGGATGTGGTTGCGGCCCATGGCGCCGGCGCCGATAACGGCAATGCGGACGGGGTTGAGCTCAGACATTTCGACTCCTTAATACTGGTGACCGGTGGAATGCAACAAAGGGACTGTCCCTTTGTCGCATCGGTAAAACTAGGCGGACTTCTTCTTGCTGTCGGAGACCATCATGTAGACGGTGAGCACGACGGCGATGGCGGCGATCACAATGGCGCCGTAGAAGGACTGCTGGTAGGCGGCGCTGCCGGCCTCGGCGTGATACAGCACGGCGGTGATGGGCTGGATGATCCAGGTGGAAGCGGCATAACCCAAAAACATGATGCCGTAGTTGACGCCGATGTTACTGGTGCCAAAGGCGCCACCGGTGAGCGGCGGGTAGATGACGAGCAGAGCGCCAAAGCTAAAGCCGAGCAGAGCGAGCGCCACAAAGAACATGGCCTGCGTAAAGCTCATCGACATGATGACGAGTGCGACGATGGTGACGACAAGGCTGATGAGCAGCGACTTATAGGCGCCGAGCTTGTCGATGATCTGGCCAAAGGACAGACGGCCGACCAGGTTGGCGCAAGTGTTGACGGAGACCACCACACCGCCGAGGGCGACGGCCGCGGCGCTCGTGGGGTCGGCGAAGAGCTGAACGGCGGCGATGGAGGCAACCTTGCCCACGAGCAGGGTGCCCGCGGTGGCGGCAAAGGCGAAGGTGACGATGAGGACCCAGAAGCGCGGGGTCTTGACCATCTCGCCCGGGGTGAGGTCGCCGAAGGTGCCAGCATGCGCGCCGCCCTTGGGGGCCTCGAAGCCCTCGGGCAGCCAACCGGCCTCGGGGGCCTTCAGGAACAGGGCGGAGGCGGCGATCGTCACAAAGAAGATGACGCCGAGCGCCTTAAGGGCGCCAAAGATGCCCAGGCTCGGGATGAGCAGCGAGGCGAGCACCGGGGACAGCACGGCGGGACCGGCGGTCGAAGCGGCCAGGGTGATGCCGGAGGCGAGACCCTTCTTGTCGATGAACCACTTTTGGCCGGTGGTGAGCGCGGGGTTGTAGCCCAGGCCGTTGCCGATGGCGGCGACGAGCGAGAACCACAGGTAGAACTGCCACGGCTCGGTGACGGTGCCGGACATGAACCAGCCCAGGCCGTAGCACGCGGCGGCGGCGATCACGACGTTGCGGGGGCCGATTTTATCGGAGATGCGGCCGGCGAAGATGCCCGTCACGGCCATGATGGTCTGGAAGACGGGGAAGGCCCAGGTAAGGGCGCTGGACCACTCGGGATAGACGGCGAGCAGATTCTTGCTCACGACGGAATACAGCGCGATGGAGCTGATGAAGAACATGGTGACGCACGCGGCGGAAAGCACGACAGCGCGACCCTTGTTGGAGTTGGTGGAAGCCATTGGACTCTTTCTAATCGATACGGGGGAGGAGGAGCGGTCGTATCCGCGGGTCTCCCTGTCAGGTTGGTTTACTGGTCAGTCGGCTTGGCGACGCCGGACTCATCGGACCAAAGCTCGACACCCTTGTTCTTGAGGTAGCTGTCGGCATAGGCGCGACGGCCGCCGGGCTTGGCGGTGAGGTCGCCCATCATGTTGGAGAAGCCGCCATCGACCTTGATGGCGTCGCCGGTGGTAAAGTCCGAGCGCTTGGACGCCAGGAACATGACGGCGTTGGCGATATCGCTGACCTCGCCGATGCGACGCGTGGCGATCAGACGGCTGCGGCTCTTCTCGACCTCGGGGTCGGCGTAGAAGTTGGCCGACATCGGGGTCTTAACGAAGCAGGGCTCGACGCAGTTGGAGCGCACGCCGTAGGGGCCCCACTCGGCAGCCAGCATCTTGGACATCATGTTGACGCCCGCCTTGGTGGAGCTGTACACGCCCGAGAACGTCTCGGGGGAGTGGCTGGCAACGGTCGAGATGTGCACCAGGCGACCCTGGCCGGCCTTGATCATCTCGCGACCAAAGCGCTGCGAGGTGATGAAGTAACCGGTGAGGTTGACGTTGAGCACCTGCTCCCAGTCGCTCAGCGGCAGGTCTTCCATGGCGGCGAAGCGCAGGATACCGGCGGTGTTGACGAGGACGTCGACGCGACCGAAGTCGGCGATGGTGGCGTCGACGGCGGCCTGAACCTCGGCCTCGTCGGTGGCGTTCATCTTGTAACCCTCGGCGTGGATGCCAAACTCGGCAGCGAGGTCGGCGGCAGCAGCCTTGACCTTCTCCTCGTCCAGGTCGAGCAGGACGACGTTGGCGCCGTTGCAGGCGAACTCGCGGCAAATCTCGACGCCCATACCGCCGAGCGCGCCAGTCACGGCGCAGACATCGCCCTCGAGCTTAAGCCAATTGCTCATAGGAACTTCCCTTCTTGTGCCTCCCGGTGGGTCGCTCCCATTAACCGACCCACGTGGTTTTCGCTGGTTATCGTATGCTTTGCATTTGCGCAGGTGAATTGCATATTTGTTAGAATGGCGTTAACCGTAGGTTTATAGCTCGCAAGACGATGTGTCCTTGATTGAGTGTGTGACCTGCGAAAACAACCCCCTGTGGCACCATGTGGCCATGGGCGCGAAAACGGGAGATTGACGTGTACGATCGACGACTCGAGGCCATATCGGCCGCCGCGGAGCTGGGAAGCTTCTCGCGTGCGGCGGCAAAATTGCGCGTGTCGACCCCGGCGCTCGTCAAGCAGGTGTCGGGCTTCGAGGCCGAGTTTGGCATCACGTTGTTCGAGCGCTCGCATTCTGGTGTTAAGGTGACGCCGGCAGGTGCTCTGCTGGTGGACGATGCACGTTCGATCATGCGGCAGTCCGAGGACGCGCTGCGCCGTGCCCGACGCGCGGCGGGCGATGGCGGGGCCGTGCGTCTGGGCGTGTCGATGATGTGTCCGGGGCGCCAGACGCTGTCGATGTGGACGGGCGTACACGAGCTGGAGCCATCGTTGCGCTTCGAGATCGTGCCGGTGAGCGACCTCTATGACGAGCGCGAATCCGTCATGCGCAGCCTCGGTCGCGAGGTGGATGTGGTGCAGTCGAGTTTTTCGACCCCGCGCTGGGGTGACGTCTGCCAAAAGCTCCGCATCGTTAACGTGCCGTTTTATATCGACGTGCCACGCACGAGCCCGCTGGCGCGCAAGACACGCATTACGGTTGCCGACCTGGAGGGCATGCGCCTGCGCGTGCTCCGTCACGGCAACGACGCAATGGACAGCCTGCGCATCGACCTTCTGGCCGACGGCGGCGTTGACGTGATCGACGTGGACAGCTTTGACTTTGCGCTCTTTAACGAGGCAGAGGAAAAGGGCGACGCGGTGCTCACCTGCGGCGCATGGTCGGGGGTGCACCCGGCCTTTGTGGGCGTGCCGTTCCTGTGCGGGCGAGAGGTGCCGGTCTTTCTGCACTACCCGCTCGAGCCCACCCTCCAAGTCCAAAAATTCGTCAACGCCATGGCCCAACTCCTCAAGTAGCCAAAAGAGTCCCGTCCCAAATTAGCTACCCTTTGCTACGGGTTTAGCGGTCCTCGCGTTGCGGCCCGGCTGCCTCGGCTGTCTTTACGCGGTTCTTGTCGATGTACATGTTTTTGTCGGCCTGGGAAAAGAGCTCGCGCATCGTAGGCGGTTCATCAAAATCACTGGAAAGCGCGAAGCCCACCGCATAGCTGATGGGCATGTCGGGGTGAGCCTCGGAATACTCGTTCACGTTCGCACGGACCCGAGCGAGACAGGACTCCACGGCAGCCCGATCGGAATCCCGCAGCACCGCGATAAACTCATCGCCGCCGTCGCGGCCCACAAAGCACGTCTCGGATGCCACACTTCCCAGTTGTTGGGCAAAAGAGCGAATGTATTCATCGCCCTTCTCATGACCGAAGTTGTTATTGACCGTATGCAGATTGTTAAGGTCGAAGACGCACACCGCAACGGGCGCCTCCGCGGAGACAGGCTGCTCCTGCCCCAAGACCTCCTCGCACTTGTTCTTGTTGGGCAGTCCTGTGGCTTCGTCGAGATAGACTTTGTTCTGCAGTTCGCGATTGAGCGCGGCAGTTCGCACCGCGCGAACAAGTTCGACCGCAAAGGTCGCCACCAAGCCCATGATGTCGATGATCACCAGGCCCTCGAGATAGTTGAGCGCCGACGCCTTCTCCTGAGAGTAGTCCTCCGCGAGTCGTGTAGCATCGTCACAAATACCAAAGAACTCCTCGCTCATCGCGATGATATCGGTGTTCTCGTAGCCGACTTCACGCACACGGGCAATCTCGGTGCAAAGCTCATCAAAATAATTTGCAAGCTCGGTCATTTTTGCCTGATACTCATCGTCGTCGAGACGGACGAGGTTGAGGTCGTCACTTCCGTAACGCAAACCGTTGATGTATGAATCCACGGCTTTGAGCAGGTCATCTTGAGGCTGGCCCGCATCCTCGAGCTTAACGATTCGCTGCGTGGTACCGCGCACCAGACCGGCGTAGTTGACCACACGCGCCGTGCCCTGGATATCGGAGACGAGCAGTATAACATTGATGAAGAAGAAGATGAGAACTGCCGTGAGCACCATCATGAGCAGGCGCACCGCCTGTTCGGCCTTCTTGGCGACAGAAGTATTCACAAGTTCACTCCCCTAAATGACAAAAGAACAGGTAGCACGCAGTGTGCTGAAATTCATGGGTGGTTAACTCTACCATATGGGCCAGCAGCCTCAAACTGCAGCAGACGCTCGTCCAAATTGGCGTGACGCTTGCCTTGTTGTTCTTGACCTGGCCGCGCTATCGGACATGCTTCTGGTCTTGGATCACCATGGGAAAGCTCATCCCGTTTTGTGCGTCTAGAGTGGGATGCGGCTTCCCAAAGGTGCCGTTAGGGGAAATCACATCCCGGTTTACCCCCTTGAAATGGGATGCCGTTTCCCGGAGGGGGTCCAGCGGGAAACGGCATCCCATTTTGGGCCCGAAAAGTGGGATACGGTTTCCGGCCGGCATGAAAAAAGCCTCCGCAGCTCGTGTGGCTGCGGAGGCTTTATTCGTTGCGGCGCATTGTGTTTGGGTCGCTGAGATGAGTCGATTTGCCCCGAAAGAGGAGGGCATTGACCTTAGGGTCATGCCCGACGAATGAGCGACAAATCGGCCATCTCGGCGGGCCGAACTACTCCAGCTCAAACGCTCCGGTATAGAGCTGGTAGTAATACCCACGCTTGGCGATCAGCTCGTCGTGGTTGCCGCGCTCGATAATGCGGCCGTGGTCCAGGCAGATGATCGCGTCGGAGTTGCGCACGGTGGACAGGCGGTGCGCGATGACAAACGTCGTGCGGCCCTCCATGAGCTTGTCCATGCCCGCTTGCACGATGGCCTCGGTGCGGGTGTCGATGGAGCTCGTGGCCTCGTCCAGAATCATTGCCGGCGGATCGGCGACGGCGGCGCGTGCGATCGAGATCAGCTGGCGCTGGCCCTGCGACAGCTGGGCGCCGTTGCCGGTGAGCATCGTGTCGTAGCCGTCGGGCAGGCGGGTGATAAAGTCGTCCGCGCCCGCGAGCTTGGCCGCTGCGATGCACTCCTCGTCGGTAGCGTCCAGGTTGCCGTAGCGGATGTTATCCATCACGGTGCCGGTGAACAGGTTCACGTCCTGCAGCACGACGCCCAGGGAGCGGCGCAGATCGGCCTTGCGGATCTTGTTGACGTTGATGCCGTCGTAGCGGATCTTGCCGTCGGCGATGTCATAGAAGCGGTTGATGAGGTTGGTGATGGTCGTCTTACCGGCACCGGTGGCGCCGACAAACGCGACCTTCTGGCCCGGCTTGGCAAACACGGACACGCCGTGCAGCACCTCGTGGTCGGGCGTGTAGCCAAAGTCCACGTTGTCCATGACCAGGTCGCCGCGCAGCGGCACGTACTCGATCTCGCCGGTCGCGCGGTGCGGATGCTTCCATGCCCACATGCCGGTGTGGTGGTCGGCCTCCTCGAGCTGCCAGGTATCGGGGTTCACCTGCGCGTTGACGAGCGTCACATAGCCTTCGTCGGCTTCGGGCTTCTCGTCGATGAGCTCAAAGATGCGGTCGGCGCCGGCGAGGCCCATGACCACGGCGTTGATCTGCTGCGAGATCTGACCGATCTGTCCGCAGAACTGCTTGGTCATGTTGAGGAACGGCACTACGACGGCGATGGACAGCGTCATGCCCGAGATGCTCAGGTTAGGCACGCCCAGCGCCAGGAAAATGCCGCCCGCCAGTGCGACCAGCACGTAGAGCAGGTTTCCCAGGTTCATAAGGATGGGCATGAGGATGTTGGCGTACATGTTGGCCTTCTGCGAGACCTCGAAGAGCTTTTCGTTGCGCTCGTCAAAATCGGCCTCGGCGGCAGACTCGTGGCAGAATGCCTTGACGACCTTCTGGCCGTTCATGACTTCCTCGATATGGCCCTCGACAACGCCGAGCTCGGTCTGCTGCGCAATAAAGAAGCGCGCGGAGTTGGAGCCGAGCAGCTTGGTCATAAAGGTCATAAAGGCGACGCCTGCCACAATGACCAGGCACATCCAAACGCTGTAGTACAGCATGATAAAGAACACCGTGACGATGACGATGGTCGTCATGAGCAGGTTGGGCAGCGACTGGCTGATCATCTGGCGCAGCGTGTCGATGTCGTTGGTGTAGTGGCTCATGATGTCGCCGCGCTGGTGCGTGTCGAAGTAGCGAATCGGCAGGTCCTGCATGCGGTTGAACATCTTCTCGCGCAGCTTCTCGAGCGAGCCCTGCGTGACGATGGCCATGGCGCGGTTCCAGAAGAGCGAGGACAGGATGCCGACGCCGTAGATGCAGGCGAGGGTGGTCACGAGCTGTGCGATCTTGGGCTGTGCAGCTTCCCAATCGCCCGACTGCCACGATTCGCTAATAATCTGCAGGGCGCTCTGAAGGAAGGTCGCGCCGATGGAGTTGATGATGGCGCAGAGCACCACGCCGACGACGACGAGGGGCAAAAGCACGGGGTAGAAGCCAAAGAGCGTCTTGATGAGGCGCGACATGGTGCCACCCTTGCGGTTGAGCGCGCGCTCGGCGGTCGTTGCCTTACTCATGTGCCTCGCCTCCTTCCTGGGTCTGAGCTTGTGTTGCGGATGCCTCGGTGTCGGCTTCGACGGCCTCTTCGCCCTCGGCAGACATCTTGTTCTGCGAGGTAAAGGTCTCGCGGTAGATCTCGCTCGTCTTGAGCAGCTCATCGTGGTTGCCGATCTGCGCGATGCGGCCGCCCTCCATGACGATGATTCGATCGGCGTCCTGCACGGAGCTGATGCGCTGGGCGATGATGAGCTTGGTCGTGTTGGGCAGATAGCTTGCCAGCCCTGCGCGAATCTTGGCGTCGGTCTTGGTGTCGACGGCGCTGGTGGAGTCGTCCAGGATCAAGATCTTGGGGCGACGCAGCAGGGCACGCGCAATGCACAGGCGCTGCTTCTGACCGCCGGAAACATTGGAGCCGCCCTGTTCGATCCAGGTGTCATAGCCCTTGGGGAAGCCATCGACAAACTCATCGGCGCAGGCCAGATGTGCCGCCTCGCGGACTTCCTCGTCGGTGGCGTTCGGGTCGCCCCAGCGCAGGTTTTCGGCAATGGTGCCGCTAAACAGTACGTTTTTCTGCAGCACCATGGCCACCTGGTGGCGCAGGGCGTCCAAGTCGTAGTCGCGCACGTCCATGCCGCCCACGCGCACGGTGCCCTCGGTGGCGTCGTACAGGCGGGCGATGAGGTTAACGAGCGTGGACTTGGCCGAGCCGGTACCGCCGATGATGCCGATGGTTTCGCCGCTCTTAATGTGCAGGTCGATATCGTCGAGCGCCTGGCGCTTTGCATGCGCGGAATACTTAAAGCTCACGTGGTCAAAGTCGATGGAACCGTCGGCAACCTCGAGCACGGGCTCGGCGGGATCGGCGATCGTGGGCTCGGCGGCCAGCACCTCGGTAATGCGGTGCGCCGATTCGTCGGCCATGGTCACCATGACAAAGATCATCGACAGCTGCATCAGGCTCATGAGGATCGCGAAGCCATAGGTAAAGATCGAGGAGAGCTGGCCCACGTCGAACAGCGTGCCCTGGCTCGTGATGATGAGCTTGGATCCCAGGTAGATGATGACGACAAATGCGCCGTTGACGCAGATGTTCATCATGGGGTTGTTAAAGGCGAGCAGCTTCTCGGCGCGGGTGAAGTCCATCTGGACGTCGCGCGCGGCGGTGGCGAACTTCTCCTTCTCAAAGTCTTCGCGCACATAGCTCTTGACCACGCGCATGCCGGTGACGTTTTCCTCGACGGACTCGTTAAGGGCGTCGTACTTGTGGAACACGCGCGAGAAGATGGGACGCACCTTAAAGATGATAAAGAACAGCCCAAAGCCCAGCAGCGGAATGATGACCAGGTAGACCATGGCGACGCTGCCGCCCATGATAAATGCCATGGTAAAGGCGAAGATCAATACCAGCGGCGCGCGCACGGCGATACGGATGATCATCATAAAGGCCTGCTGCACGTTGTTGATATCGGTGGTCAGGCGCGTGACGAGCGAGGAGCTCGAGAACTCATCGATGTTGGCAAAGCTGAACGTCTGGATCTTGTAGAACAGGTCGTGACGCAGGTTCTTAGCGAAGCCGCAACTCGCATGGCTGCAGGTGACGCCGGCAGCGGCGCCAAAAGCAAGCGACGTCAGCGCGATGAGCACCAAAAAGCCCGCGGTGGGAAGCATTTCGGCTACGGTGGCGCCGTCTTTGATGGCGTCGATCAGGTTGGCAGTGATAAATGGAATCAGCATCTCGCAGAGCACCTCGCCAAGCACGAGCAATGGCGTGGCAACAGTGACTTTCATATAGTCGCGGATGCTGCCCATGAGGGTTTTAATCATCCAGTTCCTCCCAGGTTACACGGATTTTATCGAGCATTTCGGCGAGGTCCTCGCGCTCGTCGTGGGTGAGCGCGCTAAAGGCCTGCTCTCTAAAGCGAATGCGGGCTGCCTGGTCGATGCGGGCGTTTTCCCGGCCGGTTTCGGTCAGGCGAATGGTGAGCTGCCGTCGATCCTTGGGGTTACGGCTGCGCTCGATGAGGCCGTTGAGCTCGAGCTTGGACAGGATCTCGGAAAGCGACCCCGGCTTGAGGTCAAAGTGCATGCCGAGTTCCTGCTGCGACATCTCGCCGCCGGGTTGCTTGGCCAGCAGGCAGATGATGGGCGCCTTGCCGGACACGCCTCCGCCATGAAAATGCATGTAATGGCCGCAAAAACCCAGGCCGCTCAGGATGCGCTTGGCGAGTTTGTCTTCGGCACTGACCGCTTCGGGTATGTCTACCGGTTGCGACGGGTCACCGCCGGGCTCGTGCGAACAAAGGTTAGGAGGTTCATCGCACATGAATTAGTGTTGCTCCTTTCTTTAGTTAGGTAGTGGAATTGTTTTGTGCCTAACCAATTTAGGAGCGTGAGAAATCAATGTCAAGGTACCAAACTTATTAAGTTACGGCGTTTTGCCAAACGCCGTAACCGCTCGACGCTGCAAACGCTCCTAAGCGGCAATCTGGCGTTCAATCGTCGGGCATGGCCACAAGGCCTATGCCCTCCTCTTCAAGACTTTAGTCCGCTGGCCGCGCAGCGGCCAGCTTTAAACCACCCGCTACGCGGGTGGAGACAAACGGCTTTACAAAGCCACCCCTCCGACCGATATTGACGATTGTTCAGGCCGTCAAGAATTCGAGTCGAAGGGGTGGTCGCCATGGCCCAGAAGGCCTACAGCCTTTCCCACGCGAAGTGGATGTGCAAGTACCACATCGTGTTCACGCCGAAGTATAGGCGCAAAGTGATCTACAACCAAATCAGGAGCGACATAGGGGAGATCCTCAGGAAGCTGTGCGAGTACAAGGGGATCGAGATAATCGAGGGGCACCTGATGTCCGACCACGTGCACGTGCTGCTGGCGATCCCGCCGAAGTACAGCGTCGCGAGCGTCATGGGCTACCTGAAGGGGAAGAGCTCGCTGATGATATTCGACAGGCACGCCAACCTCAAGTACAAGTTCGGCAACAGGAAGTTCTGGGCGGAGGGCTACTACGTGTCCACCGTCGGCCTGAACGAGGCGACGATCGCCAAGTACATCAGGGAGCAGGAGTCCCACGACATCGCGCTGGACAAGCTGAGCGTGAAGGAGTACGAGGACCCCTTCAAGAGGGGGTGATCCCGCCGGTTCGACCGGCGCGCCACGGGTCAAGATGCAC
>DBEYYU010000010.1:0-6519 GCA_048184855.1 Collinsella aerofaciens
TCCCCATGCCCTGCGGCCCCGCGCGGGCGCCCCGCGGTGCGGTTCGCCGGGGTGCGGCCTACTGGCCCTGCGCCTTATACCTGGCCTCGGTGGCCTCCTTGGCCGGGCGCCACCAGGACTCGTTGGCGACGTACCAGTCGATGGTGGCCTTGAGGCCCCCGGCGAAGTCGGTGTGCGCCGGCCTCCAGCCCAGCTCGCGCTGGAGCTTCGTGCTGTCGATGGCGTAGCGGCGGTCGTGGCCGGGGCGGTCGGCGACCCAGTCGAAGTCCTCGGGGTCGCGTCCCATCGCCTCCAGGATCATGCGCAGGACCGTGATGTTGTTCTTCTCGCCGTCGGCGCCGATGAGGTAGGTCTCCCCCATGCGACCCTTCGTGAGGATGTCCCAGACGGCAGAGGAGTGGTCCTCGGTGTGGATCCAGTCGCGGACGTTCTCGCCCTTCCCGTAGAGCTTGGGGCGGACGCCGTCGATGATGTTCGTTATCTGCCTGGGGATGAACTTCTCCACGTGCTGGTAGGGGCCGTAGTTGTTGGAGCAGTTGGAGATCGTGGTGCGCAGGCCGTAGGTGCGGGTCCAGGCGCGGACCAGCATGTCGGAGGAAGCCTTGGTGCTCGAGTACGGCGAGGACGGGTGATACGGCGTCTCCTCGGTGAACTTCGCCGGGTCGTCGAGCGCCAGGTCGCCGTAGACCTCGTCGGTGGAGACGTGGTGGTAGCGGATGCCGTACTTGCGGACGGCCTCCAGCAGGCGGAAAGTGCCCTCCACGTTGGTGCGCAGGAACGGCTCGGGGTCGGCGATGGAGTTGTCGTTGTGGCTCTCTGCGGCGTAGTGCACGATGGCGTCGTGGCCCGGGACGATCCTGTCCAGCAGCTCCGCGTCGCAGATGTCGCCCACGACGAGCTCCACGCGGTCCGACGGCAGCCCGGCGATGTTCTCGGGGTTGCCGGCGTAGGTCAGCTTGTCCAGGACGGTGACGTGGACGCCGGGGTGGTTGTTCACGACGTAGTGCACGAAGTTGCTGCCGATGAAGCCGCAGCCGCCCGTGACGATGATGTTCTTAGGTTCAAAAATCTCAGACATGAAAATCCAATCTGAAGCATGTACAGCTTCTTTAGTATGCCGCAGGAAGTGACGCCGCGACACTATTCAACAAAACTATCGGACATTTCGGCATGCGATAAGAGCCATAACCTTCGCAGAATTACTTCCACTACAAAACGCCTCCGGAATGCAGTCTTTGTCGTAACGGAAAACCGAATTCCCAGTTTTATCGCGTAAGTACTTATAGAAGAAGTCCTCCCAGCTTTTAAACTTCTCACTGTTTATAAAGGCTTCTGGGGTTTCCAAAACCGCCTTAACATCTAACCCTGAAATTACGCCAGAGCTCAGCAGAAGCCACTCGAATGACTCGGGAAGACAAACCGTAACAGTATCGCGATGAATGTCTTGCAGCTTAAGGACGCGGTCCGCATAGCACCCAAATGCCGCTCCGTCCGCGACAACAAACACGCGATCGTCGAGATGCTGATCCAACCAGCCCAAAATCGCGCTGTTCGTCATGGCCGAAGCACAAGTAAGCTCACTATCAGCGAAATGCCGTTCAAAGAACTGGAAACCAGACTTACTGTCCTCGCATAGAAGGATAGAAAAGTCCTGTTTTGGCGCCGATCGGGAAATAGCATAACGATGATTTCCGCGATCTTGATAAACAGGGACGAAGGAATGGTATTTTCCGCTCGTCTTAATCTTGTAAATCTCATCCACGCTATACGGAAGATTGGGGAAATCAGCCCTTGAGATCAGCACGAAATAATTCGAGGAATACAGCACATGATGGGCAAACTCATCAGAATGGATCTCTTTTAAGCCCTCATCGACAAATACAATCGAGTCATGAACGGACGAAAGCTGGTTTCGCCAATCATAATCGGTCAGGGCGACACAGGGACAATCGCATTGCAAGGAAACGCCCGACTGCTCGCCCGTTCGCATGTAGTCTGCGACCATGTCAAACAGTGTCGTCTTACCCGTGCCACTATCGCCACGCACAATAGTGATGTTCCGCTTGATGGTAAATGTGTACTTAGTTCCCCTGCGGCGGGAAATCTTAACGAGATGCGAACCGTTCATAAGCAGTACCTACAGATACGGAATCGACTCGTGAATCAATTCGGCCATGTTGTGAACGATTCGGCCGCTATTCACGACTTTAATTTTAAAATCCTCGCGACCAAAGTCCATCACATGATGGAGATTCACAACAAGCTTGCGGTCTTTCGCCATGTCGAGAATCCACTTGGCACAGTTGTCACCACAGGTAGAAGCGTTAAAAATTTGCTTACGATCAAATCTCATAAGCAGCAGCGTTTTCACGCCACCAGAAAGCTGGAGTGGGGAGATGGATCCAAGCACAGGGCTTTCGATGACGTTTTCGGAGACAACATCCGATCGATCAACATCTTTAATTATCGAGAATGCATAGGGATCCGTAATCCAAGAAGACCGGTAAGAGTTTTTGAAATATGTCGCTGTGTTGTAAATCGCTTCTGGCATATCGCCAAAGTAGACGCTTAACACATCCACTCCCAATCATATTGTCTTTATGGTCAACGTAATCATAACGAAAGGGGCCACCAGATAAACGGTGACCCCTAAAAGAAAACAAGCTTGCGCTAGTACTCGCGCGGGCTGTTGACGATCTCGCCGGCGGCGACCTTCTTCAGGTGCCGCCCGTAGACCGACTTGCCGTAGGCCTTGGCGGCCTCCTCAAGCTCGGCGGTGGAGATCCAGCCGTTCTCCCAGGCGATCTCCTCGGGGACGGACACGGGCAGGTCCTGGGAGTGCTCCACGGCGCGGACGAACTCCGCGGCCTCGTGCAGGCTCTCCATGGTGCCGGTGTCCAGCCACGCGTAGCCGCGGCCGAGGGTCACCACGGACAGCGTCCCCTCCTCCAGGTACATCTGGTTGAGCGTGGTGATCTCGAGCTCGCCGCGGGCCGAGGGCCTCACTTCGTGCGCCTTGGCTGCCACGTCGCCCGGGTAGAAGTACAGGCCGGTGACGGCGTAGGAGCTCTTGGGTTCGGCGGGCTTCTCCTCGATGGAGACGGCCCTGCCCTCCCCGTCGAACTCCACGACGCCGAAGCGCTCGGGGTCGTCCACGTGGTAGCCGAAGACCGTGGCGCGGCCCGACTCGGCGTTCTGGACGGCGCGCGTCAGGTGGCGGGACAGGCCGTTGCCGTAGAAGATGTTGTCGCCGAGCACCAGCGCGCACGGCTCGCCGGCGATGAACCCCTCGCCGATGGTGAAGGCCTGCGCAAGGCCGTCCGGCGAGGGCTGCTCGGCGTAGGAGAGGTTGACGCCGTAGCGCGAGCCGTCCCCGAGCAGGCGCTCGAAGTTGGGCAGGTCGGTCGGGGTGGAGATGACCAGGATATCCCGAATGCCCGCCAGCATGAGGGTGCTAAGCGGGTAGTAGATCATGGGCTTGTCGTAGACCGGCAGCAGCTGCTTGGAGGTCACGAGCGTAAGGGGGTACAGGCGGGTTCCGGACCCGCCGGCGAGGATGATGCCTTTCATAAAAATCCTCTCGATTGACAATCGTTGAGCAAAAGCCGCTGATTACAGATGCATAGTTAATTAAATTATACGCACCGGCAGCAACCTCCCCGTCTTCTTATTTAAATCGGACAGCAGAAACACGCAACTCTTTCTGCATTTCTAGCGAGGCAACAAATGAAAAAGTACAATGAGCAGTGTCCAACAAACGAAAGGCAAACAATGCGAGTCGAAACAACCGGAGTATGCAGAGGAAACTGGAAAATCTACCAGCAGCTTAAGATTGAAGGCATCCATAAAGGCTCCAGCGTAACAGCCCAGGCGGCTACAGACGATAACCGCCGCTCACCTTTATCCCTCCTAAAATTCCGGGACAATAGTTGTGACTCGAACTCATACGTCCTTGTAGTCCCCGATCCCGATGCTCGCACCATCAAAATTGAGTTTAGCGAAATCGGCCAAGACGGTCGCACCCTGAGCAGCGACTCCCTTTCGCTCAATTGCAAGAACATCAAATGGGAGTCGCGCCTTAACTACAAAATTAAACCTGACATGTGCAGCAAACTCCGAAACTACGATGACGTTTCAGAGTTTGACATGGCAACGATTGATTTCTGGCAGTGCATCGAAGATTCAAGCGACTATATCCTTAGGTGCACGGTGAGAACTCCTTATCGTAGCGACTCGCAAATCAAACTTCGTTGTTTCGATCGAACCCTTAATGAAGTTAATTTGAGCATCGTCAATTTCGGCTCGAATGTAACAAGCGTTGGATTTACGTCTGAGAAAAAGCAGCTTGAAACGCAGCTCTCAATTCGAATGCCAAAGGCGTTCGATCGTTACTACTTTATTATTGACGATCAAAATCACCCATCATTCAGTGCATTCGACTGCTTAACACCCGATAAGCTAGGCTTGCTTCTTGAGGAGACCAACTTTCTCTTTACCCATGCGCAGTTTGACCCTGAATACCCCGAATGGTTCACGGATCATAAGGCAACTATCGGCGCTCTGGAGAAGCAGAGAAAAATCGTCTTCAGCAGCGCTCCGAAGTTCAGCATTATTGTCCCTCTATACAACACACCCATTTCGTTCTTTAACGATATGGCCGAATCCGTAAAAAACCAGTCTTATGCAAACTGGGAGCTCATCCTAGTTAATGCAAGTCCTGACAATCAGGAACTAAAGGCTCGCGTTGAGCAGGAGACGGCCCACGACAACAGAATTAAATCAATTAACCTTACCGAGAATAAGGGCATTTCCGAAAACACAAACGCCGGCGTTGCCATCGCTTCGGGTGATTTCGTTAGCTTCTTTGACCATGACGATATTCTTGAACCGGACTTGTTGTTCTCATATGCCGAGGCAATTGAAAACAATGATGACGTCGATCTTCTTTATTGTGATGAAGATAAACTCATGCCCGATGGAATGCTAGCGCAGCCGTTCTTTAAGCCGGATTTCAATATCGATCTGCTCAGAAACAATAACTATATCTGCCATATGCTTACCATCCGTAAGTCTCTGCTTGACACTCTAGAACCGAACACGAAAGAGTTCGATGGAGCACAGGATCATAATCTGACTCTCCACGCCGTGGAAAAGGCAAGGAAAGTTCATCATGTTGCAAAGGTTCTATATCACTGGCGCCTAAGCGAGACCTCCACCGCAGCAAATGCCGATAGCAAGCCGTATGCCACTATCGCAGGTATCAAAGCGGTCCAGAGTCATTTGGACAGGCTTGGGCTCAATGCGAAGGTCGAACAAGCGCGTCGTCCCTTTACATATAAAGTAACCTACGCTGTGCCAGATTCCCATCCACTCGTGTCAATTATCATTCCAACTAAAGACCACGCCAACATTCTGGACAACTGCATTAAGTCAATTGTTGAGAAATCAACGTACGACAATTTCGAGCTTGTCATAATCGAAAACAACAGCACAGAAAAGGAGACGTTCGATTATTACGATAAGTTGCAAGCAAAATATCCTGACATCGTTCGTCTTGTAACTTGGAAGCACGAATTCAATTTCTCCAAGCTCATGAACTTTGGCGTTGCTCACGCCAAGGGCGACTATCTCTTGCTGTTGAATAACGATACTGAGGTAATTACGCCCAATTGGATTGAGACTATGCTTGGCATCTGCGCACGTGAGGATGTTGGCGCAGTTGGTGCAAAACTCTACTATCCCGACAACACCATCCAGCACGCGGGCTTATGCGTCACTGGTGGCGTGGCAGGACATCTTTGCCAAAGCATGCCAAGGGATAACTGGGGCTACTTTGCACTCAACGATGCACAACAAGACTTCAGCGCCGTCACCGCAGCTTGCATAATGACCAAGCGTGATGAATATGAGAAAGTCGGAGGTTTCACGGAAGAGCTTCAAGTTGCATTTAATGACGTTGACTTTTGCTTAAAGCTACGCGAGATCAACGACCTAATTGTATACACACCCGAAGTCGAGCTCTATCACTACGAGTCGATTTCTAGAGGCGTTGAAAACAATACGGAGAAGCAGATTCGCTTCCACAAAGAGGTCGCGTACATGAATTATCGATGGGCTAAGTATTACGTCAAAGGCGATCCTTATATGAATCCAAACTTCACCGTCGGGGAACCCGCGAATCGTTATTATCATTTATAGATAATGAGTATTTACTCATTTGGGCGCTGTTGAATATCGCGAAACTGCGCCGTCGATATCGCGCTTGGGCACCGGGCCCGACATGGGCTCCGGTGCCGTTTTGCTACCTGCGGTCCGCCCCGCGGCACGGCCTCATGTTGGCCTCTCGCATGCCAACCCAGCGCTCGGTCAAAGTCTCTGCGATCGCGTCGAAAATGTTGGTGTAAGGGTGACACCCTAGCGCCCGTTTAACGAAAAACGGCCTTCGTCCTAGAATCTGAAATCACCACAACAACAGGTTCTAGGAAAGGACGAAGACCGCTATGGGAATCTTATCAGACC
>DBEYYU010000011.1:0-19263 GCA_048184855.1 Collinsella aerofaciens
GAGACAGGGTGCCTTACGCAGCCTAGCCGAAACGCACCGAGCAGACTGAAGCCCACCGGCCTAATGGCTTGGCGTCAGCATGCCGCGATTCGGTCGCACGGAGAGCATTTCCCAGTTGACAAAACTATAGGAACACCCCCCACAACTACTTCATTGAGTGTTTTGCAGGAGGAAAACATTCCCAACGCAGAGTTTACCTCAGAGCTTACCTTGGAGGTGTTCCAGCCGGAGAGGTCGAGGGACGTCAGGCCCGAGCAGTCCTCGAACATGTAGCGCATGTCCGTCACGCTCGAGGTGTCGAGGCCGGAGAGGTCGAGGGACGTCAGGCCCGAGCAGCCGCGGAACATGCCGTACATGTACCTCACGCTCGAGGTGTCGAGGCCGGAGAGGTTGAGGTACGTCGGGCCCGAGCAGCCGACGACCATGCCGAACATGTTGCTCATGTCCGTCACGCCGGAAGTTGACAAGGACCCCACGATTGAGATGAGGCTCACCCCATCCAAAGGGTACATGTTCCAGCAGCTGCTTGCCTTGCACCCATCCTCGAGCTCAAGGTACTTGGCGCCCGTCTTGCGCACCTGCTCCATCAATTCAGACCACTCAAACGCAAACATGCCCCCGCGCACGCGCATGGTGCCGTCTTCGTAGAGGTCCCATCTGTTGTAACCCACCCAGCCGAGGGTCTTGAGCGTGCCGTGCACCGAAGCGTCAGGCAGCGTTACCTTTTTGTCCTTGTAGAGGCCGTTTTTGAATTCTCCGTACCATTTCTTGATATTGGGGTCCTCGGCGGCAGCCGCCTTTGCTTTTGCCCTTGCCCTTGTGGGTGCCTTTGACATATTCGTGGATGAATCGCCCACTCCTGCAGAAGCCTGCTCGGATTCGGCAGCCTCACCGACTTCATTGTTAGTGCCGGCGGCGGCAAGTTGCGCCCCGAGCGGCTCAACCGCACTCGCGGATGCTTCAACAGGCTTTGCCGCAACGGCAGCTGCGCCCGGGAGGGTGCTCAGTGACCGTCCGTCCGAGCCCAAAACCATTTCTGCGGCAGGAGGTTCGCTCGACTGGGCGGCGGCAGTCGCCGCCTCGTCCGCGGCGTCGCCCTCGCCGGTATAGGCCTCGCGCTTAAAGGAATACGAGCCGTCCTCGGGCAGGTTCTTGCCGGTGAACTGCACGCGGAACGTGAACTCCTTGTTGGGATCGGGATTGTCGCCTGCCATCGTCTTAGCGATGCGCAGCTTACCGTCTTTGAGTTTGTTCTTAAAGACCGGCTTGGCATCGGAGCTTACGTCAAAACCCAGCGTGCCGTCGCCGTTGTCCACCACCTTCACGGTATAGACGAACGAGCTCTGGCTGTCGTAGTCCACCGTGGGATCGGCATCTTCGCCCGCGGGCACAACCTCGCTCACGCGGAAGCGATAGGTCTTGCCGGCGTCCGCCTCGGTAAACTGCAGCGCCTGGATGCTCTCATGGCTAAAGACGATCTTGCCGTCGGCCGAGTTGGTGGCAGTGCCGACCGCTTCGGCCTGCTCGCTGTCGCCCTCGCCCGTCAGCTTCTCCAGCTTAAAGGTGAATTCATTGTCCTTGAGGTCGCGGCCTTCGAGCGTCTTCCATGCCTTGAGGTCGACAGCTCCTGACGCATGGTATGCGTTGGTGAACGTCGGCGCAGAACCATCCCACGAAGAACCATCCCAGTAGGAGACGTCGCACGCAAGCGTGCCGTCACCGTTGTCGGTCACCGAGACCTTGGCCTTGGCGGCGGCATCGGAATAGGTGTAGCCCGCGGCTCCGGTATTTCGCTCACGGATGGTATAGGTGTATGTTTTGCCCACGTCGGCCAGACCATACTTAATGGCCCCGAAGTTCACCGTACCGTCGGCGCCGTTGCGCGCGGCCGTCACAGTGTTACCGGCCTCGTCCAGTACGTCGAACGTAAACTGTTTAGCCTTGAGCTTGCGTCCCTCGAGCACCTTCGTGGCCTTGAGGTATGCCTTACCGGTGGCGTTATATGTATTGGTAAAGCTCGCGGTGGCGGCGCGCTCCTCGCCGGCACGAATCGTGCCCGTAGCGCCCGTGGAATCGGTCTTCTTAAAGCCCGCGGCCTTGGCCTCGGTCACCTTATAGGTAGTCTCGGAGGGAATACCCGTGATGGTCGCCGTCTGGCCGCCGCGCAGCTTAATGGTGTCGCCGTTGCCCACCGTACCCGTGGCGACCTGTGCGCCTGCCGCATCGGTCACCGTGTAGGCGAACGTGCCGCCCTCGGGCTCGCCCTCGGGGGTGGTCAGCGTCAGCTTGAACGAGAACTCCTTCTGTGCGCTCACGTCCGTGGCGCCCTGTACGGCCTTGCTGATCTTGAGCGTACCGTAAGGGTTGTACGTGTTGGTTACATCCGTGCCGGCAATGCTCGTCACGTAGCCCTCATAGTAGGTATCCTCGCGTACCTCGTATGCAATCTCTATGCCATGGTCGCGATACTTGGGCAGACTACCGAAGCTGTAGTTCCAATCGCCAGAGTCCGCGGCCTTGACGGTCTTGCTCTTGACCAGCTCACCATCGGCGTAGAGGTCGAGCTTGACCTCCTTGGGGCGCTTGCCTGCGGCGTCGTTGGCGTCGTCCCAAATCTTGCGGCCGGCGATCTCGACCGTCTCGACCCCATGCTTGTTGGTGACCGTAAACTCATAACCGGTATCGGTGGGATTCATGCGCACGTCGGCCAGATAGCCCTCGGGCGTCTCTTCCTTGACGCTGTAGGCGATGGTATCACCCTCGTCATTGAGAACGCACAGTCCATCATCAGACCCAAAACTTGCCTGCCAATTGTTAGCATCACTCAGCACGGCGCTCTTGCCCGTGTCCTGCCCATCGGCGTACAGATGCACCGTCACGCTCTGGGGGCGCTTGCCGTCCCGGTCATCGCTGTCGGACCATGCCTTCTTTATCGTGATGCCAAAAGGCTTGAGACCAACCTTGGTGTAGTCTTTGCGGATCACCTGGTTGGGCGACTCCACGCCCACGTTACTGATTGTCGTGCAGCGCAAGATGGCATTGTTGTAGGCATGAGCGCCGCCGGTGAGACCGGACTCGCTCTCCCCCCTCTGTCAGGTTGGTATCGAACCACTTGCCGTACGCGGCGGGATCTTGCTCAAGGTCTTTGACCTCGGGCGCCCGCATGCGAATCGTAAACGCCGCCGTATCGCCCTCGCCCACCACAAAGTCGCTGCCGTCGGTCTTTTTGGTGGCATCCACGGCAACCGCGGTCACGTCATCGAGGCTCCCCTCATACGATTCCGCCGGCGTCCAGATGGAGCGATCCTTGAGGTCGGCTTGAGCCTCCTTGCTCTCGGAATCGAGTGTAAGCTGGTCTGCCGGCACCGTCGAATAATACACATGCGGATCGGCACCCGCACGCTCGAGAGCGCTCACGTCCACACCCAGCAGGTGACCCTTCCACATGGCATCGCCTGCATCGGGCTTGTCTCCTTGGATGGTCTTGCTCGCCGGGTCGAACGCATCGACTGCATCGAAGAAGCGAATGTCCTTGGCACTCGAGTTGTCAGGGTTATTGAGCGAGATGCGATAGCTGTATACGCCGTTCTCAAAGACGTTGCGAGAACCGTCCTTGTCGAGGCCCGAGCTCCACGCGCCCTCGTCGTTGGTATCGACCTTCTTGTCGAACTGTGCCACCGACCACGACAGGTGGTCGAGCTTGACCGATACGCGGGCATATACGAACGACGAGTTATCGCTCTCGGGATCAAGGTCGGTCATGGCATCCTCGACGCTCTTGACCGCATCCTTGGACGCCTGGTTGTTGCCCGCAAGCGGGTTGTCGGGCTCGCCCTTGTAGCCGGCGATGGTACCCCAGCTGGGCTCCGCGCTTTCGTAGGCAATGTTGTTGACGAGCGTGGATCCATAGTCGCGCTCGGTGTCGAACGAGTAGACGGCGTCGAACGTCAGCGTGATTTTATCGCCGTAGCCCTCGTAGGGCTGGTTACCGGCGCTCCAGCTGCTGCGGTACTCCGGATTGGGGGCAACGCGAGCTTTCACCGTCATGAGCGTACGCCCGGTGCCCCTATAGTTGCGCTTGAGGCCCACACTCTCCACCGCGTTGTCGCCATTGAGCTTGACGGTGCCCAGTTTGGGCTCAACGCCCTTGGGTAGCAGATCATAGAAGGTGCCGGCCGTATCGGGCGTAAAGATGCCCGCCGCCGCGGCCTCGTTGTAGTCGGAAAGGGTCGTGAGGTTGGTCTGCTCGTACACATTGGCCGTGTAGTGGAGCGTGGTTGTCTGCCCGTCCTTGTCGGTATCGTATTTCACGCCCTTGTCCATGCTGATGCCCGATGCCGCGCCCGTCAGGAAATCATCATCGCTCTTGGGGCCGCACTCCACGATCAGATTGCCCTTGTAGTCGTAGTCGTACGACTTGGCAGTGTTGCGCAGAATCGTCTCGGGCGTGTCGGAGTCCTTAAAGAGCTGGTCCACGCGCGCACGGATGCGCTCCGTGGGCTTAAGGCGCACGTAGGGGTGCATGGTATAGGTGACGCCCGCCGTCTTGGTGCTCAAGCAGGTCTTGATATCGGTCACGCCGGCGTCCTTGGGGAACAGCAGCCGCGTTCCGTCTGCACTCACACTCGCACCATTTTGCGGCTCCACGGCAACTACACCGGAACGGTAGCTGACGGTGCCGTAGCGCACCCAGTTGTCGCCCTCCTCGGTACCGGATTTTACCGAGCCCCAGATCTCGATATCGGGCTGTTTGGCGTTATCGCCGTCCACCACATAGCCGTAGTTGCCCGCCCCGATGCTGCCATAGCGAACAGCACCGTCTGAACCCTCGTAATAGCCATAACCCGTCTGCGTGTAGCGTTGGTAGCCGTAGACCGTGGGCTTGTCGACGCTCACGCCCTCAAACTCAAAGTCGTCCGCCGTGAGGTCGTCGTCGGTATGGTCGAAGCGCACCGAGTAATCGGGGGTCTCCATGCGCACGGTCTGCTTGCCGTAGTCGCCCGCGAGGAACTGGTTGTAGTCGGTCTTGCCGCCCTTGTCCGTAGTCCAGGGTCCGGTAAAACCCACGGTCTTCACATTGTAGCTACACACGGCATCGCGCCCCAGGCGCAGGCTGTCAAGCGCATAGGAGTAGTTATCGCACTTGCCGCGCTTGTTCGAGTACGAGCCGTTTGAATATTTGAACACGTTAAAATGCCCGTGCGGGTCTTGGAACTTGATGGGAGAGTAGGTAAGCTGCGCTGTTGCCGGGGCAGAAGTGACCTCGTGATCATCTGCCGAGGTGAGCGTGTAGCCCACCTTGTGCTTAAGTTTATAGTGCCCGCCCAGCTTAAACTGGTCCTTGGGGTATGCCATGTAGGTGTGCAGATAACCCGTACTTTTATTGGAGCTCACATAATCAAGGCAGTTCTCGGCGGTAAAGCGAATATCCTGCGCGGCATCGTCGTCCTTGTTGCCGACCGTCTTACCGTTATAGCTCACGCCCAAAAGCTTCGCCTTGTAACCGCTGTCGCTGCCGTCGGTCGATCCCTGCAGCACGAACTTTTGGTTTCCACGCGCGCTTGTCCACGAGTACCAGTCAATATAGATGTACTTGTCGGCATCGGCGGGCTTGAGCTCCTCGGGCCAATTGGAAGGCCAGTTCTCGGAGAGGCTCTGGCCGCGCAGCTCGGCACCGCTGATGGCCTCTTGCGTGTCCACGCTCGCATCGAGCTTATTGGATGTCATGGAAAGCACGCTGCCGGCGTGCGTAGTGAGGTTGACCGTGCCGTAGAAGTTGTCGGTGACATACTTCTCCACCTCGGTGGAAAGGGCGTCAGCAGCAGGCGCCTTCTTGCCGTCGGCGAGCTGACCGTTGCCCACAAGCTCGATGGGGTCGAGTTTGCGTACGGCAAACTCGAAGCTCGCCTGCGTGGCGGCGGAGAGCTCGCAGGTGTTGCTCAGCACATAGCTGTCGCCCATCTCGGTGTAGGCGAACGTGGACTGCTGGCTCGGCGCCTCGGGGACCGCCGCCTCCAGCTCGCCCGCCGGCTTGCCGTCGCGGTCGGCGAAAATGTACTTGGGGACGACGATTTGGATCTCGCCCTCCTTATAGCTGTACTGGCCCGAGAGTGCGACCGAGAGCTTCATCTTGACCGAGAACTCGTCGGTTTTGGGCACAAGGGAAAGACGCGCCGGGCTGTTGTCCTCGGCATCATCGGGCGTCGCCCATGCAACGGTGATGTTCTCGATGCGTTGGTCGTCGCCCGAAATAGGATTCTGATTATTTGTCTGGGGCTCTTGCTTGCCCTGTTTTTTCGCCGCACGCAGGGCCGAGGGAGATGCCTGCGCCGCAAGCGCCTGCTCAGACTGTGCCGGCGGGGCAACGAGCTTGGCATTCGGACTGTCGAAGTTGGAGGCGTCGACGACGCCGGTTGAGTCGGCGTCTGTGCTGTCGGCGGCGTTGGCTGCGGGCGCCGTGGCGACATCAGTCTTGTCGGAGTCGTCGATCGAGGAGGAGTCGGAAGTATCGGAGTCGGGTGTGGTATCGGAGTCGGGTGCGGCATCGCCCTGAGACGTAGAATCGTTCGTGGCGTTACCGTCGCTACCAGTGTTGTCGCCTTCGCCCACATTTGTAGTGGAGCCTTCGTTGGCACTCTGGACCTCTGCGAGCAGTTGCTGGTCCTGCTGCTCTTGCTCGACCGCTTCGGCTATGGCGGAAACGGGCATCGTCTGCATGACCATCACAGCCGAAGCAATGGTGACCAGAGCAATCTTGGCAGCAAAGGCGGCCTTCAGGCGTGTCTTGCGAAAGCAACGACGCTGGGGCATCTCCGTCGAGGCGACCCCCCCGCTCCCTTGGCAAGTTCGGTGTCCCGTCTTTTCGGTCTTCGCGCTTGAACATGATGACTCCCCCGAGCACGTTCGTCCCGCCGCGGCGGTGTGTCGCGGCGCGCAGCCAAGGCGTTGCTTCATGCAAGTTCAGTCGAGAGTTAGCAGCCCTCTCGTTCCCATCGATGCCGTTGTTCGGTTGCCGATGCGTTTACGAGTTGTTTATATTTCTAGCGCACCAACAAAACAATCACGGCAAATCAATGCTGCAAGGCAATACATCAACTGCAATTTCCATTGCGCCTCTCGGCACAATAATTCCATATTTAATTGGATTATATATCTTATTTCAAATGTCTTAGAAATTAATGCGTGAGCGGTAGCCTTTTTGCCTGAACGGTTAAAGATGCCCCCGCAGCCTTAAGCAACGAGGGCATCGCATCAGACCACCGCAAAGGTACCTGTCCCCTTTGTGGTGGTTTTGGTCGGTTATTCTTCGAGCTGCGCTACTTTGTAGCGATAGGCAGCGGCGATGACGTCTTTGCAGCCCTCGCGGCCCAGCTTGGTGCGGTTGACGACGATGTCTTTACCGCTCGTCATCTTCCACTTTCCGGCGCTGTAGCGCTTATAGAACGCCTCGCGCGCCTTCTGCTGCTGTTTAACCAACTTGGCGCCCTTCTTTTTGTTGAGGCCGCGCTTTTTGCGCACGATCTCGACGCGGTCCTCAAAGGGAGCGGTCACCAACACGGCAATGTGGTTGGGGTTGTTACGCAACAGGTAATCGGACAGACGACCTTCGATAATGCAGCTCTCGGTCTCGCCCAGATCCAAAATCACCTGGCTCATCTTTTGGAACAACTTATCCGAGTACGAACGTGCATCGTAGCGGTCGGGTAGGAACGCCATATTCTCCACGGCCAGGCGCTCGTCGTAGGCGGCCATCTTATCGAGCGACTCGCCCGCGCGCAGCGACGCGCGCACCAGCAGCTCGTTATCGTACAGCGGAATCCCCAACTCGTCGGCAAGCATGCGACCAATCTCGTGGCCCTCGGCGCCAAAGTCGCGCGCGATGGTAATGACCACAGGACTCTTCTTGTTCTCCAGATCGCTCATCGCGATTCCTTTCTAGCAAATGAGAAATAGGCGATTCCTGATTCCCATTTTGTCACTTACGACCGCCCTGGTTTCCCAAGTGCGGCAGATTGCCCCGAAAGAGGAGCGCCGCGTACTAAATGTACGCAAGCGACGATTGAGGGGCAAGGTGCCGTGCTTGGGGAAGCAGGACTATGCGGCCACGATGCGGCGCTGATACGCTCGGACCAGCAGCGAGATACCAAAGTTGAGCACAAAGTACATCGCAAACACCAGGCCGTAGAGCATAAGCACCTGCGACAGGTCGATCGCGTGGGCCATCACCACGTTTGCCGTGTACATGAGCTCGGCCACGTTAATGCCCGAAAGATACGAGCTGTCCTTAATGACGGTCGTGCACTGGCTAAACAGCGCCGGAATGATCGTCTTAAATGTCTGCGGCAGAATGATGTAGCACATGGTGGCAAAGAAGCCAAAACCCTGGCTCTGCGCCGCCTCAAACTGGCCGCGCGGAATCGAGTTGAGGCCGCCGCGCACAATCTCGGCCATAACGGCGCTGGTAAACAGCGTAAAGGCGATGGTCGAAATCACAATGTCCAAACCCTGCACCGTAAAGTAGATAAACAGGATCCACAGCAGGTTTGGCGTGCAACGGAACAGCTCGATATAGGCGCTCACCAAAATACGGAACGGGCGGGGCGCATAGCTCTTAACGAGCGCCAGCACCGTGCCAAAGATGAGCGAGAAAAAGATCGACAGCGCCGAGATCTCGATCGTCTTAACAAAGCCGCCCCAAATGTAGAGCAGGTTGGTCGCGTTGAAGATTTCCATGCGCTAGGCCTCCTCTACGTTGTCGAGCCCCAGCTCGGCCAGGCTCACGCCGCGCGGACGCTCCTTGGAGCGGCGCTCGAGCCACTGCACCAGCATGGCGAGCGGAAAGCAGATGATGAAGTACATAAGGCAGCAGACGATGTATCCCTGCAGGTACCCGTACAGACTCACAAAGTTGTCGGAACGGTACATAAGGTCGCCGCCGGCCACAAGCGCCAGCACCGACGTATTCTTGACCAGGTTGAGCGCCTGGTTACACAGCGGCGGCAGAATGATTTTGAATGTCTGGGGCAGCACGATGTACCAGTACGCCTGCGCACGGGTGAAGCCCTGGCTCTGGGCCGCCTCCATCTGACCGCGCGGAACCGCCTCGATACCAGTGCGGATGACCTCCGAAATGTAGGCCGCGTGATACAGGCCCACGCCCAAGAAGCCCAGCACGAACGGCGCGATGCGCACCGGCTGGTCGGCACCGGTTATGGCCTGCAAAAACTGCGGACCGGCCATGTACATAAAGAGCACCTGCACGGGCAACGGGGTGTTCTGGTAAAACTCCACGTACACGCGGCTTATGGCGCGCAGCACGCGCGAGCGAGTGGTAGAGAACACGCCCAGCAGCGTGCCCAGCACCAGCGACAGCAGCAGACCGGCAACGACCACTTGCAGCGTCACGCCAAAGCCCTCCCAGAAGGGCCCCATGTTTTGAAATGTCGTCGACCAACGGTCGGCGTCAAATAATCCTTCGAGCATTTGATTCCTTCCTTGGACGATGCGCCTATACAAGACCCCAGGTCTTGACCTCTTGGTCGAGCCAGCCGTCGGCCAGGCGATCGCAAATCACCTGATCGACCACGGTCGAAAGGTCGCAGCCCTTCTTGGTCGCCACGCCGTAGCCCTGCTCGCCAAACTTGACCTCGGGCTGCAACAGCTCAACGGTCTCGTTCATGTAACCGGCCAGCGTGGAGCGGTCCATGGCAAAGACGTCGATATTGCCGGCGTCGAGCGAACTCTTGATGATGGGGTAGCCGCTAAAGGCCCTAAACTCGGGCTTGCAGCTAAAGCCGTTGTCCTTGATCATCTGCTCGATCAGGCTCTGCGTGGTGGCACCCTGGCTCACGCCAATGACCTTGCCATCCAAATCCTCAATCGAGGTAAAGCCCGAACGCTTCTTGACCATGAGTCCCACGTAGTCGGTGCGGTACGGCGTCGAGAAATCCCAGCTCTTCTTGCGCTCGTCGGTGATGGTGTAGGTCGCCGCGACCACGTCAAGTTGGCCGTTATCGATCAGCGGTCCGCGCGTCTTGGGCGTTACGTCGGTAAACTCGACAAGCTCCTGGGCACGGGCATCCTTGTAGCTCACGCCAAAGACGGCAGCGGCGATCTGGTAGCACAAATCGACTTCCATGCCCTCAAAGCGGCCCTTGGCGGTGTCGTAATAGCCGTAACCGGGAACGTCCTTCTTAACGCCGGCATTCAGATGTCCACGCGACTTGATGGCCGCAAGCTTGGACCCCTTGTCGGAGCCCTCGCCGCTGGTGGAGTTGCCGCAACCGGTAAGCGCGGTCCCCGTCAGCGCGAGCATGCCGGCGCCAGCCAGCTGCAAAAAGTGACGGCGCGACACGGCCGCCCTCGTCATATCCGTCATGTCCATCACCGCGCCTAGTGCAGAATCTTGGACAGGAACTCGCGGCAGCGCGGGTTCTCGGGGTTATCGAAGAAGTGCTCGGGCGTGCCCTCCTCCAGGATGCGGCCGTCCTCCATAAAGATGACGCGGTCGGCCACCTGGCGCGCAAAGCCCATCTCATGCGTCACGCAGATCATGGTGATATCCTCCTGCGCGAGCTCAATCATAACGTCCAGAACCTCCTGGACCATCTCGGGGTCGAGCGCCGAGGTCGGCTCGTCAAACAGGATGATGGGCTGCTTGGTGCACAGGGCACGGGCGATGGCGATGCGCTGTTGCTGACCACCCGAGAGGTTCTGCGGATACTCGCCGGCCTTATGCGCCATGCCGACGCGCTTGAGCGCGGCGATGGCGATCTCGGTCGCCTCCTCCTTGCTCTTCTTTTGCAGCTTGATGGGCGCGAGCGTCAGGTTGCCCAGCACCGTCATGTTGGGATACAGGTTGAACTGCTGAAACACCATGGAGCTATACTTGCGAGCCATCTCCAGGTGATTCTTTTTGGTGAGCGGCGTACCGTCGATGACGACCTCGCCCGACGTGGGCTCCTCCAGATAATCGACGCAACGGATGAGCGTCGACTTACCCGAACCGGAAGGCCCGATCATTACGAGCTTCTCGCCGCGCTTGACGGTGAGATTGATATCTTTGAGCACATGCAGGTCGCCAAAGTACTTGTTGAGATGCTTGATCTCGATCATGTCTGCCATGAATGTCCCTTCCCTGCGTTTACACGAGTTGAACTATTGTACGGAAAGAACCGCGTTTCCGCAGCCCACACTATATTCCCGTAAAGAACCCGCAACCTTCCACCCACTCATTGGGGACAGGCTTAAATGAGTACCTGCTCATTGGGCACTCATTTAAGTCTGTCCCCAATGATTGTCCAGCCCAGCAAAAAGGGGCGCGACCGCAATGGTCACGCCCCCTCAGCCTCAACTGTGTGCCGCTCGGCCCCTACGCGAGGCGGGCTCCGACAATCTTTGCCGCGGCCGGCTTATCGAAGTTGCCGCCGGTGGCCTTGCCGAGTGCACCCATGACCTGGCCCATCTGCTTCTTGGACGTAGCGCCCAGCTCGGCAATGACCTGCTCGATCAGAGCCTCGAGCTCCTCGCCCGAAACCTGCGCGGGCAGCAGGCTCTCCAGAATCTTGACCTGCTCGGTCAGGTTGTCGGTACGCTCCTGGTCGGTGCCGGCCTTGATGGACATCTCCAGTGTCTCGCTCGTCTGCTTGATCAGACGCTTAATCATGCTGTTGACGTCTTCCTCGGTCACATCGCGGCGCTCGTTAACCTCGATATTCTTCACCTCGGCCTTGACCTGGCGAATGATGGACAGGCGAACCTTGTCCTTGGCCTTCATGGCCGCGATCATTTCCTTCTGCAGCTCTTCGTTGGTCATCTGTAAATCCTCCTCAATAGCGTGGGCGGCACTCACGCAGGCACCGCCCCATGATTACTCAGTCGTCGACGAATCGTCGGTCGAGCTCTTGGTGACGCCCTTCAGGCTGACGTTGTATGGCACGTCTTTGGGCATGGGGTTGACGGTGATGTCGGCATCCTTCTTGTACTGCTCCAGCCACTCGCTGTACGCAGTGCTGGCCGCTTGCGTCTTCACCACGTTGGAGACGTACTTTTTGATGGCCTTGGGCACCTGGTTGATGTTATCGACCTGATTATCGACATGGAAGTAGTCGGTGCACTTGATGATGTGGTAGCCATAGGTCGACTCGACCACGTCGCTCACGTCGCCCTTGTTGAGCCCCTCGAGCGCCTTCTGGTAGCTGTCGACGAAAGTGGTGAGCTTATCCCAGCCCACATCGCCCTTCTTCTCCTTGGAACCGGTGTCTTCGGAGTACTGCTCAACGGCGTCCTCAAAGCTCAGCTCGCCGGAGTTGATCTTGTCCAGGCACTCCTGCGCCTTGGCCTTGGCGGCGGCCTTGTCCTCGTCGGAAGCGTCGGAATCGACCTTGATCAGGATGTTCGACGAGCGGCGGGCGTCGTTGTAGCTGGACAGGTTTTCGTTGATGTAATCGACAATCTCGCTGTCCTTGGGCTTGCTCGTGGGCGCGACGGCATCCTTGAGTTTCTGCTGCGCCAGACTCTCCTTGAGTGAGTCCTTGTAGGTGTCCTCGGTATAGCCGTAGGTCTTAAGGGTCTTCTTAAAGGTCTTGGCACCACCCGCGCTCTTGCACGCGTCCTTCCATGCCTTCTCGACCTCCTCGTCCGACACCGTCACGCCGTTCTCCTTCTGTGCCTGCTGAAGCAGAATTTGCTGCGTGTAGGAGTCGATGAGTTGCTTGCGGTACTTCTTGGGCGTGAGGTCGTTGTCAACCAGATACTGCGCCCAATCCTTGTCCTTGGTGTAGCCGTTGGACGTGCGCATGCTCATGATCTGCTTGGTCACGGTGTCCTCGGTGAGGTTGGTGCCGTTGATAGTGGCAGCAACACCGCCGGTCAGCTTGTAGCCCGAGGTGTCCTCAGCCTGCGACATAAGGCCGGAGCACGCCATCGCCGAGACAGAAAGCAGCATCGCCAGCACGCCGATGACCACCAGAACGATCTTGACGGTCTTAGACGCGCGGGTCTTGCGCTGCTTCTTGCGAGAGCTGGAGGCGGCGCGGGCCTGCTGCTCGGGCGTCGGCGCGGCCTCGGAGTTCTTTTTCTTATTTGCCATAGTTGGCCTTTCGCATAACGAATCGAACAAACGCCATTGTGTCACAACGCAGCCCCCGCGGCACGCTTGGTGCATTGGGGACAGGTTAATCTGCACCATTTTGGTGCAAAGGGGACAGATATGGCACTTGGCACTTGGGGACGTTCTTTATATGCCGGCACTTGGGGACCGTCCCTTACTGCCAGCAGAAAAGGAACGTCCCCAAGTGCCGGCTTAGCCCCACCTTAGAAGTGACGGCGGATGGCGTCGACCATGCCTTGGGGCGAGGTCTGGCCGAGCACGTCGGCTGCGGCATCGGCGTCCATAAAGATGTTCATGAGCGCCTGCAGGGCCTCGACCTGACCGCCCGGCTCAGCGATGCCCAGATTGATGACGATCTGCGCCGGCACCGGAGCGCCCATGCCAGCCATAGCGTTAAATGTCACGGGCGCGGCGGGCTTCACCACCGCGATATAGGGCTTGGCCACAAACCCCGGATCGGTATGCGGAATGGCAATGTTTGCCGCCGGCATGGCAAGACCCGTGGGATAGGCATCCTCGCGCGTGCGAACGGCGTCGAGCCAACCGTCGGCAATGTAGCCACGTGGTGCAAGCTCGCCCTCGAGCCGCGCAAACACCTCATCCGGCGTCGCACACTCCCAATCAAAAAACACCAGCTCAGGCGTAAACAGCGCTTCGTTATCCGCCATGCGCTCACCTCTCTCACCTAGTCACATGGGACGTTCTTAAACGACTAGTCGTTTAAGAACGTCCCCAATGACTGCCAAAAACAAAGGATGGCCACTTGCGCCTTGGCGCCAATGACCACCCTGACTACTCGGCTAAATTGTACTGTGCGCCACTAGCCGCGCGGCGCATCAATTGCGACCTTGCCGCTCTCCAGCACGTGGACGCGGCCGTCGGCGAGCATCTGCACGACCTCGGGATACAGCACGTGCTCGATCGTGTGAATGTGCTCCTCGAGCGTGTCGACGTCCCAGCCCTCCTCAACAGCCAGCGCACGCTGGGCGATGATGGGGCCGTTGTCGTAGATCTCGTTGGCAAAGTGCACGGTCACGCCGGTCACCTTGACACCGCGAGCAAACGCATCGTCGATCGCATGGGCGCCGGTAAAGCTCGGCAGCAGCGCCGGATGCAGGTTGACCACGCGATTGGGAAACGCCGCCAGCAGCGGCGTGTGCACCATGCGCATGTAACCGGCCATCACCACGTACTCGCAGCCGCGTTCGAGCAGCTCATGCGCAATGATCTCGTCAGCCGCGATGGGGTCGGCATAGACATCCTTGGACAGCGTGAGTGTCTGGATGCCCGCACGCTCGGCGCGGTGCAAGCCCTTGGCCGAAGGGCGGCTCGACACCACAAGCTCAATCGAGGCGTTGAGCTTGCCGGCGGCGATCAGGTCGATCAGCGCCTGCAGGTTGGTACCCGAACCGCTGATAAGCACGCCGATCTTAAGCGGCTCGGCCGTATCGGTGCCGGTCGGACGGGTGTAGGGCACAAAGCCCAGGCCCTCGGCAGCAGCCATCTGCTCGTTAGCGCTCATCGGAGTACACGACCTTACCGGAACCCTCGACGCACTCGCCCACGCGGAACGGCTTCTCGCCCAGCGCGACCAGAGCCTCGGTCACGGCAGCCTCGTCCTCGGGGGCGACGATCAGGCACAGGCCGACGCCCATGTTGAAGGTCTTGCATGCCTCGTTGGGCGCGAGCTCGGCCTGACGCGACACGTAGGTGATGACGGGCGGAACATCCCAGCCCATCTCGGCGCCGTTGCGGGTGACCACAGCATCGACGTCGTCGGCGAGCGCGCGGTTGAGGTTCTCGGTGATACCGCCGCCGGTAATATGGGCAATGGCATGAACGTTGGCGCCACCGCGGAGCAGCTCCAGAATCGGCTTCACATAAATGCGCGTGGGAGCCAGCAGAGCGTCGGCCAGCGAAGCACCGCCGAGCTCCTCGAGCGGACGGCTTAGCTCCTCGGCCTTAGCGGCGGCCTCGGGCGTGCCCGGCTTGATGCCGTCGACACCGATGACCTTGCGCACGAGTGAGTAGCCGTTGGAGTGCACGCCGGTGGAAGGCAGGCCCAGGATCACATCGCCGGGGCGAACGTTCGCGGGGTCGAGCATCTTGGGACGGTCGACAACACCCACGGTAAAGCCGGCGAGGTCGTAATCGGCGGGGGCCATGACGCCCGGGTGCTCGGCCATCTCGCCGCCCACGAGCGCGCAGCCCGCGAGCTTGCAGCCGTCGGCCACGCCCTTGATGATCTTTGCCATGTGCTCGGCCTCAATGTGACCGATGGCAACGTAATCCAGGAAGAACAGCGGCTCGGCGCCCGAAGCCAAAATGTCATTGACGCACATGGCGACCAGGTCCTGGCCCACCGTCTCGTGACGGTCCATAATCTGGGCGAGCACGAGCTTGGTGCCCACGCCGTCGGTACCGCTGATCAAGATCGGGTCTTCCATATCCTTAAGCGCGGCGGCCGAGAACAGGCCACCAAAGCCACCGATGCCGCCGATAACCTCGGGGCGGTTGGTGTCCTTGACCATCTGCTTAATAGCGTCGACGGCGCGGCCACCCTCGGCGGTATCGACGCCGGCGTCCTCGTACGTCACATGCTTGCTGTCGCTCATCCGAGCCTTCCTCTCCCACTACCGTGGCGCCGCACGGGCGCCAAACGGTGCTCATAGTTGCGTTCATTTCGGCGCGCGCCATAACAACGCGCGCCGTCATATCAACAAAACAGCAGGTAAAACCTACCAAAATGAACCTGTCCCTACATGGCAGGTTTTAGGCCTCGCCGTGTTCCTCTTCCCAGCTGCGATCGTCGTATTTCTCGACCACGGCGTCGTCATCAAAGTGCAGCGGCTTGTCCAGGTTGCGGGGCTTAAAGCCCTCCATGAACTTGTCGCGGCCAAAGCTCTCGGGAATCGCCACGGGGTAGCGGCCGGTAAAGCACGCATCGCAGTAACCGCCCTTGGGCATGACCTTAAGCAGGCCCTCGACCGAAAGGAAGGCCAGCGAATCGGCGCCGATGTACTCGCAGATCTCCTCGACCGTCTTGTTGGCGCTGATGAGCTGCGACTGCACGTCGGTATCGATACCGTAGAAGCACGGCCAGATGACCTCGGGCGAGTTGATGCGGATGTGAATCTCCTTGGCGCCGGCGTTGCGCAGCATCTTGACGAGCTGCACCATGGTGGTGCCGCGCACGATGGAGTCGTCGATGACGACCAGGCGCTTGCCCTCGATGTTGTCGCGCAGCGGATTGAGCTTCATGCGCACGCCCATGGCTCGCAGCTCCTGCGTGGGCTCGATAAACGTACGGCCCACATAACGATTCTTGATGAGGCCCTCGCCAAAGGGAATGCCGCTCTCGTGCGAATAGCCCTCCGCGGGCGGCAGGCCGGAGTCGGGCACGCCGATGACCAGGTCGGCCTCGACGGGCTCCTCATGTGCCAGCTGACGACCCATGTCATAACGGCAAGCGTAGACACTCTTGCCGTTCATGATGGAGTCGGGGCGAGCGAAGTAGACCTGCTCAAAGATGCAGTTAGCAGGCTCTTCGGCGGCAGGCACGCCCTGCTCGGACACAAGGCCCTCGGCGCTGATGCGCAAAATCTCACCGGGACGGACGTCGCGGACGTACTCGGCGCCCACAATGTCGAGCGCGCACGTCTCGGAAGCAACGACCCAGCCGCCGGCGCGGGTGACATGGGTGGCAGCGTCGACCGTCGCGGCGTCGTCTTGCGACGGCAGTTGCGAAACGGAAGCGGCATCGGCCTGGTCCAGGCCCTCGTCCACGAGCTTGCCCAGCACGAGCGGGCGAATGCCATGCGGATCGCGGAATGCGTAGAGCGCCTGCTCGTTGATGAGCGTCATGGCGTAGCCGCCGCGCACGAGCTCCATGGTCTTACGAATGCCCTCGCGCAGGTGGCCCGTACGCTGGGTAAAGTAGCCGATGAGTTTGGTCGCGACCTCGGAATCCGAGTTGGAGAGGAACGGCACGCCCAGCTCGATCAGCTGGCGGCGCAGCTCGTCGGTGTTGACGAGGGTGCCGTTGTGCGCGAGCGCGATAATGACGCTATTGATGGTAGAGAGGTGCGGCTGAGAGGCTTCCCAGCTCTTGGCGCCGGCGGTGCCGTAGCGCACATGACCCACGGCCAGCTGACCGGAGAGCGTCGACAAGTCGGCATTGGAGAACACGCGGTCGAGCAGGCCCAGATCCTTGCGGACCATAACCGTACCGCCGTCACCAACAGCGATTCCCGCCGATTCTTGGCCACGGTGCTGCAGTGCACGCAGGCCAAAGTACGTCAGTCGAGCCACGTCGCGATCGGGCGCCCAGACACCAAAAACGCCGCATTCCTCATGCAGCTGGTCAGAGTCCGGATCATACGTCGACATGGCGTTCACCTGTCCCGCGGCGCGCTCGGCCGCGCGGATGGTTTCTTGAGACATGGCATCCCCTCAGAGCCTCGTATTTTGGCGTTACCCGCCTTATTATACGCACGGCGCGACGCGCTCCCCAGCGCATGAGCAGCGCTTTTTAAAAGCCCACCGAGCTAATAATCCGTTTTGCGGCCAAACATTTTATTGGTCTGCCCAGTGCAAGCGCCCGCGCCCCCATATGGCCGCCGCGTCCACCGTTGGGGATTGCAAAGTTGCAATTGGGACGTTCGTCCTGTCTTTTAGCAGGTCGGCGGCGTATCCTAGTAACCTAGGACAAAGCGAGAAAGGTTCTGTATGGATCGAAACGAACTCGACCCCAGCGTCCCCAGCGCCACGGAGGTCAAGAAGATTCCCCTCATCATTAAAGTGTACGCCGTCCTGTGCATCCTGTCCGGCGTGGGCACACTCCCGTCGGTCGCCGTCTTTATGTGGCAGGTCATCACCGCACTCATTAACGGCAACGCCGCCGCTAAGCTCGGTGATAACACCCTGGTCGCGGTTGGTCTTATCGTCGCCGGCATTATGCTCTCGGCGGCAAGCGCGATCATCTTGATCGTCTTTGGCCTGGACCTCATCAAGGACCAGCGGCGCAATGCCGCCCGCCTGTCTTACGTCCTCATCGCATTTACCGTCGTGGAGCTTTTAGTTGACGTGATGCTCCAGGGTATCGGACCCTTCCTGCTGCGCCCCGCCATTCAGCTCGGTATCCTCATTGCGCTGTCGGCCACCGTCGACCCCACGCTACGCCAGGAGCGCGAACTGCAGCGCCGTCTGCAAGAGATGCTCGACCGCGATGCCGCCGCCGAGGGGATGCTCGGCCGCGACGAAACCGGCGAGGGCTACATCAAGCTCAACTACTTCAACCTGTTCTGGGTATTCTTCGTCTGCAGCGTGTTAGGTCTCATTCTCGAGGAAGTCTGGCATATGGTCGTCGTCGATCCCGGCGTCTATCAGGACCGTGCCGGTATGCTATTTGGCCCCTTTAGCCCCATCTACGGATTTGGCGCGGTGCTCATGACCATGGCGCTCAACCGCTTCTATAAAAAGAATCCTCTGATCATTTTCCTGGTAAGTGCCCTGATCGGCGGCGCTTTCGAGGTGTTTGTAGGCTGGTTTATGCAGACCTCATTTGGCGTGGTGTCGTGGAGCTACTCGCACATGAAACTGTTCGGCATGCCCGACCCACTCGCCGTCCTTACGGGCGGACGCACCTGTACGGGCTTTGCCTGCCTGTGGGGCCTGGGTGGCCTTATCTGGATCAAGCTGCTGCTGCCGAGGCTGCTCAAGCTCATCAACATGATTCCGTGGAAGAGCCGCTACTCGGCTACCGTCATCTTTACCGTCATTATGCTGGTCGACGGCGTTATGACATTGCAGTCGCTCGACTACTGGTACCAGCGCGTCAACGGCACGGAGCCGGATATTCCCGTCGCGCAGTTCTACGGCAAGTATTTCGATAACGATTGCATGGAGAACCGCTTCCAGAGCATGACCATGAGCCCCAAGGATGCGACGCGCGTGTAGCGTCACGCAATGCCGAGATTATCCAACGCACAGAAAAGCCCGCTGGCAGACTGATTGAACTGCCTCCCATTTCTTGGACATGAGAAATGGGAGGCTTTCTTTATGCGCGTTGATTTGAGGGTGAAGCATGATGTCGAGGCCAGGAAGGCGGCCATAGGGCTCTTCGAGCTCGGACACGGGTATAAATCTGCCGC
>DBEYYU010000012.1:0-9204 GCA_048184855.1 Collinsella aerofaciens
AGACAGGGTGCCTTACGCAGCCTAGCCGAAACGCACCGAGCAGACTGAAGCCCACCGGCCTAATGGCTTGGCGTCAGCATGCCGCGATTCGGTCGCACGGAGAGCATTTCCCAGTTGACAAAACTATAGGAACACCCCCCTTCGCTTGGTTTATAAATTCCGCTACATCCCATTGCGCAGATCGCACACGCCGGCTGCCGCCATCTCGCGCAGCAGCGTCTCGCGATCGCGCGTCACGATCAGATCCAGCGGGAAGTGAATCTCGTCGAGCATCTTGCGATGCGTAATCGAGCTTACCAATCGCCATGCCAATGTGCGCATCGGTCGAAACGCCAATGCCCACGCCCAGCTCGGCGCAGCGCTCGGCAATCTTGCGGCATACGGCCCAATGCTCAGTGTCGACACCGTGTTCAAGACTATGGTTGTTGATCTCGATAATCTTGTGCTTGGCCTTAGCTGCCAACAGCACCTCGTCGATATCGAACGGCACGCCCGAACGCCCCGTGTGACCCAGCATGAACACCTTGGGGTGCTCCAGGGCATTGATATACATCTCGGTCGTCTGGGCCAGCGTCGCGCCCTCAGCAATCTGCGGATTATGCACGCTTGCAACCAAATAATCCAAATTACGCGTAACCAAATCGAACAGTGAATGCTGACGGCTGTACGAATCGCCGGCGATATCGAGCGTGACAGGAGTGTCCTCGCCAAACAGGCTTCCGTCCAGCGAAACGATATCGGCCTCGGCACCACGCAGCACCAGCACGCCGCTCCAAATGCGCGGCCAGATATCCTGGTTGATAAAGAACTGGTAACTGCGCAGGTCATTGGGGCAAGCCGTAACCATAGAGCTCAAATGGTCGGCAGATCCGAGCACCTGCAGACCACGCTCTGCCGCCCAGTACACATTCTCCTCAATGGTCGAATATGCATGCGCAGAGAACATCGTATGGGTATGAATGTCACAAGAAAGCAGGTAGGGCATCAGGTCTCCTTATCTGGCACGGCCGTCGCTTATATTCATTGTACGCATAGCCTTCGATAGTCGTAAAACCACTCCATCCCAAAGACACAACGTCCATGACAACGGGGTCCGGCTTAACACCAAACCCCGTTTCACGTAAAACATTGTAGGCAGAGCGCTTTACTTTTAACGATACTCGTCCGCCAACTGTTTCCAAGCGGGTAGCGAATTGACAATCGTTTCGTAGCTCACGCAATAGCCCAGGCGGAACCAACCCGGCATACCAAAGCTGTCCGAGGGAACCGCAAGCAACTCATACTTCTTTGCGCGCTCGCAAAACGCATTCGCATCGGGCTCGAGTGCCTTCACCCACAGGTAGAAAGCACCGTCCGGCTCAACATAGGTATAGCCGTAGTCCGTCAAAGCATCGGTGAGCGCCGTGCGGTTGCGGGCATAGGCCCCGACATCACTCGGCTCATCGATGCAATCGATGATCACGCGCTGGAAGAGTGCCGGTGCGCATACAAAACCCAGCGTACGGGCAGCGCCCGCAACAGCCGGCATCAGACGGGCAGCCTGCGGATTGGTGTTGGGAACCAAGATCCACCCCACGCGCTCACCCGGCAGCGACAGCGACTTGGAATACGAGTAGCACACGATGGTGTGCTCGTAGATCGAGGGCACCCAAGGCACCTCGGCACCGTACACGATCTCGCGGTACGGCTCATCCGAGATGAGCATAATCGGATTCTCGGGATCGCGCTGAGCGTTGGCCTCGCGCAGAACATTGGCCAGTCGCGTCAGCGTGTTGCGTGTATATACGGCACCAGTCGGATTGTTGGGCGAGTCGATGATGACGGCAGTCGTCTTATCGGTAATCGCCTTGAGCACGTTGTCCACGCTCAGCTGGAACGTATCTTCATCGGCGAGCGCCTCAACACACGTACAGCCGGCCTTCTCAATCCAAACGCGATACTCCGGAAAGTACGGGGCGATAACAATAACCTCGTCGCCCGGGTTCGTAACGGCGTTGAGCGTGCAGGTGAGCGAAGCCGCGGCACCCACCGTCATAAATACGTCTTTGCCCTCATAGCTCGTGCCAAAGCGGCGGTTGAGCGATTCGGCCACAGCGGCACGACATTGCGGCAGGCCCGGTGCGGGCGTGTAGCCGTGCAGCTGGTCGCTCGGCAGCTCCAGGGCCTTCTTAATCGACTCAGCCACAGCAGCGGGCGCCGGAACGCTCGGATTGCCCAGCGAAAAATCGAATACGTTTTCCGCACCGATCTGCGCCTTGCGCTCAAGGCCATAGCTAAAAATCTCACGGATGATGGAGCTTTCCGCGCCGCGAGCATACATAGTTTCGTTGATCATCTGTTCCCCTTTCGCATAGGCGCTATTGTACGCTTTAGCCGAGCAAAGTGCCGCAGCAATGTTAATTGGGGACAGACTTAAATGCGTGAAAACGCTCATTTAAGTCTGTCCCCAATCAACAGACGGCCCCATATCGCTCAAAAGAAAAAGCCTCCGCAGGTTTCCCCGCGGAGGCTTTCGCCACAAAGACTATTTGTCGGCGTCGGCGTCGGCATCGACGACGGCATGGTCATCGCCAGCATCATCGGATGCGACTTCGGCATCCTCCTGCATGGCCGCCTGCGCAAAGGCCGCGGCATCAGCCGCCAGCTCTTCCTCGCTCATACGGGGCGTGCGCTTCTTGGTCGGCATGCCGGACGCCTTGGCATTGCGCTCCTCCTTGGCCGCCAGGATATCGCCCTCGCGCTCAAGGTAGGCGTCCCACTCGTTGTCGAGCAGGGCGTTCACGGCGTCACCCTCGACGGTCTCGCGCTCGAGCAGCACCTTGGCCATCAGATCGAGCTGATCGCGGCGGGCATCCAGGATCTCGACCGCACGACGATGGGCCTCACGCATAATGCGCTGGACCTCAATGTCGATGCGACGCGCCGTCTCCTCAGAGTAGTCCTGATGATCGGCATAGTCGCGGCCCAGGAATACCTGATGCTGCGCCTCACCAAACACCTGCGTTCCAAGCTCCTCGCTCATGCCCAGGCGCGTGACCATCTCGCGCGCCATCTTGGTCGCGCGCTCCAGATCGTTGCTCGCGCCCGACGTGATGTCGTCGCACATGAGTTCCTCGGCAACGCGGCCACCCAAGAACACGGCGAGCTCGTCGAGCATCTCGTTCTTGGTCTTGAGGAAGTGGTCCTCCTGCGGAAGCTGCAGCGTGTAACCCAAAGCCTGGCCGCGGCTGACGATCGAGATCTTGTGGACCGGATCGGAGTGCTCCAGGATGTGACCCACCAGGGCGTGACCGCTCTCGTGGTAGGCAATCGTGGTGCGCTCGGCCTCGGTCATCACGCGACCCTTGCGCTGCGGTCCGGCAATCACGCGCTCCATCGATTCCTCGACCTCGTCCATCGAGATCACGGAACGATGGCGGCGGGCAGCCAACAGCGCAGACTCGTTGAGCAGATTTGCCAGATCGGCACCAGTGAAGCCAACGGTCATCTGGGCGAGCTTCTCAAACTTAACGTCCTCGTCCATCGGCTTGTTCTCGGCATGCACGCGCAAGATCTGCTCGCGGCCCTTCACATCCGGACGGTCGACCGTAACCTGACGGTCAAAACGACCGGGACGCAGCAGCGCCGGATCCAGAATGTCGGGGCGGTTGGTGGCGGCGATCAGGATGACCGACTCGCTTTCCTCAAAGCCGTCCATCTCGACCAGCAGCTGGTTGAGCGTCTGCTCGCGCTCGTCGTGACCGCCGCCCAAGCCAGCTCCGCGCTGACGTCCCACGGCATCGATCTCATCGATGAAGATGATCGACGGGGCCTGGGACTTGGCCTCCTTAAAGAGGTCACGCACACGGGTGGCGCCGACACCTACGAACATCTCGACAAAGTCGGAACCCGAGATGCTAAAGAACGGCACGCCCGCCTCGCCGGCAACGGCCTTGGCCAGCAGCGTTTTACCGGTGCCCGGAGGGCCAACCAGCAACACGCCACGCGGGATCTTGGCGCCCAGCTTGCGATAGCGATCCGGATCGCTCAAAAAGTCACGGATCTCCTCGAGCTCCTCGACTGCCTCGTCCACTCCGGCAACGTCTTCAAACTTGACCTTGGGGCGTGTGGCCTCGTTGGTCTTGGCGTTGGTCTTGCCAAACTGCATGTTCCTGTTGTTGGCGCCCATCATCTGGCGCATAAAGTAGAACATGATGGCGATAAGGGCGATCGTCGGAAGCACACTCATCGCCAAGTCGCCCCAAAAATCGGGATCGTTGGTGTTGACGATGTACTTGGTATCGGGGTGCTCCGCCATGAGCTCGGCAAGCGAATCGGAGCCGACATAGGTCGAAGAGAAGCTCTTGAGCTCGCTCGTATCGCCCTTGTCCTTTTTTGTCTTCCAGTAATGACCCGTCACGCTTCCGTCTTGAACCGTATAGGTCAGATCTTCGACGCAATCCTGCTTGACGGCGCTGACCATCTCGCTCGTCGCGAGCTTAACGGTATTGCTGGAGCTGGCAAAGCCGGAACCCATATTAAAGAAGGCATAGCCCAGAAGCGCGCAAGCCAAAAGAAAATACAGCCAGCCCGTACGCGTGGGCTTCTTGCCTCCGGGCATCCCCGGGATCTTAGGCTCCCGGGGAGTCTGGGAATTGTTATCGTTATGGTCGTCGGGCATCTTACGAATAAACCTCCGGTTTCAAAATGCCCAGATACGGAAGGTTACGATAGCGCTCGGCATAGTCGAGGCCGTAGCCCACCACAAAGGCATCGGGGCAATGGGTTCCAACATACTTGGGCGTGATGGCCGAGGTGCGGTCCTCAACGTCCTTCCACAGGAAGGCAGCGACCTCCAGCGAAGCGGGCTTGCGGCTCTCGAGGTTCTTCATCAGGTACTTGAGGGTCAGGCCCGAGTCCAGAATGTCCTCGACGATCAGCACGTCGCGACCACGGATGTCGATATCCAGATCCTTAATGATACGCACGATGCCCGAAGACTTCACACCGTCGCCATAGCTCGAAACAGCCATGAAATCGATGTTGGTCGGTAGCTCAATCTTGCGCATCAGGTCGCCCATAAAGACAACGGCACCGCGCAGAACCGCGATCAGCACCAGATCCTTACCCGCGTAGTCGCGAGTGATCTCCTCGCCCAGGCGAGAAACGATGCCGTCGATATCCTCCTGCGTAAACAGAACCTTCTCGATATCCGGATGTTGAGAAGCCATGACAACCCTTTCTTGTGCTTAATCGCCCACACACCGCCGTATGGACGCGAACTACACATTCTAGCAGCGCACGGGGTATATTTTCCAGCCCGCGCACCATCAGCGCGGGAATACCGTCAACGCCGCACAGAATAGCTGGCGTAGGACGCTATTCCGCATCGACCACACGAAGCAGATATGCCACGCGCGTTGCGGCCGTGCACTTAAAACGCTCGTCCGCGCGAACTCCGGCGACCCACACCACGGCACCTCCCGGCGCCGTCCTCACCATGGGCACGCCGGCGCGCTCGGAAACGGGAATGCGAGCCTCGCCTAGCAAGTCGGATACTTTCTTGCTTCGGCCACTCATCCCTAACGGGCACATCACGTCTCCCGGTGCGGGACCGTCCACCCACAGGCGCGCCAATCGCGCCTCGACAGGGATCTTGCCACGCGAGCCCGCCAGGATCCGCTCACTATCGCTGTCGGCAAAACCCAGGGCAGCCGCGTCTACCAAAGCTGTCACTTCCCCGGCAGCCGCAAGCTCACGGGCGCGACGCACGATATCGCATCCCGGCTCAACGGCCATCGGTTCTGTGACCAGCATACGTCCCCCGCCCAACGGCAAACGACCGGGTACGGTAACCCAGTCCGCGACCAGGCCCTCGCGAGCCGCCGGCGCCTTAAACGCCAGCATGCCAAACTCAATGCGTGCGTCAATCCCCGCCGGAAGCGTGACCGAGCCGGCGCCCTCGGCAACGCAGGAAAGGACTCGCTCCACATGTCGCATCTCTGGACGAGCGTCCGGATCGATGCGCTTAATCGCCAGTCGCACGATGCGCCGCGCGATTACCACCTCGGCCGCAGCAAGGCGTCTGGCATCGAGCACTAGCGCGCCCGCCGCCTCCTTGCGCAGGCAGCTTCGAAACGCCTGCGCCGACAGCTGGGATAGAAACGCGTCTTCGTCACCCAAGATCTCACAGGCGGCGCCAATCGTCTTGCACACGCTCGCATTACGCTGTGCCACCACTGGCATTACCCGATGGCGCACGTAGTTTCGCAGATACGAGATATCCTCATTGCTCTCGTCTTCACGCCACGGCTGACCATGTACCTGTAGATAGCCCACAAGCTCGCCATGAGTTAGGTCGAGCAAGGGACGCACCACGATATTCCTCCGGCGAGGAATGCTCGATAGACCAGCGGGTCCCGAACCCTTAATCGCGTTCATCAAAAACGTTTCCGCGCGATCCGAAGACGTGTGCGCGGTGCAGATACGAGCCGCCGTTCGCGGCGCCCCCGTCTGGGCGCAGAGTTCGCGAACATACCTCCGCGCCGCGGCATAGCGCACCTCGCGGGCCACGGCCTCAATATTGCCCGACTCCCCATCAAAATAAGCGTGCTCCACACACAGCGGTAAACCATATTGCGCGCAGAGCTCACGCACAAAGGCCTCGTCGCCATCGGACGCCTTGCCGCGCAGATGATGGTTTACATGCAGCACATGCAGGCGCTCGCGAGCAATGGGGGCAACACCGCGTCCGTCTTGGATATCCAGCTTTGATGTGCACGCCATAAGAAGCAGTGCCGTCGAGTCCGCGCCGCCTGATACCATGAGCACGACAGGAGCTGCCTGCTGCCTCGTCCGGGTCTCATCGACTGCCCCAGGCACGGCATGGTGTCCGTAATGCTGTGATACCGTTGGCATTCGCTTCCTCCTTTATTCGTCCGCACCCATTGTATCCTTTGGAATCTTATGTCTTGCCTGCACCTTCATATCCTCGGCAGTGGCTCTAAAGGCAACTGCGCACTCATCGAGGGCCCGCAGGGGCTCATTATGGTCGATGACGGACTGTCTCCCCGCGAGACATTAAAGCGCATGGCAGAACTGAGGCTCTCGGCAGACAACGTCTCGGCTCTTCTCATTACTCATGAGCATAGCGATCACATCAAGGGCCTCGATGTCTGGTGCAAGCACTGGCACGGCCCCCTCTTTGCCAGCAGGGGCACTCTTTCGAGCAAAGAAAATCTTTCGCATCTGCCTGTCGAGGAATTCGATCCCGGTGACACCCTATCCATTGCCGGCATCCACGTGCAAACCTACTCAACGTCACACGATGTCATCAATCCAGTCGGCTATCGATTCGACACCCTCGATGATTCCATCGGCTTTGCCACCGACACCGGAGAGCTATCGAGCCAAGCCATGAACACCCTCAAAGATTGTCGAGTCCTCGCACTCGAAAGCAACCACGATGTGACCATGCTGCGCGAGGGAGAATATCCCCGCTTTCTTCAGGAGCGCATCCTGTCTGAAAGGGGACACCTCTCCAATGGCCAAGCCGCCGAAGCCGCGCGCGAACTTGTTACCGATCGCACCGAACAGCTCATTGCCATGCATATCAGCCAAGATAACAATCGTCCGAGCCTTACCGTCAAAAGCTATGCCAAAGCTCTGGCCGCAACCCTGGATGACGAGGTCGGCAGCTCCGCAACCCTTCTCCAAGGATCGCGAAAACTCTCGATACGCCCTGCGAGTCAGTATCAACCGGCAACCATTCAATAGACTGTCCTAAACAACAAAAGGGGCCGGGAATCGCTTCCCAGCCCCTTTTGTTGTCTTTTAATAGCGAAGAACACCAACGAAGTTATTCGATGGAGATCTTCGTAACGTTCTTCTTCTCGACAATCTTGGGAACCGTAACGGTCAGGATGCCGTCAGCGTACTTAGCCGAGAGGCCCTCGCTCGAAGCGTCCTTAAGATACACGCCACGCGTCGCGCTGTACGAGCTGAACTCCTTCTGCAGGAAGTTCTTGCCCTCGTTCTCCTCGTCTTCCTCGACATTCACGCTAATGGACAGACGGCCCTCGTTAAGCTCGACATCGATATCGTCCTTGGCGACGCCGGTCAGATAAGCCTTGACCTCATAGCCATCGCCCTTATCCTCAACGTCAACGGGGAACGCCTTAGAGGCAATCGAGCTGTTCGCTAGGTCGCTCATATCATCAAACAGATCGAACAGCGAGCTTGCAGAGGGACGAACGCCAAAAACCGAACGATAAGGAACCATGCTTGCCATGTTTACCACTCCTTTATAGGACTGCCGAGTCATCTTCCAGGTGACTGGGACTTCTTTTGACGCTCTTATATATGCCCACCCAGTGCTCATATATACATCGACTATAAAGTTTTTTGAGTCCAGTACTATAAGCATATCTAAGTGCGTATGACTTAGGTTTTAGGAAGGTTAAGGTTCTTTGAACTAGAGCTTAAATACCGAGTATGTCCCCAGCTACAAATAACAAGGGGCTTACAATGAGCGCGTACACGTTGTTGGTAACGAGCTAAAGGGCATCATGGACGACCAAAACCAGAACAAAATGTTTATGCCGACGCAGGGGGAAGATACTTCCACGCAGCCGCCACGGTTCCATCGCCCCCACATCTCGCAAGAGCCCATTAATGATCCGGAGCCCGAGTATGTGACGAGAAATCGATATCAAACACTCGAGGATGCCCAAACGGGGCGTAAACATATGGGCGTCGCCTCGGGAGACCCTGTATATCTGAAAGACGCACCATTATCTAAAAACAGCGCAGCTAGTGATGAGCCGATGAAAGCATCCGCCACTCATCAACAAAGAGGTCCTCGACCAAAGCAAACCTTGACGCATTCGGCTCGCTATCTCGAAACGCCAAAACAGGGAAAATCAATCTTCGTTTCATCAAGTAAACGACGCAAGCAGCATCGACTGACAATCCTGCTTTTGATCATTGTGGCCATAGCAGTTGCCCTTGTTATTCGATTTATCTTCTTTAAATAAAGGCTCAATACCAAAAACGATAAGATCGTCTGGTGTAATAGAGTCATTTACGCCCCATAAACGCAAAAAAGGGGGAGGCCGCGAGGCCTCCCCCTTCTCAGTTCAAGCGTACGGCTCGGTGCCGTCCACCGGTCAGCGGCGCCCTGGCCTCCCACGGGCTGACCCCGCAGTACTCTCGGCGCGATGGGGC
>DBEYYU010000013.1:0-31490 GCA_048184855.1 Collinsella aerofaciens
CTTCAAGCCCGCGAAGGAAGGAAAATAAGATGGCAGCATCCGACATGATGTCCGCCCTGATGGAGCTTTGCCAGGATAAGCACATCGACCAGCTCTACCTGATTGACCGTCTGGAGCAGTCGCTCGCCAAGAGCTATGCCGAGATTTTGCATCTTGACTGGGGCGCTAAGGTGACCATCGACCGCACCACCGGTAAGATTTACGTCTACCGCCTGGAGCCGATCGACGATTCCATGGACGAGGAGGGCAACTTCACCGAGTTCGAGGAGATCGACGTCACCCCCAAGAACACGAGCCGCATCGCCGCCCAGCACGCCAAGGCCGAGATCAACGCCATCGTTCGCAACTCCGCCCGCGAGCAGATCTACGAGGAGTTCTCCGGCCGCATCGGTGACCTTATCAGCGGTACCGTGCTGCAGTCCACGCCCGACTTCACCATCGTCAAGATCCGTGACGGCGTCGAGGCCGAGCTGCCGCACTTTGACCAGCGCCGTTACGAGAACGAGCGCAACGAGCGTCCGATGGGCGAGCGCTATCTGCACAACCAGCACATCAAGGCCGTGATCATCGACGTTCGCGACCCCAACTCCAACCTGCAGCCGGTTCGCGGCGAGCACAGCCGTCCGCCGATCGTCATCTCCCGCACCCACCCCGAGCTCATGCGTCGTCTGTTTGAGCAGGAGGTGCCCGAGATCTATGAGGGCACCGTCCAGATCAAGTCGATCGCCCGCGAGCCGGGCCAGCGCTCCAAGGTCGCCGTCCACTCGCTCGACGATCGTCTGGATCCCGTGGGCGCCTGCGTCGGCCCCAAGGGCAGCCGTGTCCGCGCCGTCGTTGGCGAGCTCCGTGGTGAGCGTGTCGACGTCATCCTGTGGGATGCCGATCCGGCCGTCTATGTCGCCAACGCCCTGTCGCCCGCCAAGGTCACTCGCGTCCTCATTGACGAGGAGAAGGCCTACGCCGGCGTCATCGTGCCCGACGACCAGCTGTCCCTCGCCATTGGCAAGGAGGGCCAGAACGCCCGCCTCGCCGCTCGCCTGACCGGCTGGCATATCGACATCAAGTCCGAGACCCTTGCCGCCGACATCCTCAAGAACGTCCCCGTTCACGAGGAGCCCGCCGCCGACCTGATCGGTGACGAGGAGGACGACGACGTCCGTCGCTGCGAGTACGTGTCCGAGGACGGCATTCAGTGCCGCAACCAGGCCCGTCCCGGCTCCCGTTTCTGCGGTGTCCACGACACCGACGCCTTCGATGATGCGGAGGACCTGATCTAGCGCGCGGTCGCGCCGGACAGGTTCCAGCGCATCTCCCACGCTCGTTCAGTCTCTAGGCACCAAGGTGCCAGAAAGGGTAGGTGAAGTCATATGGCAAAAGTCCGTGTGTCCACCCTGGCCAAAGAGTTCGGCATGACCTCCAAGGAACTGATGGGTCATCTCGCCGATATGAAGATTCCCGCTAAGTCCGCTTCCTCCGCCCTGGAGGACGCCTACGTCGCTATGGTCCGTAAGCAGCTCGCCCCGGTGATCGAGGCCCGCGCCCAGGAAGTCGAGGCCGCCAAGCAGGCCGAGGAGCAGGCCGCTGCCGCCGAGGAGGCCGCTCGCGCCGCCGAGGCCGAGCGCGAGCGCATCGCCGCCGAGAAGGCCCGCGAGGAGGAGCGTCGCCAGTTTGCCGCAGCCCAGGCTGCCGAGGAGGCTGCCCGTGCCGAGGCCGAGGCCAAGAAGAAGGCCGAGCAGGAGCGCCTTGCCCGCGAGAAGGAGGAGGCTGCCCGCGAGGCCCAGCGCCGCGCCGTTCCCGCTTCCGACTCCGGTTCGCGTTTCCGTTCGCTGCTCGACCAGATCGCCGCACAGGAGACCGTGCTCAAGGAGAAGAAGGACGCCGAGAACAAGGCCAAGGCCGAGCGCGTCGCCGAGCGCGGTAACCGTCGTGGCGGCAACAACGACCGCCGCGGTGGCCGTCGTAACGATCGCAACGCCTCAGACAACAACTCCGAGCGCAACGCCTCCGAGAGCCGTCCGCACAGCCATCGCACCAACGCCAGCAACAACGTCGCTGCCGGCATGGACTTCCCCAACCCCGATAAGCAGGGCAAGGGCAAGAAGCGCAAGGGCGGTCACAACAACGAAGAGGACCACTACAGCCGCATGGCTCGCGAGGCCGAGGAGTACAGCCGTGAGAAGGTGCTCGAGGAGGCTCGTGCCGCCGTCGAGGAGGCCTCTCGCGAGTCCACCGGTCGCCGCAAGAAGCGCAAGGAGAAGCGCGAGCGCGAGGCTGCCAAGGCTCAGGAGGAGCGCAAGATAGAGGAGGCGCTGGCCCAGGGCGTGAACCCCGAGGACCTCGACGCCATCAAGGTCTCCCAGGGCGTTACCGTCCAGGAACTTGCCGAGGCGCTCGACGTTCCGGCCAACGACATCATCAAGCGCCTGTTCCTGCTTGGTACGCCGCTCACCATGACGCAGTCCATGTCCGACGACCTCGTCGAGCTCGTCGCCGACGACTTGGGCCGCCAGATCAAAATCATCACCCCCGAGGAGGAGAACACCTTCTCGTTCTACGACGATCCCGCCGACCTCAAGCCGCGCGCCCCGGTCGTCACCGTCATGGGCCATGTCGACCACGGCAAGACGTCGCTGCTCGACGCCATCCGCCACACCGGCGTCGCTGCCGGCGAGGCGGGCGGCATTACGCAGGCCATCGGCGCTTCGCAGGTCATGATCAACGACCGCAAGATCACCTTCATCGATACCCCCGGTCACGCGACCTTTACGGCCATGCGTGCTCGCGGCGCCAAGGTGACCGACATCGTCATTCTGATTGTGGCTGCCGACGACGGCGTCATGCCTCAGACCATCGAGTCGATTAACCACGCCAAGGCCGCCGGCGTACCCATCGTCGTCGCCGTCAACAAGATCGATAAACCGGGCGCCAACCCCGACCGCGTGCGCCAGGAGCTCACCGAGTACGGCATTATCCCCGAGGAGTGGGGCGGACAGAACATGTTCGTCAACATTTCGGCCAAGCAGAAGATCGGTATCGACGACCTGCTCGAGACCGTGCTGCTCCAGGCCGACGTGCTCGAGCTCAAGGCCAACCCCGACACCTTTGCCTCCGGTAACGTCCTCGAGGCCAAGCTCGACAAGGGCCGCGGTTCGGTTGCCACGGTGCTCGTGACCCGCGGTACCCTGCACGTGGGCGATACGCTGGTCGCCGGCCTTACCTACGGCCGCGTCCGCGCCATGCTCGACCCCAAGGGCAACGCTGTCACCGAGGCCGGTCCCTCCGATGCCGTCGAGATCTTGGGCCTGCAGTCCGTGCCCAACGCCGGCGACGAGTTCCGTGTTTTCGAGGATGAGCGCGAGGCTCGCGCCCTGGCCGATGAGCGTTCGCTCAAGGCCCGTATCGAGGAGCAGAGCCGCGTGAAGCACGTCACGCTCGAGAACCTCTTCGAGACCATCGCCGACGCCGAGGTCAAGGAGCTCAACCTGATCATCAAGGCCGACGTCCAGGGCTCCATCGAGGCCCTTCAGGACTCGCTCGACAAGATGGACCAGTCCGAGGTGCGCATCAACACGATCCACTCCGCGGTCGGTGCCATCAACGAGACCGACGTCGTCCTGGCAGACGCCTCCAATGCCATCATCATCGGCTTTGGCGTGCGTCCCGACGGTAAGGCCCGCTCCGCTGCCGAGCGCGAGGGCGTCGAGATCCGTTGCTACGACGTCATCTACAAGTGCCTCGAGGAGCTCGACGCTGCCCGTATCGGCATGCTCAAGCCCACCGAGGTCGAGGTCTCCACGGGTACCGCGACCGTCCTGGACACCTTCAAGGTGCCCAAAGTCGGCATCGCCGCCGGTGTCCGCGTCGAAGAGGGCGAGATCGCCGCGACCGATTCCGTGCGCCTGGTGCGCGACGGCATCGTGGTCTTCAACGGCAAGATCGCCTCGATGCGCCACTACAAGGATGAGGCCAAGAGCCTCAAGAGCGGTTCCGAGGGCGGCATTGGCCTGGAGAACTTCCAGGACATCAAGCCCGGCGACCAGATCGAGGGTTACCGCATCGACCAGGTTGCCCGTACCGAGTAGGGGGTAGCGCTATGAAGCAAACGCAGGCAACCCGCCGACTGGGCGAGCAGCTTCGCGAGAAGCTCGGTTATATCCTGCTCTTTGAGGTTTCCGATCCGCGCCTCGACCTGGTCACCCTGACTGCGGTCGAGGTCGCGGTGGACCGTTCGTTCGCGCGCGTGTACGTGTCGTGCGATGCGAGCCGCTACGACGAGGTCATGGAGGCGCTCGCCAGCGCCAAGGGCCGCATTCGCAGCCTGCTGGCCCGCTCGCTCGATTGGCGTGTCACGCCCGAGCTCGATTTTCGCATCGATCGCTCGACTGATGAGGCCGAGCGCATCACGCGTGCGCTGGAAAACGTTCCGGCCACGCTGGCGATCGAAAAGGACGAGGACGGCTACCCCATAGCGGATGCCGCCCAGGAGGCAGCTTTAGATGACTAATTCCGCTGATCTCGCCGCTGGCGAGTCTGCAGATATTACGCGACGCATCCTCGAGCTCATCGAGGGTGCGTCCTCCATTGCGATTTCGGGACATACGTCTCCCGATGGTGACGCCCTGGGCTCCGTATTGGGTCTGGGCCTTTCGCTCATGAAGTTTTTCCCCAACAAGGACATTGCCCTGCTGCTGGCAGACGATGACCCAGTTCCGCGCATCTACCGCTTTATGGAGGGTGCCGATCGTCTGGTGCCGGCATCTACGTACACCGGCAATCCGGACCTGTTCATCTCGGTGGACGTACCGGTCGTCGAGCGTCTCAATAATTCCGCCGAGGTGCTTCGTCGCTCCAAGCATGTGGTGTGTTTCGACCACCATCCGGCGCGTGAGGAGTTTGCCGAGCTCAGCCTGAGGCGCGTTGAAGCTGCAGCCTGCGCCATGATCATTGACCGTTTCTTGGACAATTGTGGCATTGTCGCCCGTGATGGCGTTGCGACCTGCCTGCTGTGTGGCTTGGTTACCGATACCGGCCGTTTCCAGTACCAGAATGCCGATGCTGCTGCGTTCCATGCGGCTTCGCGTCTGGTTGCCCACGGTGCCGATCCGGCGCGCGTTGCGCTCGAGGTTTATCAGAGCATGCGCGTTGAGTTTTTGCACCTCAAGTCCATTGTCATGGGTCGCATTAAGACGGTCGCGCATGGGCGCGTGGCGTATAGCTATGCCTACCAGAGCGACCTTGAGGCCTGCGGCGTCACCTCGGACGAGTGCGACGGCCTGGTCGATGTGGTGCGTTCGGTGATGGGCGTCGAGGTCTGCATGTTCTTAAAGGGCATTGAGGGCGATACCAAGGTGCGTGGCAACCTGCGCTCCAAGGGCGACCTCGATGTGTCCGAGATTGCTGCCAACTTTGGCGGTGGCGGGCATCATGCCGCCGCCGGCTTTTCCAACAACGGAACGATTCGCGAGACGCTCGCCGTGGCACTTCCCATGCTGGCCGAGCTGGTGGGGGAGGATCCCGCTTCGGTGACCGTCGAGCTCTAACTAATTGGATGGTACATGGCTCGTCGAACGCCTTCTCAATTGAATATGCTACTCGCCGTCGATAAGCCGGTGGGCTGCACGTCCCATGACGTGGTCTCGCAATGCCGGCGAGCCCTCCATGAGCGGCGCGTCGGCCATGCCGGCACGCTCGACCCCATGGCATCCGGCGTCATGGTGGTGGGTGTGGGCCAGGCCACTCGTCTACTGGGCATGCTAACTCTCGATACCAAAAGCTACGTCGCCGACATCTCGTTTGGTGCCGAGACCAATACCGATGATGCGGAGGGCGAAGCGGTCCGCACGGTGGCTGTTGCCAACGAGCTCCGCGATCCTGCCTATGCCCGTGAGCGCTTGGCCGCCATGCTGGGTCCGCAGATGCAGGTGCCGCCGGCGTTTTCGGCTATCTCGGTCAATGGTGTTCGCGCCTACAAGTCTGCTCGCGAGGGCAATGTGGTGGACCTACCTCCGCGCCCCGTTAAGGTCTATGCCGCCGACCTGATCGCCGTGGGCGGCGAGGGTGATACGTGTGTGTGGACCGTGGCGTTCTCAGTGAGCAAGGGCACCTATATCCGTGCGCTCGCTCGCGACCTGGGCCGTGCTTGCGATAGCGCCGCTCATATTTCCGCGCTGCGCCGCACGGCCTCCGGTGTTGTTTCCATTGGCGCTTGTCATGCGGTCGAGGAGCTTTCTCCCGAGTCCGCGGCTGGCTTTGCCCTGGATCCCATTGCGGCCCTGGGCGCCACGCGTGTTGACTTGCCGGGCAATCTTGCCGACGACCTGCTCTGCGGCCGACGCATTCCCGTTGAGCGTGCGCTTGTCGATTTCGATGCCTCGAAGGCGCCGTTTGCGCTGGTGCTCGATGGGGGACTCAAGGCGCTCGCCCGCATTGAGAGTGGCCGCTTTGTCATGGAGCACGTGTTTCCGCAGGCAATCGGCGGTGTTCGATGATGCTGTCCGCTCGCGAGCTCGCGCGTATTTTTTTCTCGGGCGACTCGGACGAGGCTCGCATCGTTACGGCCGATGCGTTTGATGAGTGCGGGCACTTGGGTGCCGCATCGATTGCCATCGGCGTGTTCGACGGCGTTCACCGTGGACACCAGGAACTCATCGAAGCACTTGTCCGTGATGCCCGTGCCCATGGCTGCAAGGCGGTCGTAGTTACCTTCGATCCCGACCCGGACGTCGTGGTGAGCCCCTCGCCCGCTCAAAAATTGATGACGACGGCCGACCGTCTGCATGCCCTGGCTCAAACCGGGGTCGATGCGGTGGTGGCCGTTCCCTTTACGCCTGTGGTTGCGGCGCTTGACCATGTTGCTTTTCTCTCGCTGGTATCGCGTCTGGTCGACATTCGCTCGATTCGCGTTGGCAGTGACTTTAGGCTGGGTCGTGGCGGTGCTTCTGGTGTTGCCGAGATGCGCGCCTGGGGTTCCGAGCACGGCGTTGACGTGTATGGTCACGACCTGCTTTGCGAGGGCGGTGAGGCCATTTGCGCTACCCGCATTCGTCGTGAGCTGGGACAGGGCCATGTGGAGCTTGCTGCTGAGTTGCTCGGCCGTCCGTATATGGTGCGTGGCGGTGTTATTCGCGGTCGTCACGAGGGTTCTGGCATGGGCTTTCCCACGGCAAACCTGCAGGTTCCCGACGGCATTCAGGTGCCTGCCGATGGCGTGTATGAGGGTCTGGTGCTGGTTGATGACACCGCGTGGCCCGCTGCCGTGAACGTCGGGCTGCCGCCGACGTATGCCGACGATGCGGCATCTGCGCATCTCGAGGCTAACTTAATTGGTTATACGGGCGACCTGTACGGCGCTTCTGTTTCGCTGGCGTTTTCGCGCTGGCTGCGTCCCTCGCGTGTGTTCGATTCCCTGGACGAGTTGATCGCGACCGTCGAGGGCAATATCGACGATATTCGTCACAACTTGGGTGAGCAGGGGGTGAGCATCCGTGATTAGCGATGAGGAAAAAGACCAGGTACGCGCGGCGTCGGACCTGGTTGCCATCGTGCAGGAAACGGTTGAGCTCAAACCCCGCGGCCATGAGTTTTGGGGCTGCTGCCCTTTTCATGGCGAAAAGACGCCGTCTTTCCACATTATTCCCGCCACGCAGGTGTGGCATTGCTTTGGTTGCGGCGAGGGTGGCGACGTCTTCACCTATATCATGAAGCGCGAGAACCTGAGCTTTCCCGAGTCAATCCGTTATTTGGCCGATCGCGCGGGTATTGAGCTGCATGACACCGGAGATCGCCGCGAGCGCGGTACCAAACGTGCCCGCATCTACGATCTGTGCGCCGAGACCGCCCAGTTCTACCACACCATGCTTATGCGCGGCAAGGACGGCCGTCCGCGCGAGTACTTTGCCAGCCGCGGCATGGGTGGCGACGTCTGCCGCCGCTACTGCCTGGGCTTTGCGCCGGGTCGCAACGCGCTGGTATCGCACCTGTCCCAGGCGGGTTTTACCCCGCAGGAGATGATCGACGCCAACGTTGCCGTGAGCCGCGGGCGCGGGCAACTAGCCGACCGCTTTTACGACCGCGTGATGTTCCCCATCTTTGACGAGCAGGGCCACAACATTGCCTTTGGTGGTCGCATCATGGGTGACGGCCAACCCAAGTACCTCAATACCGCCGAGACGAGCGTGTTTCATAAAAAGCGAAACCTCTACGGCTTTAATTGGGCCAAGGAGTTTATCGTCGCGCAGGATACCGCCATCGTGGTAGAGGGCTATACCGACTGCATCGCCTGTTGGGAGGCGGGGATTAAAAACGTTGTCGCTACGCTGGGCACCGCGCTCACGGAGCATCACGTCAAGACGCTCACCCGCTTTGCCAAGCGCATCGTGTATATGTTCGACGGCGATGCCGCGGGCCAGAAGGCCGCCCGCCGTGCGATTCAGTTTATTGAGCAGGATTCTATGGACCTGCGCTGCGTGGTGCTGCCCGACGGCAACGATCCCATGGAGTTCATCACGGCGCACGGCGGAGAGGAGCTGCAGAAACGCATTGACGCCGCCGAGCCGCTCATGGACTTCGTGTACCGTTCGCTGCAGGAGTCGAGCGATATTACCACGCCGGGCGGTCGCGCCAAGGCGCTCGAAGATGCTCTGACGCTTATCTATCCGCTGCGCGACAGCTACATGATCGACACGTACTTTATCCAGATTGCCGACCTGTTGGGTTTGGACCTTGAGACCGTGCGCGCGAGCTCGGGCCGCGTGTTTCGCGAAGTCGCCAAGCGCGAGGATGCGGAGCGCCGCCGTGAGCAGAGCTATGAGCGCCAGAGGGCACAGGCCGAGCGCTCCGGAAACGCAGGTGGTCGGGCGTTTGGTTCGCAGGGGGCGCCTCACGGCGCTTGGGCGTCGGGCGCGACGCCGTCAGTCTCTGCGCCGGTTGAGGAGGAGCCGTACGACTACGTTCCGCTCGATGCTTATGGCGCCGCGCCGGTAGAGGTTGACGACGACCTGCCTCCGATTGATGTGCCGACGGGGATGGATGGTGCGATTTCGGTTGCCGATGCTTCGGCTGGCCCCGCAGCTCCGGCGATGCCGATCGTGCTCACCGATCTGGAGCGGAAGTCGCTGGCGGGGGAGCGCGAGTTGCTGACGATGCTCACCAGCTACCCCGACTTGTTCCGCACGTATGCCGATCGCATCTGCTCCATCGAGTGGGTCGACCCGCGTCACGAGTCGATTGCATGGGCCGTACTGGCGACACCCCCGGGCACCGATCCTGCGGCCTGCATGGATGCGGCTCGCGCGGTATGTCCCGAGGCGGCATCGCTTGTCAGTGCCGGACGCATCTCGGCGACGAGCAAACACCCCACCGAGACGAACATCGTCTTTATGCTTGACACGCTCGAGCTCTATACCATCAAGCGCCGCATGCGATCCGCACAGGCTAAGCTGCGCCGGGACCATTCGCTTGATGACGAGGCGCGGCGTGTGCTGACCATGCAGGCGGTGCAGGACACGCAGCGTCAGCGCGAACTCGAAAAGTCGATTGGCGGCGTGGCCGACCCGTTCCGTTTGATCGGTTTGGAGACTGCGGGCGCCGACCAGGCCTAGATGTTGTGGTCAACCAGCGTATTCTCGCCTATATCCAGACCTCTTTTTGGGTATAGACGTCACTGCGTGTGCTAAAGTATTGAGTCCTGTGGACTATGAAGGGAGAATCTGTGCCAAAAAAGACTGAGAGCACGGGTACTGGGCTGGAATCCTACGTTGCAAAGCTCATGGGCAACGGCTCAAACAGGACTTCGGTAACCGAGGACGAGATTCAGGTCGCCCTGAAGGATATCGATGTAACTGACGAGCAGCTCACCGCGGTGTATTCCGCGCTGCGCAACAGCGGCATCCAGATTATCTCCGCGAGCGGTAACGACGACGCCCCCATGGACGATGACGATAACGATACCGATACCGACGACTTTGGTGACGACGACGAGCACGATTCCGGCTCGCTCGACGATCACGAGCTCAAGATGGCCCGTCAGGCCGATGCCGAGATGGGCTCCTCCAAGAGCAAGAAGAAGCGCACCGTGCGCACATCCCGTTCGCGTTCGCGCGTGCGCGGTATCGACGCCTCCACGGTGATGCTGACCGGCGACCCCGTCCGCATGTACCTCAAAGAGATCGGCAAGGTCGACCTGCTGACCGCCTCCGAAGAGGTCGATCTGGCTATGAAGATCGAGGCGGGTCTCGAGGCCACCGAGAAGCTCGAGGCCGCCGAGGCGGGTGAGCTTGAGCTCACGCGTTCCGAGATGCGTCGTCTGACCCGTATCGAGAATGTCGGTCTTGAGGCCAAGCAGGCGCTCATTAGCGCCAACCTGCGTCTGGTCGTCTCCATCGCCAAGCGCTACGTCGGTCGCGGCATGCTGTTCCTGGACCTGATCCAGGAGGGCAACCTCGGTCTGATTCGCGCCGTCGAGAAGTTCGACTACCAGAAGGGCTTTAAGTTCTCCACGTACGCCACGTGGTGGATCCGTCAGGCCATTACGCGCGCTATCGCCGACCAGGCCCGTACCATCCGTATTCCTGTGCACATGGTCGAGACCATCAACAAGCTCGTCCGCGTGCAGCGCCAGCTCCTCCAGGACCTGGGCCGCGACCCGACCCCCGAGGAGATCGGTGCCGAGATGGACATGAGCGCTGACCGTGTCCGCGAGATCCAGAAGATTTCGCAGGAGCCCGTGTCGCTCGAAACTCCTATCGGCGAGGAAGAGGATTCCCAGCTGGGCGACTTCATCGAGGATTCCCAGGCCATCGTTCCGCCCGATGCAGCCAGCTTCTCCATGCTGCAGGAGCAGCTCACCCAGGTGCTCGATTCGCTTGCCGATCGCGAGCGCAAGGTTATCGAGCTGCGCTTTGGCCTTGTTGACGGACATCCCCGCACGCTCGAGGAGGTCGGTCGCGAGTTTGGCGTCACGCGCGAGCGCATTCGCCAGATCGAGTCCAAGACCCTGGCCAAGCTCCGTCATCCCAGCCGCAGCAGCAAGCTCAAAGATTACATCGAGAGCTAGTCAAGCAAGAAGCGCCCTCAAGCACATTCGCTTGAGGGCGCTTTCATGTAGTCGTTGGGGACGTTCTTGAATGACTAGTCGTTTAAGAACGTCCCCAATGACTAGGTAAGAACGTCCCCAATGACTAGGTCGGAAAAATTCTTAAAAAAGTTCTTGCCCTTCGCCCGATCGTCCGTATAATAAACTTCGTTGCTTGAGAGCACGCACCTATTCCTCGGTAGCTCAATGGTAGAGCACGCGGCTGTTAACCGCGCTGTTGTAGGTTCGAGTCCTACCCGGGGAGCCAGAATTTCTCAGCCCATTTCGCTGGGCTTTTAAATTCCTCGGTAGCTCAATGGTAGAGCACGCGGCTGTTAACCGCGCTGTTGTAGGTTCGAGTCCTACCCGGGGAGCCAGGTTGTAAAACCCGTCGCTTATGCGGCGGGTTTTTTCATGCCGCTATCGGCTGTCGCGAACGTTACCGTATCAACATTTCGTGTCGAGGATGTAATCGTGAACCCCGCCGCCCTAACATGGCGTGGTCGTTGTAGAATATTGCAATGATTGCTCCCACGACATGGTGCCGCGAGCACCAGAAAAGGAGATTCTTGTGTCTGAGACCATTAACGGCAGCTTGAGCGTCTCGAATGACGTTATTGCCGATATTGCCGGTTATGCCGCGATGACGTGCTACGGCGTCGTCGGTATGGCCGAGCAGCTCCAGGGCGCCGAGAGCGTGCGCCTGCTTGCCGGTCAGCGCCTCCGCAAGGGCGTGCTTGTCTCCGCCGATGAGAACGGCCTCACGGTCGACCTTCACGTCGTGCTCGAGAACGGCGTCAACATGAAGTCCGTCTGCCACAATCTTTCGAGCTCCGTTGCCTTCACCCTGCAGGAGATCGCCCAGATCGATCCCGCCAGCCTTAAGATCGGCATTCACATCGACGCGCTCAAGAGCCGTCTGAACTAGCATCCGAAAACGGAGATTCTAACACCCATGATTGCAAAGACCATTCGCACCTGTTTTCCGATCGCTGCGGCTGCCGTTTCCGACAAGGCCGAGGAGATCAACAAGCTCAACGTCTTCCCCGTACCCGATGGCGATACCGGCACCAACATGTCGCTCACGCTCGCCTCGGTGACCAAGGAGCTTTCTGCTCTTCCTGCCGACGCTGACATGGAAGCCATTGCCGGCGCCATCACCCACGGCTCCCTCATGGGCGCCCGTGGTAACTCCGGCGTCATCACGTCGCAGATTCTGCGCGGCGTGGCCGAGGGCCTTGTCTCTGCCGACGAGCCCATTACGTCCGCCAACATCGCCTTCGCCTTCCGTCGCGCCGTCAAGGTCGCCTTCCAGGCTGTCCGCAAGCCCATCGAGGGCACGATTCTCACGGTCCTGCGCGATGTTTCGAGCAAGGCCGATGAGTGCGAGAAGAAGAAGTTCTCGGCCGAGGATGCGCTCGATGCCATCGTCGTCGAGGCGTACCAGTCCGTCGCCCGCACGCCTGACCTGCTGCCCGTTCTGAAGGAGAACGGCGTGGTCGACTCCGGCGCCTTTGGATTTGCCATTTTCCTCGAGAACTTTGTGGCTGCCGCTCTTGGCCGCAGCACCGTTGTCGAGGATTTCTCCGCTACGTTTGATTCCGCAGGCTCTGCCCGCGATGCCGCTCTTGGCCGTGTTGAGATCGAGGCCAATGACGACTGGGAGGGCTCGGAGTTCCGTTACTGCAATGAGTTCCTGTTTAAGGCAGACGCCCCGTTTGACGAGGACGAGTGCCTTAAGTTCCTGGGCTCCATGGGCGACTGCGAGCTGCTCGTTGGCGCTTACCCCGATTACAAGATTCACGTGCACTCCAACACCCCCAACCTGGTGCTCGAGCACATGCTGCAGCTTGGTCAGATCTACGAGGTCTTTATCCACAACATGGAGATGGAGGCCCACGACCGTACCGCCAAGATTCATGAGGACCAGGAGAAGGCTGCCGAGCCCGCCAAGGCGCTGGGCTTTGTCGCCGTTGCCGCCGGTTCGGGCGAGGCCGATATCCTCAAGTCCCTCGGCGTTGACGTGATCGTCTCGGGTGGCCAGACCATGAACCCCTCGACCGCCGACCTGCTGGGCGCCGTCGACCAGGTCAACGCGACCTCGGTCATCATCCTGCCCAACAACGGCAACATCCGCATGGCTGCCGAGGCCGCTGCCTCTGCCTGCACCGATAAGAAGGTCGCCGTCGTTCCCACTAAGACCGTTCCCCAGGCGTTCTCCGCGCTGTTCGCCGTCCTGCCCGATTCCGAGCTCGAGGACGCCGTCGCCGCTATGGTCGACGCCATCAGCGAGGTCCGCGATGGCGAGGTCACCCGCGCCGTGCGCGACTCCAGCGCCTCGGACGGCTCTCCGATTCACTCCGGTGACGTCATGGGTATCATCGCCGGCTCCATCGACGTGGTCGGCTCCGATGTGAAACAGGTCACCCTCGACTGCATCAACCGTATGCAGGAGGAATAGGAGGGAGACGCGCTGACGATTCTGGCCGGCGAGGAACTGTCCGACGAGGCCTTCCAGGAGATTGTCGACGCCATCGAGGAAGCTCAGCCCGACTTGGAGATTGATGCCCACCGTGGCGAGCAACCGCTCTATCCCGTGATCTTCTCGATCGAGTAGGCATCTGAACATGTCCGAGATATGCTCCGTGCCGCGCGTCTCGGAGCGCTTTGCCCAGAGCAATGCGCTCGGCGAGGATATCGCGCGACTCAAATATGTTTCGGGTAAACGTGAGGAGGCCCTTCGCCGTCTGGGAATTCGGACGGTGGGGGACCTCCTTCTCCATATCCCGCATCGATATCTGGACTTCACTCGCTCATGGTCCATCGAGATGGCGCCCATCGGTACCGTGTGCACCATCATTGCCACGGTCGATCGCATTGTTCAAAAGCAGCCTCGTCCGCGCATGCAGGTGACCGAGGTATCGCTCGTGGATGACACGGGCGTGCTGCAGGTCGCCTTTTTCCGCCAGCCCTGGATTGTCCAGCAGCTTAAGCGGGGCGACCGCCTGGCCGTGATGGGCAAGGTCGAGTTTGCCTACGGCTTTAAGCAGATGGCCTCGCCGCATTTTGAAAAGCTTGAGGGTGGTCGTGCCGCGGGTACCATTTTGCCGGTCCATTATGTGAGCGATGGGGTGAGCCAGGCATGGATGCGCCGCATCGTGAGCGGTGCTCTTGAGCTCGTCGGCAATCCCTTTGATCCCATCCCGGCACCGCTGCGCGCAAAGCGCAAGCTCATGAGCAATGCCCGTGCGCTTCGTTCAATCCACTTTCCCTCGAGTATGGCCGAGCGCAACATTGCGCGCCGCCGTTTGGCCTATGAGGAGTGCCTGTACCTGCAGCTCGCACTGCGTCTGCGCAATGACGGCGGCTTGGTCGAGGTGGTTCCCTACGCCCACACCGCGGGCGAGCACCTTGCTGCTCTCAAGCAAGCCCTGCCGTTTTCGCTGAGCGACGAGCAGGAGGCCGCATTCCAGGATATTTTGCATGATATGTGCGATGATACGCGCGTCATGAACCGTCTGCTGCTGGGTGACGTCGGTACCGGCAAGACGGCCGTTGCCGCCTGTGCGTTGGCCGTAGTCGTCGATAGCGGCACCCAGGCCTGCGTCATGGCGCCTACGGGCGTGCTGGCTCGTCAGTATGCCGATAAGACCGGTCCTTTGTTCTCTCGGGCTGGCATGTCCTGGGCGCTGCTGACGGGCGCCACGCCGGCGGCGGAGCGCGAGCGCATCCATGTGCAGCTGGAATCGGGCGAGCTTGACGTGCTCTTTGGTACGCATGCTGTGCTGTCCGAAGATGTGAATTTTAAGCACCTGTCGCTCGTGGTCATCGACGAACAACACCGCTTTGGCGTGGGCCAGCGCAACGCCTTGCGCGCGAAGGGCCCCGGCGCTGACCTGCTCGTCATGACGGCGACGCCCATCCCGCGCACGCTGGCGCTCTCGGTCTACGGCGACCTGGACACGAGCATCATCCGCCATCGTCCCGTCCCGGGTGCCGGCGTGACGACGCGCGTCCTCACCGAGTCGAGCCGCGACTTGGCCTATGGTGCCATCCGCGAAGCGCACGAGAAGGGTCAGCAGGCCTACGTGATCTGTCCGCTTGTGGAGCCGAGTGACTCGGCCGACGAGCTCGAGGATGTGCCCGGTATCGCCCGTGACGACGAGGGCCGCGTGACCGTCCCCGTGCCGCTGCACGATACGGCAACCGAGCTCGACCGCCTGCGCCTGGCGCTGCCGGGTCTTACTGTCGAGCGCCTCCACGGCCGCATGCGGGCGGGGGAGAAGGATCGCGTGATCGACGCCTTTAAACGCGGCGAGATTGACGTGCTCGTCTCGACCACCGTGGTCGAGGTGGGCGTCGACGTGCCCAACGCCACCGTCATGGTCATCGAGAACGGCGAGCGCTTTGGTTTGGCCGCCCTACATCAGCTTCGCGGTCGTGTGGGCCGTGGTAGCGTGGCGGGCACATGCCTGGTCATGACGCACTCCAAGGGCAACGGCGGTACATCGGCGGCGCAAGATCGTCTGCAATCGCTCGAAAAAACCTCGGATGGCTTTACGCTCGCCCAGATGGACCTGCGCCTGCGCCATGAGGGCGAAATCCTGGGTTATCGCCAGCATGGTGGTGTGACCCTGCGCTTTGTCGACCTGGATGCCGACGAGGAACTGATCGAGTGGGCCCATTTGGACGCGGTCGAGCTCTTGCGGTATGCTTGCACCCTTGACTCCGTGGCGACGCGCCCCCTGCGCGATGCGGTCGCCATGCGATATCGACACATTTTTAAGGAGGTCAGCGGAGGATGAGAATCATCGGCGGCGAATGGCGCGGTCGTAAGATCGAGGAGCCCCGTGGTCGCGATGTCACCCGCCCCACGACTGATCGCGTACGCGAGGCGTGCGCATCTATGGTCATGTCGGCATTCGACTTCGATCTGGACGAGGTCCGTGTGCTGGACGCCTTTGGCGGCTCCGGTGCCTTAGGGTTAGAGATGCTCTCTCGTGGGGCTCGCTCGCTCACGACGTTCGAGATCGATCGCAACGCCGCGCGGCTCATTACCAAGAATATCGAGTCGCTCTGCCGTGACCGTGCTCGCTGGCGCGTGGTGACGGGTGACGTGCTGGCGAGCGCCTTGCGCGGCCGCGTGCCGGGCGGCCCCTTTGATCTGGTCCTGCTCGACCCGCCCTATGCTTTTGGTGCCGAGCCGGTCGAGGAACTGCTGCAGAACCTGGCTCAGCAGGATCTGCTTGCACCTGGCGCTTTTGCCCTGTTTGAGCATGCCGCCGCCGATGCGGGCGCGCATCCGGTAGGCTTTGAGACTGTACGTGAGAAGCGCTACGGCATTACCTCGGTCGACCTGCTCCGTTGGGTCGGCGATGACGACGGTGAGGGCGACAGCGCCGGCGCAGATGCCGACAACAACGATGCCACGACGTTTCAGGAGGACGCCCATGAATGACACCATCAACCGCGTGATCGTCCCGGGCACCTTCGATCCCATCACGTTTGGCCATATCGATGTGATTCGCCGCGCCCGCCGCATCTTTCCCAGCGTGATCGTCGCTGTTGCCGAGTCGCAGGGTAAAAACGGTGTGGGCACCACGTTTAAGCTCGATGAGCGCGTGGCGCTGGCCCGCGAGGCGCTCGGTGATATCGACGGCGTCGAGGTCCTGCCCTTTACCGGCCTCTTGGTCGACTTCGCTCGTGAGCAGGGGGCGGGGGCCGTGGTCAAGGGTCTGCGCGCCATGACCGACTTTGAGTACGAGCTGCAGCAGGCCGACCTCAACTATCGCTTGGATAGCGAGCTGGAGTCCATCTTTGTCATGAGTGCGCCGCAGTACGGTTACATCTCGAGCTCGGTCGTTCGCCAGATCGCCTCGCTCGGCAGCGATGTATCGACGTTTGTGCCGCCCAACGTGGTCGAAGCGCTCAGACATCGCTTTTCGTGACGTTTTTTATTGCCTGGTGGCATGTGGTAAACTAGCACGATGATATGTTACCTATGAAAGGAGACCGGATGCCGGGCGAGAATTTTCCTGGCGATAGGATCGTCAGCTTGGTCGATGAGCTCGAAGGGCTGATCGAGGAAGCCAAGCCGCCTTTCGGCAAGAACGCTCAGTTCAAGGTCATCGACGCCGACGTGTTCTTCAACATCCTCGACGAGATCCGCATGAGCTATCCCGAGGAGTGGCAGAAGTCCCGCCGTATCCTTAAGGAGCGCGAGGAGCTTATGGCTTCCGCCGCCGCTCAGGCCGATTCCATCATCGCCGACGCTCAGCAGCAGGCCCTCACCATTGCCGGTGAGCAGGAGATCGTCCGCCTTGCGCAGCAGCAGGCCGACGACATCCGCGATCGTGCCCAGCAGTACGAGCGCGAGACGCGTTATGCTGCCGAGGACTACGCAGAGCAGGTCTTTACGCACTTGGAGGAGAACCTCAAGAGCCTGACCGGCACCGTTACCCGTTGCCGTCAGCAGCTCAACGAGGGTGCCGCCCAGCAGAATGGTCAGTGGTAATGGCTGAGTTCCCGAGCGTTACCGTCGATCTTTCCGAGCAGCTCGAGTTTCCTGGAGATTCGTATCCGCTGACCGGTAAGGTCGATGTCGCCACCTACACGGTGGGCGAGAAGGAGTACCAGCTACAGGACGGCATCGACTACGACGTTGTCTTTACCAATGCCGGTACCGGTGTCTTGCTCACGGGCATGGTTCGCGCGCACGCCACCGGCGAGTGCGACCGTTGCCTGGAGCCCGCCTCGTTTGATATCGCCGGAGAGATCGAGGAGTTCTACCTCTTTGAGGAGCCCGAGGATCCCGAGGCCTACGAGGACGGCTACGAGCTCCTGGGTGAGGACCGCATCGTCGATCTGGGTGAGCCCATCAATGACGCGGTCGTTATGGACACGCCGTTTGTGGTGCTCTGCAAGCCCGATTGCCGTGGTCTGTGCCCCACCTGCGGTTGCAATCTCAACGTCGAGCAATGCGATTGCGCCGCCCAGGCAGAGGCAGAATGGGCCGCTGCCACGGAAAATCCATTTGCAGCATTGAAGAATCTCAAGCTCGATGAGTAAAACTGTGGTAGTATCGCTACTTGCGCGTAATCGCCACACTGGATAGTTCATAAGGAAGGTCACTATGCCCGTACCTAAACAAAAGCAGGGTCGTATCCGCACTCACACCCGTCGTTCCGCCAACATGAAGATCTCGGCTGCGGCTCAGTCCACGTGCCCCCGTTGCGGCGCTGTCAAGCTTCCGCACCACGTGTGCCCCAGCTGCGGTTTCTACAAGGACCGCGAGGTTATCGTTACCGAGTAACGGTATACTCTGGATGCGATGCCGTTCCAAATGGAACCACAATGGCCGGCTCAGTGAGTCGGCCATTTTTGTATAAGGAGCATGTATATGAGTAACGTTCGCGTTTGTGTAGACGTTGTGGGCGGAGACGAGAAACCTCAGGTTGTTCTCGATGGTATCGAGGCTGCGCTTGCCGCCGATCCCGATATCGAGGTCTTGGCAGCTGGCCCCGCCGAAATCGTCAATCCCTTTGCAGCTTCCCATGCACGTGTTGAGGCCCTTGAGGCACCCGACGTTATCGCCATGGATGACGATCCCATTCGCGCCGTGATGACCAAGCGTAAGTCGTCGATCGTGCTTTCTTGCCGCGCCATTAAGAAGGGCAACGCGGATGCGTTCTTCTCCGCCGGCTCGACCGGTGCCATGACCGCCGCTGCCACCGCCTACGTGACGCCGTTTAGGTATCAGGCCGAAGGCAAGAAGCAGCCGGTGCGCCCCTGTCTGACCAATGCACTGCCCAATCACGCCGGCGGTCTGACGGTGCTGTGCGACATGGGTGCCAACCCCGATGTCGAGGTTGACGATATGGTGCGTTTTGCCCAGATGGGCAGCGCCTATGCCCGCGTCGTCCTGGGCATCGAGCATCCCCGCGTGGGCCTGCTTGCCAACGGCACCGAGGACGAGAAGGGCTCCAACTTTACCAAGGCCTGCTTCCCGGCCATGAAAGCCGCCGTTCCCGGCTTTGTTGGTAACTGCGAGGGCACCGATCTTACGTCGGGCAATTTTGACGTCGTGGTCGCCGACGGCATGTCGGGCAACATCGCGCTCAAGGCCACCGAGGGCGCTGCCAAGTTTTTGCTGCAGGAACTCAAGGGTGCCTTTATGGCCTCGCTCGGCACCAAGATCGCCGCGCTGCTCATCAAAAAGCAGATGCGCGAGATTAAAGCCAAGCTTTCGGGCGACGCCAAGGGCGGCGCGATTCTTTTGGGCCTGCGCGGCGTGGTCCTGATCGGCCATGGCGCCACCTCGGTCGAGGCTGTTAAAAACGGTACGCTTGCGGCGGCCGAAGCCGTGCGCGCCGGGCTGGTCGAGAATGTCGCCAACTCCATGGACGGCATCGTTTTATAACAGCGGCGTTATGCGTCTCGGGGCGTGCGTCGTGGGGTAGAATCAGAACCGTGTCTTGGTACCGCCCGGGCGGTACCATTTTTTGGTATTCATGCACTATGAGAGGAAGCGCTATGGACCGCTCCGAAATCTTCGACAAGATCGCCGAGGTCGCTGCTGACGTTCTGGGCGTCGATGTTGCCGAAATTAGCGAGGAGACCACCTTTGACGACCTCGATGCCAACTCGCTCGAGCGCCTGCAGCTGGTTACGGCTATCGAGGACGAGTTCAACCTCGAGATCGATGACGAGACCCTGCTCTCGCTCAACTCTGTCGCCGACGCCGTCGACGCTATCGAAAACGCCAGGGAGGCCTAGGTCTTGGCTTTGTCTGAACGACTTACGCGCGCCCAGGAAATCCTGGGCCATGAGTTCAATAATAAGGTGCTGCTGCGCGCGGCACTCACGCATCCCTCGGCAGTCGAGGGCCAGCCGGTTTCTGCCAGCTATGAGCGCCTTGAGTTCTTGGGCGATTCCATTTTGGGCGCTGTGGTCGCACGCTCCCTGTTTGAGTCCTATCCGGAGTTTGACGAGGGCAAGCTCACGCGCCTGAAGGTGTCGCTTGTCTCGGGTGCTACGCTGTCCGAGGTTTCTCACGAGCTGGGCATCGACGACATCATCATCTTTGGTGCCTCCGAGACCGGTACCGGTGCGCGCGGCCTGCATTCGGCCCTCGAGAACGTCTACGAGTCGCTCGTGGGAGCGCTGTACCTGGATGCCGGCTGGGATGCCGCGGCGGAGTTCATTCACCGTACGCTTAAGCCGCATTTGGCTTCCGAGCGTGCCGAGCATCCTGCGAACCCCAAGTCGTTTTTGCAGGAGTGTGTGCAAGCCGACGGTCACGAGCCCCCGGCGTACAAGCTCGTTGGCTCCGAGGGCCCGGCGCATGCGCCCACCTTTACCGCCGTGGTTTTGATCGATGGCATCCGTCAGGGTCGCGGCTCCGGCTCCTCAAAGAAAGAAGCCGAGGGAGCCGCTGCTCTCGAGGCGCTTGACCGCATGGGCTACACCACCAACGGCGTGATTCTCAACAAGAAGCCTGTTTAAGCGAGGAACCGTGTATCTCAAGTCCCTCACGCTCAAAGGGTTCAAGTCGTTTGCCGACCGCGCCCATATGACGTTTGAGCCGGGTCTGACCGTCATCGTCGGTCCCAACGGCTCGGGAAAATCGAACATCTCTGACTCGATTCTGTGGGTCCTGGGCGAGCAGAGCGCCAAGCAGCTGCGCGGCCAGGCCATGGAGGATGTCATCTTCTCGGGCTCGTCAGCGCGCAAGCCGGTGGGTGTCGCCGAGGTCACGCTGGTGCTCGATAACTCGGACCATATGCTGCCTGTCGATTTTGACGAGGTCGCCATTACCCGTCGTATGTATCGCTCGGGCGAAAGCGAGTACCTCATCAACTCGAGTCCGTGCCGCCTGATGGACATTCAGGACATCCTGCACGATTCGGGCTTGGGCAAGGATACGCATTCCATTATTAGCCAGGGCAAGCTCGACGCCATTTTGCAGAGCCGCCCCGAGGAGCGCCGTGCCCTCATCGAGGAAGCCGCCGGTATCTCCAAGCACAAGCGGCGCAAGGAGCGTGCGCTTAAAAAGATTAAGTCGATGGACGAGCACCTGACGCGTGCCCGCGACATCAATAAGGAAATCGCCCGTCAGCTGCGGCCGTTGGAGCGTCAGGTCGATCGCGCGCGCAAGTACAAAGAGCTGTCCTCGCGTGCGAACGAGCTTACGCAGATGTTGGCTGTCGACGAGCTGCGTTCGCTGCAGTCGCAGTGGAACGACCTGGAGAGCCGCTCCAAGGAAGGTGCCGCCGAGCTGGAGCTTGCGCAGTACCGCATGGGCGAAAAGGAGCGCGATCTCGAGAAGCTTCAGGTCATGCTCGAGGAAAAGGGCCTGTTTGTGGGCGACCTAGGCGAGCAGCGCCGTCATATGCAAGATGTGGTCGGCCGCATTAACTCCGACATGCGCCTGCTCGAGGAAAAGGGCCACAACATGGTGTCGCGCCTGTCCGACATGCGCGGGCAGATCTCGAGCTCCGAGCATCAGCGACGTCGCGTGGTCGATGAGCTCGAGGACGCGCGTGCGCAGCTTGAGGAAGTGACCGGTGCGCACATGCAGGCCCAGGAGGACGTTGACGCCGCTGGTCCTGCTGCCGCTGAGCTCCACGAGCGGCGCGTGGCGCTCGACAATCAGATTTCGCAGCTTACGCGTGAGCAACGCGATGTGCAGCGCGTGGCCGACAACACCGCGCTCGAGCTCGCCAAGGTGAAGGACTCGCTGAGCAACGCTGAGGTCGAGGACAACATGTATGTCTCGCGCCTGGAGCAGATTGACGAGCAGCTCGAGGAGGTCACGGCCTCGCTCGAGAGCCGTCGCAACCGCGCAGAGGAGCTTGAGGGTGCTCTTGAGGAAGCGCGCCAGGCTCAGGTCGATGCGCGTGAGGCCACCGAGACGGCACGCGCGGCCCTGAAGGACCTGCGTGCCCGCGAGAGTGAGGCGCGCAACAAGTTGTCCGAGGTGCGCTCGGAGCTTTCCAGCCAAAAGAAACTCGATGCCCGCATGGCCGACAGCTCGCCGCTCGTGAGCCGTCTGGTGGGTGCGCTGGGCGACGATGTCTCGGGTCGTCTGGGCGACGTGCTCGAGGCCCCGCGCGAGCTTGAGGGCCTGGTGGAGCAATTGCTCGCCGGCGATATCGATGCGCTGCTGTTCGACGATACGTCCGCGCTTGAGCGTGCCGGTCGTGCCGCTCTGGACCAGAAGAAGGCCTCGGGCGAGGCACTGCTGGTGGCGCGCGGCTTGAGCGGCTCTGCTGCTGCCGAGGGCGCTGCCGGTACCCGTCTGGTTGATCGTCTGTCCGTGCGCGCAGGCTACGGACCCGTCGTCGAGGCGCTACTCGGCGGCTATTACGTGGTCGATGACTTGGCCGCCGCGCTGGCTGCGCCTGTCGTTGACGGTGTGACCTATGTGACCCCCGATGGCGCCCGCGTAAGCTGTGGCGGCCTTGTGCGTGTGGGCCTCGATGCCGGCGAGGCGTCGGGTGCTCTGGAGCGCAAGCGTCGCATTCGCGAGCTGGAGGGCTTGGAGCCCGATCTGGTTGCCGTGTTTGAGCATGTGTCGGATCAGGTCGTCGAGGCCAATGCGGCCGTTGAGGAAGCGCGTGCCGCTGAGGGCGATGCCGCCGGCGAGATCGCCCGTCTTGAGGGCGAGCGCCGCTCGTTGCTCTCCGAGATCGGCCGCTTGGAGCAAAGCGCCAACAATGCCGAGGTCGAGCGCGTGCGCATCTCCAAGCGCCGCGAGCAGGCCGCCGAAGCCGTTCGCGCTGCGCGCCCGCGCGTTGACGAGCTCACCCGTTCGCGTGACGAGGCCCGCGCGCAGGCAAGCGATCTGGGCTTGCAGATTGCCGAGGCCAACGACGAACTCGACCGCGTTCGCCGTGACGATTCCGAAGCTGCCGGCAAGCTCGCCGACGCCAAGGTTCGCCTAGCCCAGACGATTGAACGCCTGCGTTCGCTGAAGGGCCGCGTGCCCGACCTGGAGCATCGTCTTGAGGGCATCGACCGTCGTATCCGCGGAACACGCCAGGCCTCGCGCTCGCTCGAGCTGCTGCGCCTGCGCGTCGATCCCATGCACGAACGCTATTCTGCCCTGTTGGAACGCGCGTCGGATTGGGCAGCGCGCCTGCGTGACCAGGCCTCTCTGGAGGAGGCGGACTCCGCTTCGCTCAAGAAGACCATCGAGGATGCCAAGGCCGAGGTCTCCCGTGCCAAGGAGCGGGTTGATGCCGCCACGGCGACGCAAAACGAGTTCAAGGTCGCGCGTGGCAAGCTCGAGGTGCAGGTCGAGGCTGCCATCAAGGCCATTACCGCCGATGGCACGACGGTGCTCGAGGAAGCGCTCATGCTTCCGGCGCCCACGGACCGCGATGCCGCCGAGCGCGAACTCAACCAGCTTGTGCGCCAGATCAACAACCTTGGTCCCGTTAACCAAGTTGCCATGGAGGAGTACGAGCAGCTCAAGCGCCGCGCCGACTACATCGAGGAGCAGCTGGCCGATCTGGAGAGCGCACGCAAGGCGCTCACCAAGATCACGGTGGCCATTGATCGCAAGATGCGCAAGGCGTTCCTGGTGACGTTTGAGAAGGTCGACGCGAACTTCCGCGAGATCTTCGCTATGCTCTTCCCGGGCGGCCAGGCTCATCTGGAGATGAGCGATCCCGAGCATCCTGCCGAGACGGGTATCGAGGTCGTGGCGCAGCCGCGCGGCAAGCGCATCACCAAGATGATGCTCATGTCGGGCGGCGAGAAGAGCCTGACGGCGCTCGCCCTCCTCTTTGCTGTGTACCGCACGCGCACGGTGCCGTTCTATGTGCTGGACGAGGTCGAGGCGGCACTCGATGACGCCAACCTGTCCAAGCTCATCGGCGCGCTCGATGTGTTGCGTTCCGATACGCAGCTCTTGGTCATTTCGCATCAGCGCCGTACTATGGAGGACGCTGACGTCCTCTATGGCGTCTCGATGCAAGCCGACGGCGTCAGTCGCGTCGTCTCGCAAAAACTCGATCGCGAAACCGGAAAGGTCGTGAATGCATAATGGGATTCTTCGATGCTCTCTCGCGCGGACTTGAGCGCAGTCGCGAGGCCCTCAACGAGGTCTTTTACTTTGGCGGCGAGGTCGACGAGGATTTTTGGGAGGACCTTGAGGACACCCTCGTCATGGGTGACATGGGCGCCGAGGTCGCCATAAAGGTCTCCGATGACCTGCGTGATGCCGCGGCTAAGAAGAACCTCAAGACCGCCCCGCAACTCCGTCGCGCCCTGGCCGAGCAGCTTGAGCAGCACTTTGTGCCCATCGAGCGCGATCCGTTCTCCGATACGCCGAGCTGCGTGCTGTTTGTGGGCATTAATGGTGCCGGCAAGACCACGACGGTCGGTAAGATCGCGAGCGCCATGGCCGCCCGCGGCAAGAACGTCGTGATCGGTTCGGCCGATACCTTCCGCGCTGCAGCTATCGAGCAGCTCGATGTGTGGGGCCAGCGAGCTGGCGTCCCCGTCATCAAGCGCGACCGCGGCTCCGACCCGGCAAGTGTTTGCTACGACGTGCTCGACGAGGCCGACAAGCGCGGCAGCGACCTGGTGCTCATCGATACCGCCGGTCGTCTGCACACGAGCCCCGAGCTCATGCGCGAGCTTGCCAAGGTGGTCAATGTGACCCGTAAGCGCGCCGCCAATATGGCCGCCGGCCCCATGCCCGTCTATGTCGTGCTCGTGATCGATGCCGCAACGGGCCAAAACGGTCTGAACCAGGCGCTCGAGTTTAACGAGGCGCTGGGTCTGGACGGTATTATCATGACAAAGCTCGACGGCACGGCAAAGGGCGGTATCGCCATGGCCGTGGCCGAGAAGCTCAAGCTCCCGATCCTGCGCATCGGCGTGGGCGAGCAGGTCGATGACCTGCAGGAGTTCAATGCCAAAGATTTCTGCCGCGCCCTGGTGGGCGAGTCCAATTAAGGAGTGACTAGTGTTTGATTCTCTGAGCGATCGCCTCAACGACACATTTGACCGCCTGCGCGGCAAGGGTAAGCTGACCGAGGCCGATATTACCTCTGCCATGCGCGACATTCGCATGGCGTTGCTCGAGGCCGACGTCAACTTTAAGGTCGTCAAGGAGTTCGTCGCCAAGACCAAGGAACGCTGCATGACCGCAGAGGTCATGGAGTCGTTGTCGCCGGCGCAAAACGTCGTCAAGATCGTGCTCGACGAGCTCACCGAGATGCTCGGTTCCACCGAGAGCAAGCTCGTCTTTAGCAACCGCATTCCCAACGTCATCATGCTCGTGGGCCTGCAGGGCTCCGGTAAGACCACGGCGGCCGTAAAGCTGGCCTACCTCCTCAAGAAGCAGGGCCGCTCGCCGTTGCTCGCCGCGTGCGACGTCTACCGTCCCGCCGCTGCCGACCAGCTGGCCACGCTCGGTGGAGAGATCGGCGTGCCGGTCTTCCGCGGTGACGGCGAGCATCCGGTCGACATCGCCAAGGGCGCCATCCAGGAGGCCGTCGACCACCTGCGTGACGTGGTCATCGTCGATACCGCCGGTCGCCTTCAGATCGACGAGCAGATGATGCAGGAGGCCGTGGACATCAAGAAGGCCGTCAAGCCCGATCAGGTGCTGATGGTCGTCGATGCCATGACCGGCCAGGATATCGTCAACGTCGTCTCGACCTTTGCCGAGCGCACCGACTTTGACGGAGTGATCATCTCCAAGCTCGACGGCGATGCCCGTGGCGGCGGCGCGCTTTCCGTGCGCCAGGTGACCGGCAAGCCCATCAAGTTCGTGAGCATGGGCGAGAAGCCCGATTCGCTGGAGCCGTTCTATCCCGATCGTATGGCCAAGCGCATTCTGGGCATGGGCGATGTTGTCGGCATCATTGAGAAGGCCCAGGAGGCAGCCGACGCCGAGCAGCTCGAGGCTGCCGAGCGTATGCTGCGCGAGGGTTTTACCATGAACGACATGCTCGACCAGATGAAGGCCGTCAAGAAGATGGGCGGCATGAAGGGCATTCTGGGCATGCTCCCCGGTGGTCAGCGCGCGCTCAACCAGATGGGCGGCAACCTGGACGAGGGCATCTTTGACAAGAACGAGGCCATCATCATGTCGATGACCAAGGAGGAGCGCCTGCGTCCCTCTATTATCAACGGTCAACGTCGTGCCCGCATTGCCAAGGGCGCCGGTGTGACCCCCACCGAGGTCAATAGCCTTATGAAGCAGTGGGGCGAGATGAATAAGATGATGGGCCGCATGCGCACGATGGCCAATCAGGCGCAGGCCGGCGGCAAGAAGGGCAAAAAGGGTAAGAAGCGCAAGAAGATGCGCATGCCCAATATTCCCGGTCTGGATGCCATGGGTCTGGGCGGCATGGGCGGCTTGGGAACGGGCGGCCCTAAGTCCGATATGGACCTGCTGCGCCAGATGGAAGCGCAGATGCGCAATAAGAAATAACGACTGGATGAGTCGTGTATGGCGAAGGCCGCCTGGATGGTACTCCAGGCGGCCTTCGCCGTTTGTTCGTAGGTTGTCGCACGCGCGGAAGCGTATTCTCGACGAGGTGCTTGTCGTTAGTGGCAGCTGCAGCCCTCGTGGCCCTCGTGCTCGTGATGGCCGTGGCAGTCGCAGGACTCGCCATGCTCGCGGGTGTGCTCGTGATCATGTCCATGGCAGTCGCAGGTGGCCTCGCCGGTCTGAGCGAGCGTGCCGGCAATGAGGGCCTCGACGCAGGCATCGCAGCTGCCCTGGGCGCCCGCATAGACCGTGATGCCAGCCTGGGTGAGCGCGTTGATGGCGCCGCCGCCGATACCGCCGCAGATGAGCGTGTCAACGCCACCGTTGGCAAGCAGGCCCGCCAAGGCGCCGTGGCCGGTGCCACCGGTGCCTACGACCTGCTCGTTGAGCACCTTGCCATCCTGGATGTCGTAGATCTTGAACTGCTCGCTGCGGCCAAAGTGCATAAAGATGTTGCCGTTGTCGTACGTCGTTGCCACCCTCATGGTGCCGACCTCCTTTGCTGGCCATGCGGCCGTCGTCGTGGCGATGGGGGAGTACGCGATATTGCCGCCCTCGATGACGAGCGCTCGTCCGTTGACCAGCGCATCGGCCACCTTGCGATGTGCGCGGCTGCAAATGGCCGCCACCGTTGCGCGGGCGATGCCCATCTGCTGGGCGACCGCCTCTTGGTTGAGACCTTCCAGGTCGCGCAGGCGCAGCACCTCAAGCTCGTCGACGGTCATGTCGATGGCATCACCGCTGGCCAGGCCATCGGGGGTAAAGCCGCGGTATTCGGGGATGATCCCGACGCGGCGCAGTTTTTCGCGTCTTCCTGCCATGCACACTCCTTATCTGACATATGTCAACAATAGAATAGCGAACGTGCAGATTTACGCAAGGAATTTCTGGCATATGTCAGAAGATGAGGGCTTATGTTTGGGCTGTGGGGCCGCGTGCGCCTGGGCTACAATAAATCTTGCTTATAGGCGACTGACAGGAGGGTCAATGAGCAAAGCTGATCAGCAGTTTGTAACCATGTGCCGCGATATCTTGGATCATGGCACCACCACCGAGGGCCAAAAGGTCCGTCCGGTGTGGGAGGACGGCACCCCTGCCTATACCATTAAAAACTTTGGTGTCACGGCGCGCTATGATCTGCGCGAGGAGTTCCCCGCGCTCACCCTGCGTCGTACGGCGCTTAAGTCTGCCATGGACGAGATTCTGTGGATCTATCAAAAGAAGTCCAATAACGTGCATGATCTCAACAGCCATATCTGGGATGAGTGGGCCGATGAGACCGGTTCCATCGGTAAAGCCTACGGCTATCAGATTGGTCAGAAGAGCCATTACGCCGAGGGCGACTTCGACCAGATGGACCGTGTGCTGTACGACCTTAAGCACACGCCGTATAGTCGCCGCATTATGACCAATACGTACGTGTTTAGCGATCTGTCCGAGATGCACCTTTATCCGTGCGCCTATAGCGTGACCTATAACGTGACGCAGCGTCCTCAGGACGACAAGCCGACGCTCAACATGATTCTCAACCAGCGCAGCCAGGACATTTTGGCCGCGAACAACTGGAACGTGTGCCAGTACGCCATTTTGCTGATGATGGTCGCGCAGTCGGTCGATATGATTCCCGGTGAGCTGCTGCACGTGATCGCCGACGCCCATATCTATGATCGTCATGTCGATATCGTCCGCGAGCTTATCGAGCGTCCGCAGTTTGCGGCACCCAAGGTAACGCTCAACCCCGATGTGCATGACTTCTATGCGTTTACGACCGATGACCTGATCGTCGAGGGCTATGAGCACGGCCCGCAGGTCAAGAACATTCCCATTGCGGTGTAGGTGGTGCTCATGACGTGTAAGCTATCTGCTATCGTTGCCGTGTGTGACGATTGGGGCATTGGGTGCGAGGGCGACATGGTGGTGTCCAATCGCGCCGACATGCGCCATTTTGTGGCCTGCACCAAGGGCTGCCCGGTCATCATGGGGCGCAAGACGCTGCTGAGTTTTCCCGGTGGGCGTCCACTCAAGAACCGTCGCAATATCGTGCTTACCCGCGACGAGGATTTTGCTGTCGAGGGCGTCGACGTGGTGCATAGCATCGACGAGGCGCTCGCCGCGGTTGCCGATGAGCCCGTTGCCTGGGTGATCGGTGGCGGCGAGGTGTATCGGCAGTTTTTGCCGTATTGCGCCGAGGCCGAGGTCACGCACAACCATTGCACTCATGCCGTGGACACGTACTTTCCCGATTTGGACGCCGATCCCGCGTGGGAGATTGCGTGGCGTGGCGGTGTTGCCACGATTGCCTCGGGCGAGGGCGACGAGGGTGTCGATTATGAGTTCGTGACGTATCGTCGCGTTGAGGCGTAAATCGCCTGGCGTGAACGGTATTATCGGGTTGATTGAATGTATGGGGCGGCGCTTAGCGTCGCCTCGTTTGGTATAGATGTGCTGTAAAGAAGGGTGCGGGCAGGCTGCTATGACTGATGCCGTTGAGGTTCTGCGAATTGATTCGCTCGAGGACGAGCGGCTCGATGCCTACGTGCGACTGACCGAGCGTGAACTGCGCTGCGTGCTAGAGCCGCAAAAGGGCATCTTTATCGCCGAGAGTGCCAAGGTTATCGAGCGCGCGGTTCGCGCCGGATATGAGCCGGTGAGCTTTCTTTTGGGCGAACGCTGGCTCGACCAGATGATGCCGCTGTTTGAGCGCCTGGTTGTGCGCGAGGGCGCAGGTCCGGTTCCTGTGTTCGTGGCTTCCATGGAACTCATGGAGCAGCTGACGGGCTTTAACGTGACGCGCGGTGCGCTCGCGGCGTTTCGTCGCCCGCGGCAGATTCCGGTTGATGAGTTCTTGGGTGGCGTCGTTGAGGCGGCGGGGGAGCGCCCGGTGCGCGTGTGCGTGCTCGAGGGTATTGTCGACCACACGAACGTGGGTGCGATTTTCCGCTCGGCCGCCGCGCTCAATGTCGACGGTATTTTGGTCAGTCCGACGTGCTGCGACCCGCTGTACCGTCGCTCGGCCCGCGTGAGCATGGGCACGGTGTTTCAGGTGCCGTGGACGCGTATTGGCAGCGAGGCTCGTGTGTGGCCGCACGATGGCCTGGCGGCACTGCACGAAGCCGGTTTTTCGTGCGCTGCGATGGCACTGACGGACGACTCCGTTTCGCTGGACGATCCTGCGCTGCAGGAGGTTGATCGCCTGGCGATCTTTATGGGCACCGAGGGTGCCGGCCTGGGCGCCAAGACTATCGCGGGCTGCGACCGAGCCGTGCGTATTCCGATGGCGCACGGGGTCGATTCGCTCAACGTGGCCGCGGCGAGTGCCGTCGCCTTTTGGCAGCTGTGCCCGCACGTGAGCAACGAGTATCACTACCAGCCGGGGCTGTATCACTAGGCAGATAGTTTGCACCGGGCTCTGACTCGGGGTGTTTCGGTCGACGTCGGTCGGTGCTAAGCTGCTATTAGCTTAGGTCTTTAATTACTGTTTTGTCGGTTGACGTACGCTTTTGGGGAGGGCGTGTGGCTAAGAAATCTACGGCTATCGATGTAACGCAGGGTGTCATTTGGCAGCAATTGCTGTCGCTGTGCGTTCCCATCTTTTTTAGTTCGTTTTTTCAGCAGGCCTACACGCTTATCGGTACCTATATCGTCGGTCAGTTTGGCGGCAAGCTCGCGCTAGGTGGCATTCAAGCCACGATGGTGCTCACCGAGCTCTGCATTGGCTTTTGCGTTGGCGTCGGCGCCGGCTGCGCGGTCATTACCGGTCAGTATTTTGGTCAGCACGATGATGAGCGACTGAGCCGTTCGGTCCATACGGCCATGACGCTCGCGCTGGTGGGCGGTATCGTTTTCTCGATTCTTGGCATAGTGTTCGTTGAGCCCATGCTGGTACTTATGAACACTCCGCATGAACTTTTGGCCGAGGGCGTGGCCTATGCTCGTTGCTATTTTGCCGCGATGGTTGCGGCACTGCTGCTTAATATGGGAACCGCACTGCTGCGTGCCGTGGGCGACACGCGCGGGCCTGCTGTGATTATCGCTTCCGGCTGCCTTGTTAATGCGGTGCTGGATGTCATCTTTGTTGCCGTGCTTCATATGGAGGCGCTGGGCTGCGGCATCGCGGTGGCGCTGACCATTTGCTCCAACGCCACGATGATCGTGATTCGCATGATGCACGCACCGGGTGCGTGGCGGCTTTCGCTGTCCAAACTCGGCATTGATCCTGGCATTTGTAAGAGCATGATCTCGTGTGGTCTGCCGCTTGGCTTTCAGTCTGCTGCGTATTCGATTTCCAACGTTTTGATTCAGGTGTCGGTCAACTCGTTTGGTGCCGATGTCACCACGGCGTGGGGTCTTTCGGGCCGCTTAGATGGCATTGTCTGGATGGTTACCGAGGCGCTCGGCGTGTCGATCACCACGTTCTCGGCACAGAACTTTGGCGCGCGCAACTATGAGCGCATGCGCAAGGGCTACCATACGTCGCTCGTGCTGTCGTTTATGCTCATTGGTGGCCTGTCTGCCGTGCTGCTGGTGTTCTCGGGTCCGTTGTCGCGTCTGTTTGTCGACGATGTTTCGATTTCGGCGTACACCACGACGATTCTTCATTTCATCGCGCCGTTCTACGCGATCTTCTCGATTATCGAAAACGCGTCGGGCTCCATTCGCGGTGCCGGCGTGAGCTTGCAGCCCATGCTGCTCACGATTTTTGGCACCGTTGTCTTGAGGGTGATCTGGGTGTTTGCGATTATGCCGTTCGATCCGTCTCTTGAGCACCTGCTGTTGGTTTACCCCGTAACCTGGCTCATCACGGCCACGATGTTTACCATCTACCACCACAGTGGCAACTGGCTAGGTCGCGCCACCGCCTAATGGTCCCTTGGGGACGGAGGAAAACGGATCATGTCCGCAAAC